>NZ_JAFCTI010000007.1:0-225571 GCF_049895945.1 Pseudarthrobacter sp. DSP2-3-2b1 | reverse complement strand
GACCACCCACCAGGCTGGATCTCACCCACCGGCAGACACTACGCCACCGAAGAACCCGACTGGGAACCACCACAACTGCCAGCACAGTGGACAAGTGAGTTGTCGGAGGACCCGCCATGGCCTTCTGCGCTTACGCCCACGGCTCCGCTCGAGGAGCCTTGGTTGGAATGGGATGTCTGGCAGTTGTCGTAGTCAGCGCGCTGAGCTTCAAGCCTCAGAGGCTAGGAGGCTAGGAGGCCCAATCGTCCTCGTCGAAAGCACGTCCGCGGAAGTGCGCCCTGAGGTACTCCCCCACAACGGCGGCCCCCAGGTCTCCGGCGTCGGGCGCGACCACGCGGCCGTCCACCCTTCGGGCCATCCGCTGGACGAACCGCTCGAGGCCGGGGTCGCCGCCCAGCCGGAAGAAAGTCACCTGGGCACCCGCCCGTCCCAGGCGGTCGAGCTCGGTGATGGTGAGGCGGATGGTCTCGGGGTCCGGCGGGTAATCGAACCAGGTTTCCCCCTCTGGCAGCAGGTGCGCCGTGGGTTCGCCGTCGGTGACCACCAGAAGGACAGGCTGCATGGCCGGGTGCTGGCGGAAGAAGCGTTTGGCCAGCAGCAGGCCGTGATGCAGGTTTGTCCCCTGCTCGCGGCGCGAGGGCAGCGCCGTGAGTTCGCCGATGTCCATGGACCGGGCGTACCGGCCGAACGCGATCATCTGCAGGCGGTCCCCGCGGAAGCGGGTGGAGATGAGGTGGTGCAGGGCGAGAGCCATGCGCTTCATGGGCACCCACCGCCCTTCCGCGGCCATCGAGTAAGAGATGTCGACGAGCAGGACGACGGCGGCTTGGGTATGGGCCTCTGTTTCGCTTACCTCGATATCGTCCACCTGCAAGCGAAGCCCCCGGGCAGGGTCACCGCCGTCGGCGGCGGTGCGGCTGATGGCGTTGGTCATGGTGCGGGTGACGTCCCACGGTTCGGCATCCCCGAACTGCCACTGCCGGCTGGAGCCGGTCAGCTCGCCGGCGGCTCCGGCCACCCGCGTCTCCCGCCGCCCCTGACGGCCTGACAGCTGCTTGGCGGTGTCACGCAACAGTGACTTTCCGATCCGCCGCATGGCCTGAGGGGAGAGCCGCAGATCGCCGTCGGCCCCCCGGCGGAGGTAGCCGCCCTCCTGCATGGCCCGCTCGATGTCCGCGAGGGTCCGTGCCGTCACGGCGGCATTCTGCCCAAGCTGGCGGGCCAGGGCGTCCAGGTCAAGATCGTCCAGACGCGAGCCGTTGTAGGACTGGGACAGCTGTTCGGAGAGCTCATCGAGTTCGGCGACGTCCTGAAGCACCCCCGTCCCGTCGCCGAGCCCGAGGCCGTCCTGGCCTTCGAAGCGTTCGGAGCCGGTCCAGTCCTCGCCGGGCCGCAGCGCGCGCAGGGTGTCGTCCAGTTGGGCGAGCTGGGCCATGAGTTCGGGCGAGCCGAAGGCCTGGGCGGACAGCTGCATCAGTTCCCCGCGCTGTTCGGGCGACATCGATTGGAGGAGCCGCTGGGCCGCGGCGGCTCGCTGGGCGAGGGCATCGATCAGCTCCTCAACGGACTGGGGATTCTCCGGGAAGAACTGGCCGTGCCTGGCCATGAACTCCTGGAAGTCCGCGTCAGTGTCTTCGCCGCGCCGGTGTTTCCCGAGGAGCCCGTTGAGGTCGCGCAGCATCTCGTTGACGGCGGCCCTGTCCTCCTCGGTGGCGTTCTCGAGGGCCTGTTTCATGCCGGCGAAGCGCTGGTCGAGTACCTCACGGCCCAGCAAATCCTTGATGCGCTCATAGGCTTCCCGCGCCGAGGTGGACTGCCAATCGTAGGAGGCGAGTTCGTTCACAGCGGCCGCCGTGGACTGCGGCAGGTTCTGCAGCTGCATCTCCCGGAAGGCACGGTCGGTGTTGTCCATCAGGGCGTCGCGGGCCAGCTGCTTGCGTTCCTCCAGTACGGCCGTGTCCAGGAGCTTTTTCACCTCGTTGAGGGTGCCGTCCAGGTTGTGCCGGCCCAGCAGATCCTTCCGGCGCTGCTGGACCCGACGGGCGAGATCGTCCAGCCCCTCCCGGTTGCGGCCGCCGCGGCGCAGGAACTCCTGCAGGGCGTGCCGGGGGGAATAGCCGGCCATCACGTCCTCGGCGACTGCGTCTAGTGCTTCAGCGAGGTCAACCGGCGGGGCAAGCGGATCCGGCCCACCCGTGTACCGGCCGTACCTGGCCCGGTTGTGCCCGCTCATCAGCGCTACCCCTGTCCTCGTCCGGCTAACCGTAGATGGTTTCCTCGTCGTCGGACTCCTTGGAGATCCGCCGGGCAAGGTAGAGCCCTTCCAGGGCAAGTTCGATGGCCGCGGCCCGCTGCCCGTCGTTCTTAGCGTCCAGGCGTCCGCTGATTTCGTCGTAGAGGCCCGATCCGTTGAGCGACGGGAGTCCTTCCAGGAATTCGCGCGCGGTGACGTGCTCCCCGGTGGTCACTGTCCGGTGCCCGTCTAGGGCAGCCACGAGCGGACCCAGGTCCAGGCCCTGGTAGTGCGCCCGCACCGCCTCGGCCGTTGCTGTGCGCAGGAGGTGGTCAAGGACGGCCTGCTCACGCCCCTCCTCCCCTGATTCGAACTCGATCTTTCCGCTCAGGACGTCCACCGCAGTCTCCAGGTCGATGATCCGCGCAACAGCCTCATCCTCCCCGCGGACGCTTGCCCGGCGGAGGGCTGCAGCGGCCACCGTTTCGGCGCCCGCAATCGCGAACCGCGCCGAGACGCCGGAGGTCTGGTTGATGGCCGGGGACTCCCGCAGCGCGCGGGTGTAGCGGGCCAGGATCTCGAGGATGACCGGCGGGACATCAGCCACCAGCCGGCCCTCCTGCTGGATCACGGAGACCTCGTCATCGAGTTCGATCGGGTAGTGGGTGCGGATCTCGGCGCCGAAGCGGTCCTTCAGGGGCGTGATGATCCGGCCGCGGTTGGTGTAGTCCTCAGGGTTGGCGGACGCGACAACAAGCACGTCCAGCGGCAGCCGCAGAACATACCCGCGGATCTGGATATCGCGTTCCTCCATCACGTTCAGCATCGAAACCTGGATCCGTTCGGCGAGGTCCGGGAGTTCGTTGATGGCGATGATGCCCCGGTTCGAGCGCGGGACCAGGCCATAGTGGATGGTTTCCGGGTCACCGAGACGGCGGCCCTCAGCCACGCGCATGGGATCGACGTCGCCGATCAGGTCGGCCACTGATGTGTCCGGGGTGGCGAGCTTCTCGACGTACCGTTCGGAGCGGTGCCGCCACGCCACCCGCAGCCGGTCGCCGTCGGTGAGGGCACGGGCACGGGAGTGCTCGGTGATGGGTTCGTAGGGGTGTTCGTTCAGCTCGGAGTCCTCGATCACCGGGGACCATTCATCGAGCAGCCCCACCATGGTGCGCAGGAGCCTGGTCTTGCCCTGGCCCCGCTCGCCGAGCAGGACGACGTCGTGGCCGGCAATCAGGGCGCGCTCAAGCTGGGGAAGGACTGTCCTGCTGAAACCAAAGATCCCTGGCCACGGATCGCGGCCGGCTGCCAGCGCGGCGAGCAGGTTGTCACGGATTTCATGGCGCAGGTCTTTGTGGACGTGGCCGGAGGCACGCAGTTCACCAACAGTGAAGATATCGGGGCGATCAGTCACCCTTCTACGGTAGCCCGAGCCCGCGGGGAATCGAGCGGCTTTCCAAAATTCCCTTACGCTGGATTTCTGATGACTGCAGCAACGCCGGCCGAACTCGAGTCGATACCCCCGAGCACGCTCCTCCTTCTGGTGCGCCACGGGGAAACACCCACCACGGGCCAGGTGCTGCCCGGAAGGGCGCCGGGACTGCACCTCTCCGACCGGGGCCGGGACCAGGCCGAACGGGTGGCGGAACGGCTCACAGGCCTTGCGGTGACTGCCATCTACTCCTCACCGCTGGAACGGACGCGCGAGACGGCGGAGCCCGCAGCGATCCGCACGGGACTGAAGGTCTTCGTAGAGGCGGGCTTGGTTGAGTGCGATTTTGGCGACTGGACCGGCGCCCGGCTGGCGGACCTGTCAGGATTACCGGAGTGGCGTACCGCTCAGCAGAGCCCGTCCGCTTTCCGGTTCCCGAACGGAGAGAGCTTCACGCAGATGCAGGAACGGATCGTTGGAGCGCTGGAGGTGGTGCGGGCAGCCCACACCGGGGGCGTCATCGTCTGCTTTTCCCATGCCGATCCGATCAAGGCCGCCGTCGCCCATGCCCTGGGCACCCCATTGGACCTCTTCCAGCGGATCTTCATCAGCCCGGGCTCGGTATCGGCCATCTCGTACATCGACGGCCAGGCGCCGGCGGTGCTGACAGTAAATTCGACCACCGAGCCCCTGAGCGGGCTGAGGGCCACGTGACATGGGTCAGCCTGCACCGGGACGGCAACTGACACTGCTCGCCGAGGGCCGGGTGGAGCTGCTCGGACGCATTCCGCGCAGCAGCAACGAGACATTCCTCGCTGAGGTGACTGCCGCCGTCGGGAAGTCCCTTGCGGTCTACAAACCGGAGGCCGGCGAACGGCCGCTTTCCGATTTCGAACCCGGACTGTTCCGGCGCGAACGCGCTGCCTACCTGCTGAGCGAACACCTGGGGTGGGGCATTGACCATGGGCTGTGTTTCTCGGCGCCCTTCAAACTGCGGACGGTGATCTGGGACTTCGCCGGCGAACCCATCCCTGCCGCCCTGCTCGAGGACATCACTCCCCTGACAGCTGACGTGCCGGCCGAAATGGCCGAGCTGCTGGATGACGCGGAGGTGGCAGCCCTGAAACGCCGGGTGCAGCGTGTGCTCCACGACGGCGTGCTGCCGATGGACCACACCGGCCGGCGCTACCCGTGGCCGCTCGTGTGAGCAGGCGCGGTGAAGATGCTGGCCGTGCTGTGGTCAGCGGGAGGGACCCATCAGCTGGGTGCCGGAAAACGCACGACGCGGGCGGACCAGGGTCCGAGGGTCAACTTCCCTTCTGCGGGGCCGACGCCGTCGGTGGCAGCAAAGTCAACGTTGGATCCCGCTTCCCGCCCAAATGCCTTGCATTCAACGAGCGCGGCGCTTATCCCGGCGGGCAGTTGGAAATCGATGTCCACAGCGGTACCGGAGAGGTTGGCGGCGAAGACCAGCAGGGCAACCGACGACTGCACGGGGTAGAGCGTGACCGGGGAACTGCGCCCTGGCACTGCAGCACCGACGTCAACTGACAGCACTTCACTCCCCCGGACTGCGGCGAGCTCCCTGAGGAGTTCGCCTGCAGGATCCACCCGGCCGGCGTCGTCGCAGATGCCGGTCGGGCCGGACGCGTCGAAGTAGCTGACGGACGCCACGCCGTCCACCGTCAGCGCGCTGATGCTGGCCAGCAGCCAAGCTGCCGTGAAGGGCAGGTGCTGGAGTTCGTCTGCTTCCGGCTCCGCCGCTTCGCCTGGTGTGGTTACGGCGTTACGACGCGGCAGGAGGGTGACCGGGCCCACGTGGACCGGCCGCCCACTACCGAGCCTCAAAGCACTCTCGGCGACGAGCCTCTGCATGGGAACGTTGTCGATGATGTGGGCTGTTTCAGTGCTGTGCACCTGCGGCGTGATGCTGAATGTGAGGCCATCGGAGTCCGACGGGAGGCGGCGGCTGCTCCGGTTCAGTTCCGTGAAGTGGGACCGTGAACCGGCCAGGAGGCTGCCGCGGAACCCAGCGGCGCGTGCCGCATCCTTGACCTCCTGCCAGCTCCCCGGCTCGGTAAGTTCCGTGCCGGAATCGAATATCGCCAGCCGCTTGGCCCTGGGCAGGAAAGACGCAAGGTCCGCCACGGCGGTGACGGGGTTCGCTGTGGTTGCACGGATGTCGATGCCGGCCCCATGGACAGCAGCGGCGGCAGCCACCGCCTGCAGCTGGGCTGCCCAGCCGGACCGGGAAGCCTCTCCCGGAACATCCGCCAACTCCACCACGAGGGCGTCCAGTCCGGGGATTTCAGGAAGCACCCCGGGGTTTGCTCCGGCACGCATTGCCAGGGCGGGAACGTGTCCCGCAACATTGCCGAACCGGGCGCGTACCTGCTGCGATGTACCGAAACCGGGCAAGGCCAGACCCGCGGCTGCTTCGACAGCCTCCTGGGGTTCGAAGGACGCAGCTTCAAGGAATATTGACTGGCGGACGGCGTCCCCTTCGGCGACGTCAACAGGAATGGGCCGTTCCAGCGGTGTGCTGTAGGTCTTGAACGACGCATCGGTCCAGTTGCGCTGGTCTTCGGTTTCAAAGACGTCGCCGGTGAACTCCAGCCGAAAGGCCGTCCCGGCGTCGGCCCATTCCAAGGCCGAGATGTCCACAAAGGGCTGGTGCGGACTGATCTCGCGGGGGAACTGCGATGCTGTGATGCTGCCGTCTGAGTGCTCCACGGTGACGTCCCGCCCGGCGTCGGCGGGCGGATGGAGCACCACCAGGCCAATACGGTTGCTTTGGAACGAGTTCGCTGCAGTGCCTTCGAAAGCGACCTCAACCGTTGCCGGGGTGAAGCGGGCCGCCAGGAGCCCTATATACTCCACGCCAAAGCCCGAATATCTGACGGTCCACTGGACATGAAGTCCGTCAGCAGCCTGGGTGACTTCCACGTTGGATACGGATGGCCGCGGTGTCCGCCAGTCCTGGTTACGGACCACGGCCTTCACCGCACGCAGGACCGGACGGCCCCCATAGCAAAGGCGGGCAAGTTCGTCGCCGACAAGCAGGGCAGTCCAGGGTCCCGCGGACAGTGGCTGCACGGGAGGAGCGAGCCTAGACTGGACGGATGAGGATGGTTCCGGCTGTTGGGTGGAGGGCTGGAAAGACACTGGACTGCTCTCTGCTCTGGCACGGATACCCGGCGCGGCTTGTGCGATTGACCGACTGGTGAAGCGCACCGATCGTCTAAGGAGCCTACTGCGACGCGTCGAATCCGGCGAGCAGCCGCCGTGATGCGGTCCGCATGTGCGAACCCATGGTTTTGGCGACCGCTTCGGCGTCATGCGCCTCGAGGCCATAAAAAATTTTCCCGGTGCTCCTTGAGGGCCGGTCCACCCAGATCCGCAACAGCGACCGGATGCTTTGCCATGACCGCGACCCTCAACGACCTTTCAGCATTGTGGAGGCGGACGATCTCTTCCACCGGGAAATTGCGAAAGCTCGGGGAACCAGGTGCTGCAGGAACTGCTGCGTGATTGCCAAGATGCTCAAGCTGAACGTCAAGCGCTAAAGCCCTGGGATGGCCCGCTTCGTTGCGTTCATCGTGCACCGGGCTCTCCGCGCTAACCCGGGCCTTCCATTCAGAGGACCTTGGCCAGCCCGGGCACCCGCTTGATCAGGAGCCAGCCCAAGGCGAACGAACCTGCAACTCCCCCGAGGGCGACCACCACGGCCTTGACCCCGGCCGGCACAGGGACAGGCCGGAGTGCCAGGGCAAGGCCGATCAGAACCGGGCCCTGGACCAGGAACGCGGCGTAGGAACTGCGCCGCAGGGCAGGACCCCAGCGGCCGAACCGTCCGTGGTGCTGTGGTCCGGGGTGCTGTTGGGCTGCGCCGAGGATCCACACTGGTCCGAAGACGGAAAGGATGCTCTCAACTCCGGCGAAAATGAGGGCAGGCCAGTTCCAGCCGCCCAGCATGTCCTGGATCGCCTCTCCTGTGTACGCGAGGAACAGGAGCCCCGGTGCCGCCCCGGCTGCAGCGAGCGTCAGGTTACGGCAGGCCCGGCGGAGTCCGTCCGGGACTTTCACCTGCCACTCCCAGCCCGAAGCGGCGATGCCCAAGCCGAAGAGGGCCACGCAGGCGGGCCATTCCCACGGGTTGAGATCGGTCACCGTCTCTGTCCCGAAGGGGTAGGCCAGGCGGACCAAAAAAGAGGCTGCAGCTACGGCGGCGGCGAGCAGCAATAGGTGGACGAATCGAGGCCCGCTGCTCAGGTTCTGCCTCTCAATCCGCAGCGTCCGCACCCCCGGCGGTCGCCGTCGTCGTTGGCTGTACGACTCAGCAGCCAGATTTAGCGCCGCGTAAACCAGGGAGAAGATCAGCAGCACCCCGACGAACCAAATCGGACCGGCGTCGAGGTAACCTTCGTCACTGAGGAACTCTTCCCAGTAACTGCCGGGCGCCTCTCCGAGCGGGTGGTACAGCGAATACATCAGCAGCGGCCAGAGAACCAGGGTGAATGCGGCGAACGGAACTCCCAGCCGGAGCAGGCGGTCACGGACAAATTGCCGGGTCCCTTTGCGCTGCACGGACGGCGCCGCCAGCAGGCCTGCCACCAGGAACAGCAAGGCGATCATGAACAACGCGAACGGCCCAATGAACGCCAGCAGTACGAACTCCGTGACCGGCTCAAGCACCGTTTCCTGGACATCGGCGTAGGACCAGTACTGATCAAATCCCGCGTAGCCCAGAACACCGTGGATGGCGATGATCGCCGCGATCAGGATGACCTTGAGATCGTCCAGATAAATGAACCGCATTGGTTGGCCAGGAGTCTGCTCAGGGGCCGGCGGATGTCTCCTGCCCATGGCGCGATGTTATGGCTCGGGGTTCATCCGGTTCAGGGCCGGAGGACCCGTACGTTTTGCGGCCGGTCCCGGGAGTAACCGGACGCGCGGAAGCAAATCGCTCGAGGCTTCCAACCAATGAAATACCGGCTCACCATAAGCCGGAGGATCCGCCATGCTGATTCGCAGGACCCGTTTCGGGCGAAGCACAGGAAAGAAGGAACCGATGTCCCTCAGCGTTGAGGAAATGAACCAACAGCTGCCCGTGGCCAATGCCCTGCCGGGCGAGGCCGTTCCCTACTACATGGCCTCCGGGGAGGGCGCCCGCTACGAGGTCAACGGCCAACTGGTGACCGTGATTGCCCGCGCAGCCGACACCGGTGGGATCTTCAGCGCCGCCTACATCTCCGGCGGCATGGGGGCAGAATCGCCGTTCGTCACCCACAGGATCGAGCACAAAACCCTTTACGTTTTCGACGGCATCCTCCATGTCTGGCTGCCGGGTGAAAGCCGCATCCTCACCCCGGGCGATTCGGTGGTCATCCCGCCGGGTACGCCCCACGCCTACCGGATGGCCAGCCACTACACGCGCTTCCTGAACTGGATGACCCCCGGCGGAGCGGAGGCCTACTACGAACGCGTGGGCACCCCGATCGATTCGCATGTGCCGCCCGTCCGTGCCGGCCACACTGCCGGCCTCCAGGAGCAGGCGGAGGTGGGTGCCGAGTTCGGGATCACGTTCCCGGACGTTGAGCGGGTCACCCCCACGTTCAAGCACGACGCCGGCCTGCCGCCAAAGCAGAGCCCGTACTTCCTCAGCGCCGGAGAAGGCGAACGCCTGGCAAGCTACCAGACCATGTTCACCTACCTCTCCCGGCCAGCGAACACGGGCTCGAACTACTTTGCCGTTCACACCAAAGGCGCCAAGTCCCCGTACATCCCGCTGCACTTCCACTCCGAGCACACGGAGAACTTCCTGTGCACCGAGGGCCGGATGTGGCTGTATGCCAACGGCCGCGAGATGCTGCTGACCAAGGGCGACTTTGTCCACGCTCCCGCCGGCACCATCCACTCGTTCGCTTTTGACTCCCACAACACCCAGATGGTTGGCTTCCTGACGCCGTCGGTCTTCAACGGGTTCTTCGAGTACTTCAACAAGCCCACCGAGGATTACATGTACACCGAAGGCGGCACACCGTACATGGACATGGAAGGCTTCGGCAGGGCGCAGGCCGAGATGGACCTCACCGTGGTGGGACCCCCGCCGCAGCGGCGCACCGCCCTGGAAATCTCCTAGCGCTTCCAAGAACACAGAATGGCCCGGACTTCGAAAAGGAAGTCCGGGCCATTCGCTTTAAGACCAACGCGTTGGTTTAGGAGGACGGGTACTGCTTAACCAAAGCGCGGCCGTAATCGTTGCCGTTGGGCGTCCGCACCACGGTGTGCATGTGGAACGGTGCCGGGGTGTCGTTGTCGAGGAAGACGCCGGTGTGGTGATCGAGTTCCAGGATGACCACGGGGCTTTGGATGCGGAAGTAGAAAGGCTCCTCACCCTGCCAGCCACCGATCCACGAGAACCACGTTTCGGCGTAATGCTCCTGGATTTCGCGGCGGCGTGCGGCGCGTGGACCGGCGGGCAGGTACGCGATGGAGTCCTCCACCACCTTGTCCAGGAAAGCCACTGCTTCTGCAGGCATCGAACTGACGGGAATACCTTCGTAGGGAATGACACGGTTGTCCTGGAAGCAGCCGGCCAGGTGCCGTTCGTCCCCCGGATGCATCCGCCCCGCAGGCATGCCCGGGTCCTGCATGTGCTCGTACACCACAGCGTCCCGGCGCAGGGAGTCCGGCAGCGCCGCCATCAGCCCACGGGCCCACTGGATGCGCTCCTTGAACACCTTCACACCCTGGTGTGGTCCGGCGTCGATGATGTCCGGCTCGGCGCCCAGGAAAACCGGTGTGACCACCAGCTGCGTCCCGGCCACCAGGCAGTTGAGGGCAACATGGTGCCCGAACAGCTGCCAGCCCCACGGTTCCGTCTCTGAAGGGACGCCGTATAGGGCAAAGTTGTAGCTGTACTCGTTCATCAGCAGCGGCAGGTCAACGAGGTCACCGAGGAAGCCATTGATCCGCATCAGGTTCCGGGCCAGCGCGTAACCCTCCGGGCTCAGGCTCGCTTCCACCACGGCAAATGCGGCGTCGCGGAGAGCTGGATCCAGCTCGTCCAGGCGCAGCCCGGTATCGTGCTGCATGAATTCCGGGTTGGCCCAGCTTTGCCACTCAGGCGCGCCAACAACGTAGCTCAGGCGGCTGACCTGTTCCAGCGAGGCAAGGGCCAGCAGCTTTTCGGCGGAGGCAACCATGTCCGGCGTCGGCGCCTCCTCTCCGGGGCGGGCCCCGGTGAGCGGGAACAGGCCTTCGCGGACCACGCCGTCGCTGGTCACCCCGGTGAAGGGTTGGGGGTAGAGCTTCTTCCAGCCCTCAATCATGGGCCCGGCAAAAGGATCGTCCTTGGCCGCCTCAGCGTAGGACCGAGCGTCCAGACCGCGGATGGCCGCTACCCGGGGGTGGTCCGGCTGAAACAGGTGATCACGAAACGACGGCGCTGACATGGCTGCTCTCCTGGATCTTCAAGGTTTCGGTACCGGACGGTTCGTTCCGGCTTCCGCCGGCCGCGACGAACAGCGCGTGGGCGGCAGCCCCTGCCGAACTCCCCCGCCAGGCCACGTGCTGGTCCGGGCGGACCAGCACGGCTTCGGCGGCCCACAGATCAGCCATCGGCACGCCGTTTCTGTCCGGCCCCACAGCTTCGACCGTCAGCGGAATCCGCTGTCCGGCTGCGGCAGCCACCACGGCTGCATAACGGTCTTCGACGGCGGCACCCGCCAGGGCGCCGGCATCCACCAGCAGAGTGAAGCCGTCCCCCAAAACGTCGTAGACCGACGTCGGGCCCTCCAGCCACGCGTGCGGCAGCAGGGCGCCGGGGCTGGCAGAAGGGATGTAGCGGATGGGGTCCTCGGCGGGAACCGGGGAACCGTCCGGCACCACTGCCGGGGATGCCGCGTAGCTGTAGCCAAGGACCAGCCCGAGGGAATCGAACTCGCTGCGTTTCACCGCAAGCGCCTCGTGGGCCCGCTCGCGCGCGGCTACTCCGTCCGCACCCGCCAACTCGAGGGCCGGATCGGCGAAGTGGTAGGCCAGGGCTTTGCCGTTGGCGGCGGCATCGTTGATGGTGCGCTCGGCCACGGGGCGGCGTTCCAGCTCATAGCTGTCCAGCAGCCCGGGGCCGGCCCAGCCGTCAAGGGCTGCTGCGATTTTCCAGGCGAGGTTGGCGGCGTCGCCGATGCAGGTGTTGAAGCCGTGGCCACCCCAGGGCGGGTTCTGGTGCGCGGCGTCGCCCACCAGGAACACGCCGTCGTGCCCGTACGAGGGGGCGAGGAGCATGCGTGCCGTCCACGGATCGGTGGCGATGACGTCAACTTCGACGTCGGCCCCCACCAGAGAGCGGACGAGGGCCACGGGATCAAGGTCCGGCGAGCCGTCGTCGTGGGCATCAACGCCCTGGATGATGGCCCACCACGTTTGGTCCAGGTCCATCCTGCCCACCATTCCCGCCGCACCGGGACCGAGGACCCAGTACTGGACGGCCGGGTCGAGGCTGATGGTGGCGGCGAGGTCGGCGGACCGGAAAAGAATGCTGATGTTGGACAGTGCCGCGGAACCGCCCTCAAGCCGCAGCCCCAGGCCGCGCCGGACGGTGGAGGAAATGCCGTCAGCCCCGGCCAGGAACGTGCAATCCACAGTCCGGCGGGCACCCGCGGCATCTGCGACGGTTACGTGATGGACGGCGCCCTGAGCGGCCCCTGGACTGGCAGCGGCGTAGCCTTCCACGTGCAGGCCGGTCAGCAGGGTGGCGTACTCAGAGGCTGCCACGGCGTCGCGAAGAACGGTTTCCAGGACAGGCTGGGGCACTTGCTGCCCGCATTCGGGCTGCGGTTCGTAGCGGCCGGTTTCGAGCTGGAAGGCGTTTTCAAAACGGCGGACTTCGTGGCCGGTCAGGGACGTGCAGAAGATGATGTCCTGCGCGAACCCCACCGGCAGCGGCGCCGCGTCACGCAGTGCCGTTGCCAAGCCAAGGCGCCGCAGGTGGGTCATGGTGCGGGCGTTGGTGGTCTTGGCACGCGGCCGGTCCGGATCGATGGCGATGCGGGGCTCAATGACGGTGCTGCGGATCCCCCGTTGGGCCAGATCCAGGGCCAGGAACAGTCCGCTGGGTCCGCCTCCCGAGATCAGGACCGGGATGTCCGCGGGCAGGTCCGCCAGGCCGGCATCATTGACGGCAGCCATCAGGCCCTCGCCCGGAGTGAAGGTTCGCCGATGGGGGTCACCAGGGTACCCAGCCGCTCAATCTCGACCTCCACTGTGTCCCCTGCCTGCAGGAGCCATTGCGGGGTCCGTGCGTAGCCGACACCGTCGGGGGTGCCGGTGGCGATGACGTCGCCCGGGTGGAGTGTCAAGGTTTCGCTGATCAGGGAAATGATGGCCGGCACGGAGAAGATCATGTCCCGGGTGTTGCCGTTCTGGACCTCGGTGCCGTTGACGCGCGTCCGGACCTGGAGTCCATCGCGGAGGTCACCCACTTCGTCGCGACTGACCAGGGGGCCGAGCGGCCCGGTGAAGTCGCCGTTCTTGCCCAGCGTCCATTGGGATGTCAGCTTCTGGGCGCGCCTGGCCGTGAGGTCGTTGAAGGTTGAGTAGCCGAAGACGGAGTCCGCGGCAGTAGCCTCGTCTGCAGACTCCACGCGCCTGCCGATGTAGGCGGCAACTTCGCCTTCCCAGTCCAGGCCGGCTTCCCCGCCCGGGACGGGAACGGGGACCTGGCCGACAGAGAGCGAGGCCGTCCAGCGGCCGAACAGGGTGGGATAGGGCGGAAGATCCTGGTCCTTGAAGCTGCCTTCCGCTGCGTGCGCCTTGTAGTTGAGGCCTACGCAGATCACCCGGGCAGACACCGGTACCAGCGGCACTTCTGTGACGTCCGCCTTCTCGCGGCCTGCTGCTGCGTCCAAGACCAGCGCCGCCGCCTTGTCCTGCCAGCCGGCCGCGTCGGCCCAGAAATCCGTCACCGGCGCCAGGGGGAAAACCCGGGTGCCGTTGAGGGCCGCAACCCAGGTGTCGCCGTCGTGGTTAATGCCTATGTACTGCATGAGGGGCCTTTCAGGTTCGCCCGGGGGCGGTTATCGGTAGGAGGGCACGGCAATGAGACCCTTGGCGGGCTGTGCCGAAGCGGGGTGGAGCAGAAGAACTACGGGAGGCCGGATTGGCGCAGGAAGAACGACACCGTGGCGGCCAGCGCCTTTTCAGCCGCGGCTGAACTCCCGTCGGGCAGGGACCACATATGGTCTGCGCCTTCGATGATGAGGAGTTCGACGTCGGCGCCTGAGTCCTGCAGTTTTGCCGCCAATGATTCGGATTGGGCCGCCGGAACGAAGCGGTCTGCTGTGCCGTGGATCAGGAGGAACGGCGGGGCCGCCGGGCCCCCGGCTTTGGCGACGTAGCTGATGGGGCTTGCCGCGGCGGCTAACTCCGGGTTGCCGGCCAGCGGCGCACCGATCAGCAGTTCCTCGCGGGAGCCTGGATCGCTGGGCCGCGAGACTGCGTTGGGCAGCGCCTGCTCCGCCATGGAGTCCAGGTCGGTGGGCGGGTACCACGCGGCGACTGCGGCGACGCTGTTGTGGCGCACGCCGGTGAGGCCCACCAGGCTGGCGAGGTGTCCGCCTGCGGAGTCACCCCACGCGTAAATCTTCGCGGGATCGACCCCGTACTCGGCAGCGTGGCTTCGTAGCCATTCCACGGCCGCCTGCGCGTCGTGCAGCTGGGCCGGGAAATGTGCTTCCGAACTCAGCCGGTAGTCAGCGGAGGCAACCACAAAGCCGGCCTCCGTAAGCACGTCGAACGGAGTCAGGCCAAAGCCGTCACACACCGGCCCCAGGGAGGACCGCTCCCCCATCCGCCAGCCGCCGCCATGGAAGTGCACGACGGCGGGACGCAGCTTCTCCTGCGCGGAAGGCAGGTACGCGGTCGGCAGGTAGAGGTCCAGCAGGAGCGGACGGGAGTCGTCGCTGCCGGGGCGGGCGAACTCCACGCCCTTTAACACGCGACCTTCCGTCATCGTTGACTCCCTTTGTGTCTTGTACCGGATCCTCGATGTCCCGGCGTGTTAGTCCAGACTGTCGGATCCGCGGCCGGACCTGAACAGCATATTCCAATCATTGAAACGGCTTCGCCGCCGACAGTTCCGTTGCCAGGAAGGACAAGCCCTGCTGGACTACGGCCATGGCCGCCGAGTGGTTGAGGTAGCCGTGGGTGGCACCGCTCTCCACCCGGTATTCCACAGGGATTCCTGCGTGGCGGAGGCTGTCCGAGTAGAGCTCGGCGGAGGGGCGCAGATCATCATATTCCGCGGCCAGGATGGCAGCGGGCGGCAGCCCGGACGGGTCCGCGTTGCCCGGCACGGCGTAGGAGGAGGCCATGGCCACCGGACCGCCAATATAGTTCTCCAGCATGGCGCGGCAGTCATCAGCGCTGAACCGCAGGATGCGGGGAAGGGCGGACAGAACTCCGGAAGGGTCGTCCACGGGAGGCGGCACTGCGTGCAGGAGCGGGTAAGCCAGGAGCATCTTGGCCGGCAGCGGTCGCCCGACGTCGTTCAGGTACATCACCGCTCCCACCGCCAGGTTCGCACCGGCGCTGGCCCCGCCGATGCACAGCTTCTCCGGAAGCACACCAAAGTCCCGCGCATTCGCTGCCGCCCACAGCCAGCCTGCAAGAGCATCTTCATGGGGTATAGGGAAGTGCACCCCGTCCCGCGCCAGGCGGTAGTCCACCGAGAACACGACGCCGCCGGTCCGCTCCACCAGTTCGCGCGCCAACTGGTCGGCCTCGCGCATGTCCAGCTCGCCGCCGGCGAAACCGCCGCCGTGCAGCCATACGAGGCCGGGGACGCCGCCGTCGGACGCCCCCGGCTGCAACGCACTGCCGGAACCATAGACCCGCATGGGCACGGGCCCGTTGGGTCCCGGCGCACTGATCTCCAGGACCGGGACGTCGGGTGGCAAATACGGCAACCCTCCGCCGCTGAAGGCCTCCAGCCGGGCGGAGCCGGACGGATCAGCGAG
Source organism: Pseudarthrobacter sp. DSP2-3-2b1 (assembly GCF_049895945.1). NCBI lineage: Bacteria > Bacillati > Actinomycetota > Actinomycetes > Micrococcales > Micrococcaceae > Pseudarthrobacter > Pseudarthrobacter sp. DSP2-3-2b1. The sequence goes on along the minus strand of NZ_JAFCTI010000007.1, from coordinate 209,886 downwards.
CAGCTCAGCGAAGGAGCCCGCTCCCGCCACATGCCCCATCACATCCGCCAACTCCGGAGCCAGGGTCATGGCTGAAGCACCGGCTCAGGCTTACCGCGGACGGCACCTGCCGGGCCCTCAAGGCCGTCAGCACCGGCAGCGGCGCCATCCTCAGCCGGCCGGAAGGCACAAGAGAAGGAATGGGTCCCGGATGCAACCTCCACCGCATCGGAACCGTCCGGCAGGGTTACCGTGGCGGTGCTGCCCGCCGGGACGGTCACGTCCAGGGTGAAGTCCTGCCCGGCCAGCTCCCAACGCACCGAGGCCACACCGTAGGGGGTCTCGTGCCGCGCTTCGGCCCAGTCCAGGTTGCCGCCCGGCCGCGGCCTGACCAGGAGTTTGCGGTAGCCCGGTTCAGCAGGGGCGAGCCCGGCAATGCTGCGGTGCATCCAGTCGGCCACGGCACCGAGGGCGTAGTGGTTGAAGGACGTCATCTCGCCCTCGTTGATGCTGCCGTCCGGAAGCATGGAGTCCCAGCGTTCCCAGATGGTGGTGGCACCCATGGTCACCGGGTAGAGCCAGGACGGGCATTCGGTCTGGAGCAACAGGCGGTAGGCCGCGTTCGTGTAGCCGTGATCGGTCAGTGCGTCGCAGACCAGCGGGGTCCCCACGAAGCCGGTGGCGATCCTGTAGCTGTCGTCCTCAACCGCTGCAGCCAGCCCCGCCGCGGCCACGGCCTCCTCCCCGCGCTCCAGCAGCCCGAAGGTCAGCGCCACGGCGTAAGCCGTCTGGGTGGGCGGGTTCAGCCTGCCGCCGTCGGCAACGTAGCGCTCGCGGAACACGGCGGCGGCCAGTTGTGAGAGCCTGAGCAGGCCAGCGGAATCCTCCCCCAGCAGCTCCGCGGACTCTGCGGCAATCCGGGACGAGTAGGCGAGGTACGCCTGCGCAACGAGCTGCCACGGAGTCCGGGCATCACCCGGCTTGTCCGGCGCCGCGGCGGGGTCCAGCCAGTCACCGAACTGGAACCCGTGTTCAAACCTGAGCTCCGGGCCGGCAGCCTGGGCCGCGGCGTCCAGCCACGCCTTCATTCCGGGAAGCTGACGGCGCAGGAACTCCAGATCACCACTGCGCTGGTACATCACCCAGGGAACCAGGACGGCGGCGTCACCCCACGCGGCCATGACCGGGCGGTCCGGGAACGGCGGCTTCTCGGCCACCACTTCAGGAACCACCAGGGGCGGCGGACCATCGGTTCCCTGCTCCGCAGCCATGTCCTTGAGCCAGGACGTCGTGAATCCCGGAATCCTGTAGAGGAAGGACGCGGTGGCCGCGAAGATCTGGAAATCGCCGGTCCAGCCCAGACGCTCGTTGCGCTGCGGACAATCGGTGGGCACGTCCACGAAGTTGCCGCGCATCCCCCACACCACGTTGGAATGCAGCTGGTTCAGCATCGGATCGGAGCACTCAAACGTGCCGGTGCGCACCACGTCTGAATGGATCACGACGGCGGTGAAGGCTTCCGGGTCAACGTCGCCGGGCCAGCCACTCACCTCCACGTAACGGAAACCGTGGATAGTGAACTCCGGCTCCCAGGTCTCGCCGTCCGCAGCACCGTTAAGAACATAGACGTCCGTCTGTTTGGCTTCGCGGAGCGGCCGGACTCCCAGTTCCCCGTGCTCCAGGACTTCGGCGTGCCGCAGCGTCACCTCCGTGCCGGCGGGTCCCTTGACCGTGATCCGGACCCGGCCCACCAGGTTCTGCCCGAAGTCCAGAATGGTCTTCCCGGACGGCGAGGCCAGCACGGCAGCAACAGCCCGCTCCTCCGTGGCGCGGACCGGCGGACCGTCGGGGGCCACGAGCACCGCCGCGTCAAAGGACTCGATTTCAACAGGATGCAACCCGGAAGAATCGTCCTGGCCCGAGCCGGCCCAGCCGTCATCCTCCAGCCGGGCGTCGTACGTTTCTCCGACGTAAAGGTCTGCGGCCACAATCGGGCTGCGGCCGGCCAACCACTCACTGTCCGTTCCGAGGACGGTGACGGTGCCGCCGTCGCTGGTCAATTCGAGCTGCGCGAGCACCGCGGTGCGGTGGTGGTAGGTGTTGCGTTTGCCTTGGAAGCCCAGGTAGCCGCGCCACCAGCCGTCGGCGACCTCCAGGCCGATGACGTTGGTTCCCGGCTTCAGGTGGTCGGTGACGTCGTAGGTCTGGTAGCGCAGGCGGTGGTGGTAGCTGGTCCAGCCGGGCGCCAGGATGTCGCGGCCTACGCGCCGTCCGTTGATCGAGGCCACATAGACGCCGTGGGCGCTGGCGTAGAGGCGCGCCGAGGCCACCGGGCCGGTGACTTCGAATGTCCGGCTCAGGCGGGCCGCCGGTTCGATAGATTCGCTGGCCTCGTCCCAGGCAGGCCGGATCATGGAAGCCTGCCAGTCCTCGGGGCTCAGGAGTCCGGCCTCCACGTAGGCGACAGGGCTCCACGCGGAGGGACCGTCGTCGTCCGTTCCCCAGACCCGAACGCGGGCGGCGACACGCTGCCGGCTGGCCAGCGGCGGCGCGGGCCACTCCTGCAGGAGCTGTTCGGCCGAGCCGGTCCTGCCGTAGCTGACCAACTGCGTTTCGTCGGGGCCAAGTTCCAGCTCGTAGGCAGCCTGGACCCAGCCGTCTGTGTCAGTGGTGACCTGCCAGGACAGCCGCGGCCGGTCCTCGCCGATGCCGAAGGGCTCCTCGTGGTGTTCGAAGCGGAGGGCTGAGGGGGTAGTGGTCATCGGGTAGCTCCAGAAGTGGGGTTGAGTTCGCGGGTGAAGTACTCGACGGTGGTGCGGAGTATCCCGTCCAGCTGATCCTCGGCGAAGAAGAAGCAGTGGTCCCCGCTTTCGATGGCGATCAGGTCATTGCGCACACCGGCGGACGTCAGGGCGTCGGACAGAAGTTCACTCTGCGACAGCGGGACCAGGCCGTCGCTGTCGCCGTGGATCAGCAGGAACGGAGGCGCCCCGGCAGTGACGTAGCCCAGGGGGCTGGCGGCTGCCAGCAGGGCGGGATCGGCGGTTCCGCCCACCAGCATGGATCCCGGTTCCATGGACATGCCCGGCGGAACGGCGGCCACCAAGGGGCCTGACATCAGGCCGGGTGGCGTATCCATGGGCGGCATGTCCGGGAGGGAGGACACTCCGTAGAAGTCGACCACGGCGCTGACGGCGCTCGACTGCCCTTGAACACCCAGGCCGCCCTCGAGGTCCGCGCGGTCGCCCGTGACGCCGAGTAAAGCTGCCAGATGCCCGCCGGCGGATTCGCCCCACGCTCCGATCCGTTCCGGGTCAATGCCCAAGGCCCCGGCGTGGCCGCGAAGGTAGCGGACCGCGGCTTTGATGTCGTGCAGCTGGGCCGGGAAGGGCGCTTCGAGGGCGTGCCGGTAATCCACCGTGGCGCACGCAATGCCTGCCTCGTTCAGCAGACGGAACACGGAATCCGGAGCGAACGTGGGCGGCAGTTCGCGGCGGTCGCCCAGCTGGAAGGCTCCGCCGTGGATCCACACCACCAGCGGCGCCGGGGCGGTGGCCTGCCGCGGCAGCCAGATGTCCATGGCCAGCCGGCGGAAGCCGACGGCGATCGCGTAGCTGACTTCGCGGTGCACCAGCGAGTGCGCGGATACTTCCTCGGGGTCGCGCAGCCGTCCGAAGGCCGGAAACGGCGGCGGCGCCGGCATGCGCCGCGGGCTGTCCGTGGTGGTGGTCTCCGGTGTCATAGCGCACTCCTTGCAAGGTCGGAAGATGTTGTTGCCCCGGCGGCCGGGGCGGCGTCGGTGAAGGTATGGGTGCCAGGCCCGACGGCGGTGGCTGGCTCACCGGGCAACCTGACGTCCGCAGCGGTGCCGGGCGGCACGGTGACGGTGAGCGTCAGCCCGCCGTCGGCGGATATCCATTCAGCGTGGATGAGGCCCTGCGGGCCCTGGTGCGAGGTGCTGGCGGACGTCAGCCCGGCACCGGGGCGGGGTTCGATGATGATGTCCTGCCAGCCTGCGCTGCCGGGGGCCTGACGCAGACCGGCCGTGTAGCGGTGCAGGAAGGAGACCACGGCACCCTTGCTGTAATGGTTGAGCGATTGATGCGCCGATCCGTCTGCGGCGATGCCGTCCCAGGCTTCCCACATGGTGGTGGCACCGCGGTCCACCATCACCAGCCACGAGGGCTCCGAGTCCTGCATCAGCAGTTCGTAGGCCAGGTCCGGATAGCCGTTATCGGCGAGGACCGGCAGCAGGTATGGCGTCGACAGGAAGCCGGTCCCCAGATGGGTGCCCGCGTCCCTGACCAGGACCGCGAGCTGGTCTGCGACGCAGGCACGCTTGGCGTCCGGAACGAGGCCGAAAGCCAGGGCGCGGACGCAGTTGGCCTGCGTCCCGCCGCCGACCGTTCCATCCGGCAGCAGGTATTCCCGCTGCCAGGCGCGGCGGACGTTTTCCGAGAGTTCAGCAAGTTCCAGGGCCGCCGCATCTTTGCCCAGGATGGCGGCCACCGTGGCAAGGATGGCGGCGGAATGCCGGTAGTAGGCCGTGGCCACAATGCCGTTGTCCGCGGATTTGGCGGCGAAAAGGTCCGGCGCGGGTCCACCCGGTTCCATCCATTCCCCAAAGTGGAAGCCGGTGTCCCAGAGGTACTGCTCGTGCGGGGCAGGCGTGGCGCACGCTGCAGCCCTGGCCGGGTGCCGGTTCCCTTCCGCGGTGCCGCGGACGAACCCGAGCCACCGGTTCATGGCTTCCCAGTTTTCTTCAAGGATTGTGGCGTCGCCGGTGGCAAGGTAAATCTCCCAGGGCACCATGATGATGGCGTCTCCCCAGCCCGACGAGCCGTTGGTGAAGGCCATGAAGTCGGCGCTGATGACATCGGGTCCGGGTGAAGGTGAGATGTTGGCGACCACCCCGTTCTCCCACTGGTCGGCCCGGACGTCGTTGAGCCATTTCCGGGTAAAGCCTGCCACGTCGAAGAGGTACGCGGCAGTGGGCACAAACAGTTGCCAGTCGCCGGTCCAGCCGGCTTTTTCGCGCTGCGGGCAGTCGGTGGGGACCTCGCAGGCGTTGTCCCGGAAGCTCCACTCAACGATCTCGTGCAGTTTGTTCAGCCGGGTGTCGCTGCAGCTGAAGGTACCCAGGCGTTCGAGATCGGTCTGGACCATGCAGCCCACGATGTTTGCGGAAAGCAGGTCTTCTGCCAGGCCCTGGACGGAGACATACTGGAACCCGTGGGCCGTGTGGCGCGGTTCGAAGACCTCACCGGCGGCGGCGGACGCGGTGACCGAATCCACCTGCCCCGCCGCGAGGAACTGTCCGGGGTTTCTGAAGTCGATGGGGCGCAGGTGGTCCTGGCTGACGTCGCCATCGGAGCCCAGGGCCTCGCCATAGATCAGTGTGACCTTCTGGCCCGGGGCGCCGAGCCGGGACAGCCTGACCCAGCCGTTGATGTTCTGGCCGAGGTCCACCACCTGGTTGCCGTTGGGGAGGCGCGTGATACTGACGGGGTTCAGCTCCTCCACAATCCGGGTGGGCGGAGCAACGGGACCGGTAAGGGTAGCGAAACTGCCTTCCCGCAGAACGGCGTGGCCGTGGGCACCTGAATCACTCAGGCGCCGGAAGTCCACCTGCTGGCCGGCCATCAGATCCGCGGCGGCAATCTCCGTTGGAGACACCAGCCACGATTCGTTGGTGCCGATGACGCTCCGCACTCCCGCCGACTCAAGTTCCACCTGCACCAGGAGCGCAGTCTGCATTCCGTACATATCGACGTCGCGCGTGAACCCGAACGTGCCGCGGAACCAGCCATCGGTGAGGACTGCCCGGACGGTGTTGGTGCCAGCGCGGAGCAGGGCGGTGATATCGAATGCCTGCACCTGCAAGGTGGTGTGGTAGCTCGTGGAGCCGGGGGTCAGCTCCTGGTCCCCCACGCGCTGGCCGTTGATGAACAACTCATAGATGCCGTGCGCGGTGGCATAGGCCCGGGCGGACTCCGGAGCGGCGTCGAGGGTGAAGTCGCGGTGCAGGGCGTAGCCAGGGCGCTCCGCCGGCGCGGGGACCACTGCTTCTGTGGGACCGACCCATTTCGCGGACCAGTCTTCTGGGTGGAGGAGTCCGATCTCCACAACCATCTGCTCAGACCAGCCGGACGCCTGCTCGGTGCCACAGGCGTCAACGTTCCACGTCCTGACTGTCCATTCAAAGCGGTTCCGTGACCCAAGGTCCGGCCCGGCGTAAGGGACGTGGCTGTGGGCAGCCGACTCCACCCGGCCGGTGTCCCAGCCGTTGCTGGCGGTCAGCTGGTACGCAGTCTGCCGGACGGTTCCCTGCGGCGGCGTCCAGCTTAACCGCGGGGCGGGGTTGGTGATGCCGAAGGCGTGGCGCAGGTGGTCAGTTCGAAGGCGGGTGGGCTTGTTCAAGGGGTTCCGTTCAGGCGTAATGGCAGGCGACGTCGGACTGGCCCACCGTGCGCAGTGCCGGGCGTTCGGCGGCGCAGAGTTCGGTGGCCAGCGGACAGCGTTGCCGGAACGGACAGCCGCCCGGCGTCGCGGAAACGGACGAAGCCGTCCGGACGCCCATGGATTCACGGAGATTCCGACGCTCGGCCTGCTCGGCAGGGCGGGGCACTGGAGAGGCAGCAACGAGGGCCTGCGTAAAGGGGTGTTTGGGTGACTCGGTCACAGCGGCTACCGGTCCGCTTTCCATAACCTGTCCGCGGTAAAGGACCACCACGCGCTGGGCCAGGAACTGCACCACGGAAATGTCGTGGGCGATGAACAGGTAGCTCAGGCCGCGTTCGTCCCGGAGGTCGGCGAGGAGGTTGAGCACCTGTGCCTGGGTGGAGAGGTCCAGGGCGCTGACAGCTTCGTCGCAGACCACCAGTTTGGGCTCACAGATCAGGGCCCGGGCCACGGCGATGCGCTGGCGCTGGCCGCCGGAGAACTGGCTGGGGTACCGGTCAACCGCCTCGCGGGGCAGTCCCACGCGTTCCAGCATGACCCCGGCCTTGGCCCGCGCATCCCCGGCGGAGACGCCGCGGAGGCGCAGCGGCTCGGCCAGGGAAGCGCCGATGGTCTGGCGCGGGTTTAGCGAGGAGTTGGGGTCCTGGAAGACCGCCCGCAGTTCCCCGCCGAGGGCGCGGCGTTCGGCTGCTCCGGCGTGGGTGATGTCCTTGCCCTGGTAGCTGATGGTTCCGCCGGCGGTCTTCTGCAGGCCCAGGATGGCCTTGCCGATGGTTGACTTTCCGGAGCCGGACTCCCCCACCAGGCCCACGGTCTCGCCGGGCCGGATGGAGAAGCTGACGCCGTCCACGGCGGCCGGGGCGGCAGCGGCCTTGCGGCCGCGGCCGTAACGGACCACGAGGTCCTTGACCTCGAGCATGGGGCCGTCAAGGACAGCGTTGTGTGCTTCCTGACGGGGATGGGTCGCGATGCTCATGCCATGTCCTTTTCAACAATGTTCAGCGGTTCAACCCGGTGCATTGGTTTGGGGGTGATGTCCAGCAGCCGGTGGCTGGGGACCTCGGTGGCCACCCATTCGAGGCCTTCCACGGCCAGTTCGTCGGCTTTGACGCAGCGCACCAGGCCCTCACCCGAGCCGGAAGGCAGCAGCGGGACAGGTGTAGCGCAGGCCGAGCCGGCGAACTGGCAGCGGGCCATAAAGCGGCAGCCGGAGGGCCAGTCCTTGGGCTGCGGAACCTGGCCGCTGATGGTGGCCAACCGTTCCGGCATGTCTGCTGCGGTATTCGCGTGCGGATCGGCGGCGAGCAGAGCCAGCGTGTAGGGGTGCCGCGGGTTGTCCAGGATGGTAGTGGTTTTGCCGTTCTCCACCACCTGGCCCGCGTACATCACGGCCACCTGATCGCAGATGTCAGCCACCACGCCGAGATCGTGGGTGACCATGACCACGGACATCCCGGTGTCCTTCACCAGGGACCGCAGCAGGGAGAGGATCTCAGCCTGGACCGTCACGTCCAGCGCAGTGGTGGGCTCATCGGCCACCAGCAGGCGTGGCCGGCCGGAAAGGGCAAGGGCGATGGCTACACGCTGGGCCATGCCGCCGGAGATCTGGTGCGGGTAGGTCTTGAGGATGCGCTCCGCGTCCACAATGCCCACCTTCTCGAGCAGGCTGAGTGCTTCCTTCCGGGCCTCCGCCTTCCCCAGTTTCCGGAGCCGCCGGATGGCGGAGACGAGCTGGTAGCCCACGGTGAACATGGGGTCCAGCGCCCGCATGGGCTCCTGGGAGATCAGGGCGATGTCACGGCCGCGGATGGCTTCCATCTCGCTGTCGGAGGCGGCTGCCAGGTTCTTTCCGTTCCAGAGGATCTGCCCGCCGGTGGCCACCACGCCGGACGGCAGGAGGCCCAGCAGGGACAGCGCTGTCATGGTCTTGCCGCAGCCGGACTCTCCCACGAGGCCCAGGACGGTGCCCTGTTCGACGTCGAAGGAGACGTCCGTGACCAGGCGCGGGCCGCCGTCGACCCCTACCGAGAGGCCGCGGACGCTGAGCTGGCCCGCAGCAGGGGCGTTGACAGCGGCAGCGGCCAACGGGGCAGCTCCGACGGCGGCAACAGCTCTGGCGCGCTGGCGGCGGGCAGCCGCTGAGGGCAGGTGGGAGGCGGTGGCATTCGGTGCCTTGCCCAGGGCGTTGCCGATGGCATTGGCGGCCAGGACCGTCAGGGCAAGCACGGCGCCGGTGGGGACCATCAGCCACGGGGCGTCGTAGACGTGCTGGGAGGCACTCTGGATCATCCCGCCCCAGCTGGGGGCCGGAAGTGGCGGGCCAAAGCCGATGAAGGCGAGGCCGGCCTGGATGAGCATGCCGACGGCGAAGATCAGGGCGGACTGGACCACGATGGTGTTGGTCAGGCCGGGCAGGACATGGCGCAGGCTGATGCCGAGGGCGCTGACACCGTCCACTTTGGCGGCGTCCACATAGAGCTGGGACTGCAGCGACTTGGCCTGGCCCAGGATCACCCGGTAGACGCCGGCGGACATGAAGAAGCCAAGGACGGCCATGATGAAGGGGATGTTGGTCCCCACTGCACCGATAACGGCCAGGATGATGACCGTAGACGGCAGGGACATCATGATCTCCGTGGTCCGGCTGATGATTCCCTCAGCGCGGTGGGAGGCCGCGGCGGACATGGCCAGGATGGTTCCCAGCCCGATGCCAACCAATACCGTGATGAACGAAGTGCCCAGGGTGCCCGCGGCGGAGGCGAAGATGCGGCTGAGGATGTCCCGGCCGAGTTCGTCCGCTCCCAGCCAGTGGGCGGCGCTGGGCCCGGAGAGGACAGCGGTGAAGTCCTGGTCCTCGGTCTTGAACGGCAGCCACCAGGGGGCAGTCACCGAGGCGACCACCAGGGCGGCGAGCCACAACAGGCCGGCCACCCCGCCGGGGGAGGAAAAGAGCCGGTGGCCCGACAGTTTGGTGACTGCACTCTTCGGGCCGGGCTTGGGCGAGCCCGGAGTGGGGAGGCCCGGGGCGGGCCGGACTGCAGTGGCCGTGCCTTCAACCGGGCTGTCGGCGGGGGCGGGTGCAACGTTGGGGATCATGCGGCACGCAACTTCGGGTCGAGGAACTTGGTGGCGAGTTCGAGAGCCAGGTTCACTGCAACCACCACAACGGTGGCGATCACCACCACGCCCTGAACAGCGGGGGCATCGTGCGTGCTGACCGAACTCTGGGCTGCCTGGCCCAGGCCTGGCATGGCGAAGAGCTGTTCCGCGATCACTGAGCCGCCGAACAGGCCCATGAACTGCAGGGCGATGCCGGCCACAATCGGCAGGCTGGCATAACGCAGTGCATGGATGTAGAGGATCTTCCAGGTGGGCGTAGCAGTGGCCCGCAGGGTCCTGATGTGTTCCTGCTGCAGGGCATCCAGCATGGAAGCCCTGGTCTGGCGGGCTATGAATGCCGCGCCGCCAACCGCCAGGGTGATCACCGGCAGGGCCAAGGACATGGCCCAGTCCTGCGGGGACACCTCGAACGGAACGTAGCCGGTGGCGGGGAAAACGGATGACTGGACGGCGAACAGGTAGACGAAGATGATGCCGATCCAGAAGGCCGGCAATGCCACGGCCAGGCCGCAGAGTCCGCCGACGATCCGGTCCACCAGGCCGCCGCGTACGGCTGCGCTCACGCCCAGTCCGATTCCGAAGACGGCGCTGAGCAGGGTGGCGCCGGCCGCCAGGGAGGCCGTGACCGGCAGCCGGCTGGCCAGGTCATCGGACACTGAACGGCCATCGATAAGGGAGATCCCCAGGTTGCCTTGGACCGCGTCGCCGAGCCAGCGGACAAATTGCGTCAGGAGCGGATCGTTCCAGCCCAGGCGGGCATTGACCTCGTCGATCGCTTCCTGGGACGCGCCTGCTCCGAGCGAGACCGCTCCGGGGCTGCCGGGCATCGCGTGCACCAGCAGGAATGCCAGCACCGCGACCACCAGCACGGTGGCCAACGCCATCAGCAGGCGTTTGGTGATGAATAGTGCCATGGTGACCTCCATCGGTCAGAACGTTCCAGGCGGCCTCCCCGCGGGGCGGCCGCCCGGAACGGTTCGGGTATTAGCTGGCCGGTGCGTAGGAAGAGAGCAGCGGGTACGCGTTGGTGCCTGCGAACTCAACCTGCTTGATCTTCTTGGTGTTGTAGCCCTGGTTGGTGAGGGCTTCATAGAGCGGGATCATCCAGCCGGATTCCACCAGGCGGGTGTTGAGTTTAGTGAGTGCTGCCTTCTTGGCGGCGTCGTCCTTCGCCGCTGCGGCTTCGCCCGTTGCGGCGCTCAGCTGTTCATCAGTGGCCTTCTGGACATTCGTGAAACCGTTCAGGACCACGCCGTACATGATGCCCACCGGGTTGTCCCAGTTCAGGGGGGAGTAGCCGAGCGGGGTGGTGGCAACGGCTGCGAAGGCTTCGTCTGTGGAGGCTGCCATCTTGACGTTCATGGTGATTCCGACGGCGGCAAGATCCTTCTGGACGGCCTGCAGGTCCGTCTGGGTCTGGGCGCCCGCGATGATGGTGAATTCGAAGCCGTTGGCGTAGCCGGCCTCAGCCAACAGGCTCTTGGCCTTCTCCGGGTTGTACGCGAACCTGGTTTCCAGATCCGTGGTGAAGCCTGCGGAATCCTTGGGCAGGGCGTTCCAGGCCGGGATATCACCCTTGTGCAGGGCGTCCACGAGGGCCTGGCGGTTAATGGCGTGCTGGATGGCCTGGCGGACCTTCTCCTGGGCGAACGCCGGGGCGGTCTTGCCGATCTTGTCGAAGGAAATCATGGTGTTGACGGTGCCGCCGATCTGGGACACGCCTACTCCCTTGGACTTGGCGAAGTCCACCGTGTTGGACGTCAGCATGGCGACGTCCGCCTGGCCGGAAACCAGGGCGTTGGCGCGGGCCTGGGGGTCCAGGACAATGCTGAAGATGACCTTGCTGAACGGGTACTTTGCGGTGTCCGCGTTCTTGCTGTTCTTCACCATGACGTACTTGTTGCCCTTCACCGTGGAGGGGTCAATGATGTACGGCCCGGAGCCGGCCGGGGTCGCGGCGAGGGTTGCGGTATCGGTAACGCCGGCCTTGCCGACGATCATGCCCGTGGTGGACGCGAGGTTCTTCTCGAACCCCGGCTGCGCCTTGGCGAATGTCAGGGACACCTTGGTGGGGCTGACCACGTCCACGGAGGTGATTTCCTGGGCGCCGCCCTTGGCCACGGCGGAGTAGGCGGACAGGGCCGGATCTGTGCGGCGGTCGAGGTTTGCCTTTACCAGCGCGGCGTCCAGTGTGGAACCATCGGTGAAGGTCACGCCCTCTTTGAGGGTGAGCGTCAGGACGGTGTTGTCGGCGTTGTACTCGAACGCACTGGCCAGGCCGGGCCCTGCAGAGCCGTCAGCTTTCAGCACCATCAGGCTGTCGTAGAGGCCTTCGAAGAACTGGCGCTGCGCTGACGACACGCGCAGCGGGTCGTAGCCGAACGACGCCGAGTCGCTGTCGATGGCGAGGGTCAGGGTGCTGGTGTCAACCTTGGCTGCAGTCTGGCTGGTTCCGCCGCCGCAGGCGGTCAGGGAACCAAGGACGAGGGCCCCGGCCAGAACGGCCGCGCTCCGTCGTGCGGGGGAGGTCAGGAGTTTCATGTGCGCCTTCGCATTCGTGATGGGAATCGTGAGTAGGGTCCGGGACCGGCGGCCCGTTCGTGGTCGGCTGTGACCGCTGCGGGCCGATCCGTCGGTGCCCTCTCGTCAGATGGCCCCGGTAACCGGCTTCTTCAACAATCGCTGGCGCGGGTACCGGCTCCCCATGGAGATTTCATTGGTTGAAACAGTATTGTGGTGGGGGTCACCCGACATGAATGGCAAAGGAGCACAAAACGTGACGGTTGAAGTTGGAGAGGACGCGGCAAAGCCGCAGCGCGGCAGGCGTCCCAAGCAGGGCGAACCGGTCATTGACCGGGCGTTGAGCCTGCTCGCTGTGTTCAGCGACCGCCGTCGTGCGTTGACACTTTCTGAAATGGCACGGTTGGCGGAGATGCCCGCACCCACAGCACTGCGCCTGATCGCCAGGCTCGTGGCGTGGGGGGCACTGGAGCGGCTGGATGACGGCCGGTATGTGGTGGGGGTGCGGCTGTGGGAAGTGGCGTCCCTCTCCCCTCGCGGCCACGGCGTCCGCGAGATTGCACTTCCCTACCTCGAGGACCTTTTTGCCGTGACCCGCCACCACGTCCTGCTGGCCGTCCGGGACAAGAACGAGGCAGTCATCATTGAGCGGCTGTCATCGAAACAGGCCACGGAGGTGGCCTACCGCGTCGGCGGGCGGGCGCCGCTGAGATCGACGGCGGTGGGCCTTGTCCTGCTCGCGGGGGCGGACGCAGAGTTTCAGGAGGCGGTCATCAGGCAGCCTCCGGACATGGAATCGGGGGTGGATGCCATGCCGGAAGGCCAGTTGCGGCGGACGCTTTCCGACGTCCGCCGCACAGGTGTTGCCATGATCCGCAGGTCCGCGCCCTCCCGGACCGTGTCGGTGGCTTCGCCGATTTTTGATGCGCAGGGCGTGGTGGTGGCCGCGCTGTCCATCGTGGTGCCGGATGGCGCCACTCCCCCGAACGTCCTGGCACCCGCGGTCCAGGCGACGGCAAGGGCCGTGTCCCGAAACCTCGGCTACAACACCGGCCCCAGTGACAGCGTGAGCATGCGCGCGTAGGCGCCCCCGCGGGCTGGTCAGCCCACGGTGCTCAGCCGCTCCTGGGCCTGCCGTGCCACACCGCCGAGCCAGTACGCGCTCGGCTTGGGGGTGCGGATCTGGGTGGCGCGGTCGACGGCGATGATTCCGAACGTGGGACCGTAACCAAATATCCATTCGTAGTTATCGAACGCGGTCCAGGCGATGTAGCCGCGCACGTCAATGCCGTCGGTGAGGCAGGATTTCACTCCAGCCAGCGCCGTTTCGAAGTAGGCAAGCCGCTGGGTGTCGTCGTTGGTGGACAGGCCGTTTTCGGTGACCATGACAGGGATTCCGGCGATGCGGTGAGCTTCCCGGATGGTGGTCTCCAGGGCCTGCGGGTAGATTTCCTCCCCCAGCTGGTTGGTGAGGGCGCCCGCGGGAGCCGGGGCCACGCCGTCGGGCCCGAAGACCGTCCGCCCGTACGTCTGGATCCCGACAAAATCGTCACCGCGGGAGACTTCCAGGAAGCGTTCGTTGACGTCCCGCCGGACCTGGTCCGCCCGCTCCTGGCCACCCTCGGCTGCCTGGATGTCAGAGTTGGCGAGGGTCCAGCCCACCATCAGTTCGGGCTGCCGGGCCTTGATCGCGTCCCGGCCTGCACGGTGCGCAGCGAGCTTCACGTCGAAGGCCGCATCGGAAGCCGTGAACTGGAAAGGCGCAACCGTTGCCGCCTCGATGCCCAGGGCTTCAGCGGCCGCGGACCACAGCGGAACCTGGCCCCGGTGCTCCGCCGGTTCGCCGCCGATGCCCAGCGCTGTGAGGAGCCAGGCCAGGTTGGGCTCGTTGAGGGTGCAGGCGACGCCGATCAGGTCACCCAGGTGTTCGGTGGCGCGGTCACAGTAGCGGGCGAAGCGTTCCGGCGTGGCCGGGTCCTCCCAGCCGCCGGCGGCAAGGAGCCACAGCGGTGAGGTGAAGTGGTGGAAGGTAACCACCGGCGTCAGGCCATGCTCGTGGCACGCTTCGAGCATCCGCCGGTAGTGGTTAAGTTCCGCGACGGAGAAGTGGCCCTCTTCCGGTTCGATGCGCGCCCATTCCAGCGAGAAGCGGTAGGTGCTGAATCCCAGTGACGCGATCAGCGCGATGTCCTCACGGTAGCGGTGGTAGTGGTCGATGGCGTCTCCTGACGGCTCCGCGAAGATGGTGCCGGGGAGGTGCTCAAGGAACCAGGTGTCGTTATTGGTGTTGTTGCCCTCCACCTGGTGGGCGGCCGTGGCGACGCCCCAGAGGAAGTTGGCGGGAAAGTGCTGGAGTTCAGTCATGGAAAAGCCTTTCAGTGGTGCGTTGGGCAGCCCTGCCGTTCGTGGAAGGCGCCTGCCCTGCGGCTGGCTACAACAATACGCAAACATTTTCCAAGTTGGAACAGTTTCCTCCTGCAATCTTTACCAAGGTGGAAAGGAAACTTGATAGGCTGTAATACGACGAAAGCATGGAGGGCTCGATGACAGCACTGACAAGGCAGCCGGCCCGCAGCGGAAGGCGCGCTCCATACGCCAACGGTGAGCGCAAACGCGCTGAACTGGTGGATGCCGCTTTCTCTGTCTTCGCCGAAAAGGGCTTCCAGCGCCTGTCGATCCGCCAGATCGCGGAAGAGATCGGCACCAGCCACACCGCACTGCTGCATCACTTCGGCAGCAAAGACTCCCTGCTTGAGGCTGTCCTTGTCCGCCGGGAGGAGCGTGAAGGTCCTTGGCGCCGCACCCTGCTCGAGGAGAAGGGCCTGCTGGAGACCGTGCCCGAGGTCATGCGCCATAACGCAGGCATCCGGGGTGTGATCCAGCTGGACGCCACACTGCGGGCCGAAGGCGTCAATCCGGACCATCCTGCCCACGCGTTCATCCTGCGGCGCGACCAGGAGCTCATCTCTTCACTGCGGGCTGAGTTTGAGCGTGAAATCGGGGCCGGCCGGGTGGTAGCTCAGCTTGACCCGGCTGTCCTTGCCCGCCAGACAGCCTCGCTCATCGAGGGCGTGCAGCTTGCCTGGCTGTACGACGCTTCCGTGGACATGGCCGGGGCACTGCGGGACTTCTTGCAGCTCCTCAGCGTCCCCGCCGCGGGATGAGCTGCGCGTCAGTTTGACGAGCAACTCAGCAATTCCTGGCGCCCTACACAACAGGCGTTCGCGTGGCTAGAATCAGGAACCGAGAGTCCGTGACGAAATCCGGACACCGGAAGAGGCAGGGAGGTGGTTTTGATGACTGCTGCAGCCGCGCGCCCAGAGTGCTCCGCACACATCAAACACAACACCCCCGTCTCCAGCAACAGCCCGGTTTAACCGCGGCAGCAACTGCCGGCAGAAGTTCCTGCCGCGGGTCTGCGCACTATCCGGCGCCTGGGGACCACCCCTAAGGAATCACCTTGAACAATTCGTCAGGCATCAGCCTGGATAGCTTTGCCGCATCCACCACCGGCCACGACGGGCCGGTAGCGTACGGTTATTCCCCCGCCGTCGCCGCACATTTCGACGCCGACCCAGCCGAACACCATGCCCGCGAGGAACTGGTCATGCAGAGCGAACGCGGGCGGGTGGTCCGCGTGGACCGCAGCCTGGTCCTCGTCGCCGTGGGCAGCGAACTGCTCCACCTGCCCTATCCGCTGGACGCCGGAGTGCCGGTCACCGGCGACTGGGTCTGGATCGGGCCCAACCGCGCGGGCCCCCGCCAGATCACCGGGATCCTCCCGCGCAGGTCCGAACTCAGCCGGAAACGTGCCTTTGAGGATTCTTCCGAGGCACAGGTCCTGGCCGCCAACATGGATGTGGTGGGCGTGGTGGTGCCGGTGGACCGCCCCCTCACGCACAACCGCCTGGAACGCACGCTCGTGGCCGCCTGGGATTCCGGCGCGGTCCCGCTGGTGATCATCACCAAAGCGGACCTGGCGGACATAGCGGACGACGTCGTCGGGAAGGTCATTCTGCAGGCGGCAGGCGTGGAAGTGGTCACCACCTCAGCCGAGAACGGTGATGGGATCGACGCGCTGCTGGCGCACCTGCCACCGCACGGGACTTTGGTTCTCCTCGGACCGTCAGGCGCCGGCAAGTCCACCCTCATCAATGCGCTGGTGGGCCGCGAGGTGCAGCACACCGGCGAAGTCCGTTCGGGAGATTTCAAGGGCAAGCACACCACCACGTCCCGGGAACTTGTCCCGCTGCCCAACGGGGCGGTCCTGATGGACACTCCCGGAGTACGCGGATTCGGACTGTTCGACGCCGACGAGGGCCTGACGGAGATGTTCAGCGATGTGGAGGTGCTGGCAGGCCTTTGCAGGTTCACTGACTGCGCCCATCAGAGCGAGCCGGGCTGCGCGGTGCAGGCAGCCTTGGCGGACGGGACGCTGGAGGAACGAAGGTGGCTCAGCTACGAAAAAATGCAACGCGAACTTGCCGCTCTGGCCCGGCGCACCGATGCCGCCGCCCGCAGGGCTTATCAACGCGAGTGGCACCAGAAGGTGGTGGTGGCAGGGAAATCGCAACGGTCCGCTGAGCGTGATCACTCAGAACGGCAGGAGGAACAACGGACTAAACGGAAGCGGCGTTGAGCTGACTGCTCAGGGCCACAGGTCCTTGTCATACCCGTAAAGCCGGGGCCTGGGCCGCTGTTCATCCGTCGGCTCGGGAGCCTTCGGATGCTCGGCGTGTTCTGCGGTTGTGTCCGATGCGTCCTGCTCTTTGTCACTCTGCGGTGAAGGCGGGTATTCGTTTTTCTCGGCCACGTTGTTTCACTCCGAACACTGGTGGTTTGATCCAGCTGCATGAATCATTAGGCCCACCCTAAACGGGCATCGGTGCCGATACGTGTCAGGTTGGGTCAAGATTGCGGCAATGTTGCCTCTGTTTCGGTGCGTCAGCGGGCCCGCGGCCGATGAGTTGCACGGCACCGCGAACGCCATCTTCAGAATCGGCGCCGGCCTTACGGGCGCTTACCTCCTCTTGGAGTCCTGCTAGCTTTGCAACCATGACGACTCATCAGATCACCCTGGGTGCAATCAACATGGAAGCCCAGGATCCCACCGCGCTTGCCGAATTTTGGGCATCGGTCACCGGCGCCACGCCGTCACCCAGTGGTGATAGCGTCTACCTGCCACCCGCTGGCCCCGGAGGGTTCGCAATGTTTTTCCAGCCTATGACCGGCCCTCGCCCCGAACACCAGGCAGCCCACCTGGACCTGACCGTCCCGTGGGGGGCCCGACAGACGGAGGTCGAACGTCTCGTCAGGCTCGGCGCCACCCACCGGTGGGACGTCCTGGACGAAGTCCCACACGTGCAGTGGACCACCCTTGCTGATCGGGAGGGGAACCTCTTCTGCGTGGCCGAACACCCGCCTGCTGAATAACAGCGTGTGTGACCGGCCCCTGGCATGCATCTGTCCGTTGCGTTCCTAGACTCGAATGCATGGTCAACGGTGTTAGAGATGCGTATTCGAGCAGAGCGGCGGAATACGTGGAACGCTTTGGTTCAATGGGTGCTGTGCACCCCTCGGATCGTCAACTCGTGGCGACTTGGGCGGACGGTATCGAAGGTGCGGTACTGGACGCCGGTTGCGGTCCGGGCCAGTGGACAAATTTTCTCCATGAAGTTGGGATTCCTGCACTCGGAGTGGACCTGGTTCCCGAGTTCATCGAGCAGGCCCGCGGTGCCTATCCCGGCATTCCGTTCCGGACAGGCAGCCTCGACGCCCTTGATGTCCGGACCGGGACAGTTGGTGGAGTGCTCGCTTGGTACTCTCTGATCCACCATGAGCCAGACACAATCCGCACACCTCTCCTGGAATTCAGCCGCGTACTCAGCCCTGGAGGCGCCCTGCTGATCGGCTTCTTCGATGGCCACGTCGTCGAGAAGTTCGATCATGCGGTCGTCCCGGCATACCAGTGGCCGGCGAGTGATCTCTGCGACGAGCTGGTAGCCGCGGGCTTCGACGTCGTCGAGACTCACGCACGGACAACCACCGGGCAGCGATCTCACGGGGCAATTCTCGCCCGCAGCCGAGGTGCTCTGTGAGGGGACGTGATGGGGACCGTCACGTGGATTGCGCGCGTTGGGTGCGTTCCCGTCGGACGACGCCCGCGAGCAGCCCCACCAACGACAGGGCGCTGACCGTATAGAGAACCTTGCCCCAGGGCGCGTAATCCCCGCCCGATATTGCGAAGGCATCGGCGAGTCCCATGCCGGCTGGAAAAGAGGCCATCCAATGTGATGGTGCCGCCAGCACCAGAAGCAACAGGTCGAGGGCTGCAGCGGTTCCTCCTGAGATGGAACGCCTCATTGCTGCAATCAGAACTACTGCCGCCAAGAGAATTCCAATGGCTGCCCATATAAGAACCGGCGGCGCGCCAAGTGTTTCATTCGCCCCGTCCATCACTTTATGGATTTCAGCCAGCGTGGCGCCTGGGACAGCGGCCAGAGGATTCCACAAAAGAACCTGCAGCGTACCGGCAACTGAGTAGCCCGCTACGAGCAGCAATCCGGCCACTCCCATCCATGTAGCCGAGCGCTGCCCATCTTTTCCCCAATGCCCCATACCCGCAGCATAGCGGCCGGCGGCCTGGCGCCCCAACATACTGTTCGTGCAGGTCAGGCTGCCAGGCTCTGATCATTTTCCTGACGGTCAGCGCGTAGTCTCGTGCCATGGGGAAGATTACTCGGCTGTTGGTTGTAGGGATGTTCGCGATGTTGACCGGATGCTCGGTCGAGCCCACTTCGGTCGTTGAATCCGAACGTCAGGGCGGGCTTCCTGCAGAAGCAATCACTGCAAAGCCAAGCTCTTCCCAGAGTCCACTATTTCCTTTCCCTGAGGCAGGCTGGCTCGATGCCGGCGCGAAGTTCGCTGTCGTCCTGGGCGGAAGCTCAAGTTGTCCTGCTTTTCCCTCTTCTGTCGAGGTCGTCGATCCCCATCACCTGAGGCTTGGTATCGACACTCGCGGTGGTCCGAACTGCACAGCAGACTTGGTTCCGCGTACGTATGTGATCAGGACCCCCCAGGAGGTCGACGTCACGCGCGAGGTAACTCTCGAATACGGGAATACGATTGTCGTCCTACCGGCGCTTTAGATAGCACTGCGCTCGATGATGATGCCTGCCACTCATGAGAGCGCAAGGAGTCGGCTAATAGGCGAACTGACAGACCGCAATGATGGGCTGCAAGCCGATCGATCACTGCACCCTGGTGCCCCGTGGCCGAACCCTGAACGTGTCGTGAGGTGGGATGCGCTGTTTCGAGATGACCTGCCCCATACCCCTAGGGTGTTGTCATGACTGAGCGCTATTTCTTCTCCTCCGAAACGGAAAGAGTCGATCGTGCCCGCGTGCATCAGTGGCTCAGCGAGCAGTCCTATTGGGCGCAGGGCCGGGCTCGTGAGAAGCAGGATGCCGCTATCGACGCATCACGGAACTACGGGGTGTACCGCATCGGCTCTGGAGAGCAGGTGGCTTACGGTCGCGTCGTGACTGACGGTATTACGTTCGCTTGGCTCTGCGACGTGTTCGTCGAAACCGAAGTCCGCGGTCAAGGCATCGGCAAGATGCTGGCCGCTGGTGTGATGGCGGACCTGGAACCGTTAGAGCTGAAACGAATTTTGTTGTCAACGGGCGATGCTCACGGACTTTACGCCCAATACGGCTTCTCAAGGCTGACCGAGCCATCAAAAATGATGGCTCGAGTCCGTTAGCCCATCCCTCCCGAGAGGCGACCGGCAAGGACTTTGATCAATCCCGAATAGCAGCCCTTGGTGTCCAGCGGCGCGCAGATTCTGTCCGTCGACTGCTCCCGCGGTTCCTTTACAACCTAGACTCGTGCCATGAACACGGGTTGGGGGATCCTGGGAATGGCCGCACTGGTGGCAGTGACGCTGCCGGCTGCCGGCTGCAGCACCGCCTGTCCGGCGATTGGCTACGTCAGCACCATCCAGGTCGCCGTTCAGGGTGACACGGAGGCTGTCCACGAGGTCCAGTTGTGCACGGACGAGGGATGCTCCGAGCCGGAACCCCCGGCGGCGCCAGCCCGACCGATGGCCACTCCCGACGGCTGGGTTGCGCTGCCCGGTGGTGGCTTTTCCCCGAAGCCAGGGCCGGACCCTCCGGCGCCAACCTATCCGGACGCACCGTTCCTCAGTTTCAAGCCCTCCGCGGGCAAGTGGGCATTCCATCCCGCAAGGGCCCGCAACGGTACCCCTGACCGCGTCACCCTCAGGGCCCTCGCCTCAGACGGCACAGTGCTGGCCGAGCAGGAGCACGACCTGAAATGGACGAAGGAGGACCCGTTCAACCCATGCGGCAGCCCCGTCACTACTCCCCCCCTAGCCTTCCAGGTAGGACATCGATGAGCGCCGGCCTCCAGCTCATGAAGGGGCTCAGTCAGAACGGCGGGTCCGCTTCCAATCTGGCCTCGCTGGATGGCCATCGACACGGGCTACCGCGAATAAAGTAGTCTCTACTTCAAGCATCCGTAGTGCTACATACCGAGTCCCCGTGGGGAAGGAACCGGCATCCGCAAGGCAGCAGCAATTTGGCAGACCGTCCACTCTGAGAGGTGGCGGCTCGCCGCGGATATCGCCGAACTCCGCGACGAACAATGGCGCGTACCCTCCCTCTGCCCGGGATGGGATGTCCACGATGTTCTGGCGCATCTGGTGGACACTGCGCGAACCGGCAGGCTCTCCTTCGTCCGTGACCTGCTGACGGCCCGCATGGACTTCGATCGCTCGAACGAGAACGGCATCGCCCGGGAGAAGCGGCAGGACCCGCAGGACACGATCCACGCGTTGAGGGAAGCTGCCGGCCTGACACGGACGCCGCCGGCGAGCCTCGCAACACGCCTGGTGGAGGCCATAGTGCACGGCGAAGACATTCGGCGGCCCTTGGGCATCGCCGGAAGTTACCCGGAACCTGCGGTCATTCAGGCCCTGAACTACCAGCTGCGCACGCGCGTCTCCTTTGGCGGAGGACGCGAGCGTGCCGCAGGACTTCGGCTGATCGACCGGAAGACCGGGGCGGCCCGGGGCCACGGAGACGACGTCGAGGCGGAACCGCTTGATCTGCTGCTCGCGGTTTCCGGGCGCCGGGTGGACCCGGAGCGCCTCAAAGGCTGCGGAGCATCCCGCCTCGCCGCCGCAGCCACGTCGGTTACACATCAATCGCGTCAACGATGAGAAGTGACCGGAGCGCTATGGCGAGATCGCAGAACGACCACCTATGGGCGCTGGCACACGCCGAACGCACCGCCCTGGCGGAGGACCTGTCAAGCCTCCGCGCAGAGCAATGGCAGCACCGTACTCTGTGCGGGCATTGGAACGTCGAGCAGGTCATCGCGCACCTTACCGCCGCGGCCAGCCTGAACCAGTGGCAGTGGCTGCGCAGCATGCTCGGCGCGCGTTTCCGTCCCGACGTGCACAACGAGCGCCGGATGGCCGAGCACCTCGGCAAGACCCCCGAAGAAACACTCGACCGTTTCCGCTCCGTCATCGTGAGTACCACTGCACCCTCAGGACACACCCCGGCTTACCTTGGCGAGGTCGTCGTGCACGCCCAAGACATCCGCCAGCCCCTGGGACTTCCCCGCACACCGAGCATCGAGGCGCTGACGCCCGTGGCCGAATTCTTCGCCCGGCGTGACTTCACCGTTGCCAGCCGTACCCACGCGGCCGGTCTGACGCTGCGCGCAAACGACGGGCGGCTCGCTGCGGGCACCGGCCCTCTGGTCACTGGATCGACCCTCGCTCTGGTGATGGGCATGGCTGGCCGCGAAACTTACCTTGACCAGCTTGCCGGCCCAGGCGTTCCTACGCTCCGATCGCGCCTCCTGGCCAGCGCAGATAATTCCGTGTTCAGGGTCCAGTGACACCCCTCAGCCCTTGCGTTCCGCCCGGTAGGCGCTGGGGCTGACGCCATGCAGCCGGCGGAACTGGCGGGAAAAATAGAACTGGTCGGCGAGTCCGATCTCCCGTCCCACCTCTGCGATGGGGAGCTCGGTTGTATCCAGCAGCAGCCTGGCCCGCGCCATCTTCAGGGCAGTGTGGTGGGCCAGCACTCCCCCGCCGGTGGCCTCCCGGAACAGCTTGCTTAGTTGCGACGACGAGACGCCCACCACCTTGGCCAACTCGGGCAGCCGGATGGCCCCATCCGCCCGGTCCTCGAGGAACTTCATGGCCTGCTGCAGGGGCGTTCCGTGCTCGGGCAGGCGGCGGTCCACGGCCAGGGTGGTCAGCAGCTTCCACGCCATTCCGGCCGTGGCCACCAGGCGGGCCGGCGACTGGTCCTGCTCCAGTGCGGTGATGATCTCATCCAACATGGCCGTCAGCCGGTCCACCGCAACGAGTGGAATGACAGGACGGTCCGGGCGTACCCCGGCCTCCCCAACGAGTTCCGGGACATCGGAGCCCAGAACGTGGCACCACCAGATCGTCCATGGGTCATCGGGTGAGGCGCCATAGGCATGCGCCGTCCCCGTGTCCCCCGGGAGTACGACGGCCGTGGACTTGCCGACGTCGAACCGGGAACCTCCCGCTTCAATCCAGCCTGTCCCCGCAACGCAGAGAATGATGATGGTCTCCCTGGCGCCGTGGGGGCGGCGCCGCCCGTGCGCCTTCGCCACGGGAAAGACCCCGGCGTCGGTGACCACCAGGCGGCGCGTGACTGGACGGGCCAGGGCATCCCCGACCAGAGGCCTCGGCACCACCACCAGGCGCTGGTTCTGGAACCCTGTTGCCAGCTCCATGCGGCACTCCCTCCATGACGGAATGTCCATGCTACGCCACGGGCGGCCCGCCCTGTCTGGTGCGCTCTTCGGTCCAGGTGGTCCACCGGATCAGTTCCACTGCCTCCAGGGACGCGAGGTCGCCCGCCGCGCTGTCTCTCCGCTCCTGGGCCGCCACCGGCAGCCCCACTTCGGCAGCCTTGGACAGCGGGAGGATCTGCAGCAGGACCTCAGCGCCGGCGCCGATCCCGGCGTCGTGCGTTTCAATAACCCACGGTGAGCCGTCCCAGAACCTGTCTGCCACCAGGGTGCCGTCAACGAACAGCCGCGCAACATCGCCGTCCCAGGCTATCTCCAGTTCCGTTCGCCCTCCTTCAGATGCGGATGCGGATGCCGCGGCCAGGTCCAGCCGGTAAACCGCCGCCAGCTCGTCCATCACGTCCTCGGACGGTGCGGCCGCCCGGCCCGCCAGTGAGCCGAAGGAGGCGGGCACCGGCAGGGCGGCACGGAGCAGCTCTGCAGCCACCAGGAGCCGCGGCTGGCCCGGGTCAACCCCAACTGCCAGCACTTGTTCGAAACGCCCGGTCCCGGCGGAGTATCGCGTGACCTCCGGCGACCCCTCTGACCTGCCGGCCAGGCCGCCGTCGGCAGCTGACCACACCGGATCCGGGGAGACCACCAGTTCCCGGCCGTCGGCCGTCTCCAGGACCCATGCCTGATCCGCGAGGTGGGAAGGCAGGACGAGGATCTTCAGTGAGTGACCATCTGACGTAGCCGTCAGTGTGACCGGCTGCCGCGCGTCCACGGAATAAGCGCTTCCGCCGAGTGGAGTGGCGGCGCCTTCAAGGCTGGTTCCCTCTGGCAGGGAGAGTTGGACCTCGATGCCTTCTTCAGCGGCGAGGACCAGGGTTTGCGATGATTCCGGACCCAGCACGGTCAGGGGCGAAGCCGTGGCCCAGCGCAAGCACACACCGGCTACCTCCAGATTGATGGGCCAGCGGGCGATGGTTCCGGCGGGGATGGCCAGCGGCGTGTGCGGGAAGCTGACCGTCTCCTCTGCCAGCGCGAGCGTGAACTGCGCGGCGGGATAGTCAGGCAGCAGCATGTGGGGCTGGTGCCAGGTGGTGAACACGAAGCCGGATAGGCCATCGCTGCGCAGCGCCCAGCGAAGGGTCTCGGAATCGTCCACTCCGGCGGGGAGCCGGTCAGGCAGCGTTGACGGCATGGGCGCCAGGCGGTCACCGAAGGCTGCGAGGAAGGCGTGTTGCTTGCGCAGCTGGGCGAAGCCAGGTGCAAGCCTGCCGGCGGCGCCGATGGGGGCATGGAAGTCGTAGTCCATGACGGGAAGATCGTTCGGGTAACCCGTCGCCTGGGATTCCTGCAGTCCGCCCGGCGGATTCGTCCCGCCCGCGAACATGTAGTAGCCCTGCCAGCCCGAGCCGCTGCCGATCTTGTTGTGGGCCACGGCGGCAACATCCTTGCCTTCCGGCCAGGGCCGCCGCTGGTAGGCAGTGGCCATGCCTCCGGTCAGCTCGCAGGTGGCCGGCGGGTAGAGCACCGAAGGGGAACGCGGCGGTGCTGCATCGATCCCGGACAGCTGTTCCCGCAGGTCAGCGCCGATGCCGGGGTCATCCCACTGGTGGCTGAAGAAGTAATGCTGCCGGAAGGTCGGGTCCCAGGGGGCCGCGGCGTCCACCCAGAATCCATCGCCGTAGCCGCCGAAGACGGGCAGGACCTCGTCCTCAGGGATGTCCGCCCCGCCCCAGGCCGTTGCCGTCCAGAGGGGAGCACTCAGTCCAGCAGCCCGGGCAATCTTCTTGAGCTCAGTGATGTGCCCGGGCTGGTCGTAGAGTTCGTTCTCCAGCTGGATGCCAACCACGTTGCTGCCCGGGCCGGTGAGGCCCTGCAGCTCGGAACCAATGCGGTGGAACCAGCGCTCCACCAGGGCAAGGTAGGCGGGATCGTTGGTCCGGTGTCCGACGGCGGCAGCCTGTACCCAGTCCGGGAAACCACCGTTGCGGACCTCGCCATGGGCCCAGGGCCCGATGCGAAGCACGACGTCCAGGCCGATGGAGGCGCAGAGACGGACAAAGGCGGCCACGTCCAGGTTGCCATCGAAACGGACATCCCCCTCGGTCCGTTCATGGTGGATCCAGAAGACGTAGCAGGCCACCACGGTGATGCCGCCGGCCTTCATCAGCCGCAGCCGTTCCTCCCAGCGGGACCGGGGCAGCCTGCTGAAGTGTATCTCGCCGGATACGGGGACCGAGGGCACTCCGCCGCACTCGATGTAGTG
Organism: Pseudarthrobacter sp. DSP2-3-2b1; assembly: GCF_049895945.1. Taxonomy (NCBI): domain Bacteria; kingdom Bacillati; phylum Actinomycetota; class Actinomycetes; order Micrococcales; family Micrococcaceae; genus Pseudarthrobacter; species Pseudarthrobacter sp. DSP2-3-2b1. The sequence goes on along the minus strand of NZ_JAFCTI010000007.1, from coordinate 184,721 downwards.
GTTGGTCAGCCGCCACCTGCCGTGCTGATCCACTGTGTTGCTCATGGGCGGGGACTGCAGTGCCGTCTCGTGTGGCCGGTGGGTGGCGGAGAGCATCTCGAGGGTGGTTGGTTCCAGGCGCATGTTGCAAGTCTCTCAGTTGGTGGGGGAAGCGAGGATGAAGTGGTTGAGGCGGCGCTGCCAGGCTTCGTTGGCCCACAGGGGGTGATGCGGCGCGGCATTGGAACACAGGACCATCCCCCAGATGCCTTGGTTTAGTGCGGTCCGGATGCCCCGTTCGGCAAGGTCGCGGCCGATGGGGCCTTCCTCGAAGGTGCCGTGGAGCGGGGTGTAACCGATCCAGCCTTCCCCCACGACAGCCGGAATTTCCTTCCAGCGGGCCCACTCGGCGATGGCGATCACACGGGAATCGATCTCCCGCCGCATGACCTCCCGGTAAGGGCCGTATTCGTTGCAGAGCCAGGTGTCCCAGGCGTCCGGGTCAATCCAGTCGTAGCCGTAGAACATCTGGTCGGTGACTACGGTTGCCCGGTATTTCCAGCTGGCAAGGCGTCCGTATTCTTCCACCGACGGAGCGTCGGGCCGGAGCAGGGCGTGCAGTGCCGGGTTGGGGAAATCTGAGGTCCCCTCGGAGCGGATGTCAATCTGCTGCTGCAGTGCGTCCAGGACGCCGTAGCTGTAGACGTGGAACTGCGCTGCCCCCGGGCAGTCCGGCACGGTGTGCATGGCCAGGTGCGGCGGTTTGCCATAGCTGGCGGTGACCAGGAGGTCCGGGTGAAGCTCCCGCAGGCGGCGCAGCTGCCCCGTGCCGCCGGCTGACAGCGCGGGCAGGATGGAGAAGTCCACCTCGTTGTGCAGCTCCACCATTGCGATGCGCTTCCGGTGGCCCGCCGCCGTGAGTGCCACTATGAGGCGGTCCCAGGCGTCCGCGAGGAGGCGGTACCTGCGGTCCAGCGGCACCGCATCGATGGCATCGAACCAACGCGGCGAGCCGGCGAACACGGTGGACTGCTGGTATTCCCAGCTGGCAAGGATGATGACCAGCCCGTGCCGGGCAGCGGCGTCGAAGAGTTCCAGGAGCCTCGCCTGCAGGTTCAGCCGGTAGCCGCCGGGCGCGTCATACCAGCGCGTCCCCCTGCCGTAGATGCCGCCGTCGGGGGCTTTCCCAAGCCCTTCAATATCGAGGTCCGCGGCCAGGTCATCGAGGCCGAGGTTGCCGAAGAGGAGCAACGGGGCAGCGCAGATCCGGATGGTGTTGTAGCCCAGGTCAGCGGCCTTCGCGCAGGCCGCGTCAAGATCGGCGTAGGGCCCGCCGTCCTCGGCCCGGGTGTACCAGGAGAAGTCCCAGAGGGTGATGGTCAGCCGGGAGGGAAGGTGCGACGGCGGCGCCCCGGTTAGGGAGGTTGTGTCTACTTCGGTGGTCCCTGATCCGAGATACCTCGGTGATTCGGTCACAGGGTTGCCTCTTCCTTCTGGTGGTCGGCTTCCTGGCGCCCTCGTTGCTGCTCCAGGCGGCCTTGGGCGGCCAGTTCGCGGAGTGACCGCGCCGTTGCCGTCCGGGCCGCAGCGGTATATGTCTCAAAGAGCAGCAGTTCAGGCAGGGACGTCGCAAAATAGTCCGGCGTTGCCGGTGCTGATTCCAGCTCAACGGCGCGGGTTTCCAGGCTTCGCCACACGCCTTCGGCTTCTGAGTGCCTTCCGAGCCTCACATGGGCCATGCCCCGCCAGAAGTCTGACGGGCCAGCGGGTGCGGCGTGGACTGCCAGGGCATTCCCGGTCGGGCAAGCCTGGTCCCAGGCACCAATTGCAGAGCCGGTATCCCCGGTCAGGCGGAGGGCGTCGCCCAGCGCGACAAGCCGCTCAGCCATGCTGTCCGCCGGGTGCCGGCCCTCGCCCAGGTTCCCGGGAGCATCGATCCCCTCACGCAGCAGGGTGATGGCCGCCGTCGGGTCCTGCTCCATCAGCGTGCGTGCACAGTGGACCGCCGCCCGGTCATAGGCTGCCAGTGCCATTCCCTCGCCGCCCTCGAAGGGCTGGAAGCTGCGAGTGGACAGGATCTCCAGCGCCTCGTCAGCCCGCCCGGCGTCGATCAGCAGGTTGGCGTAGAGGAGAGTAAGGTCGTCGCGGCTCAGGACGGAACGCTCGTGGCGCTCGATCCCGGCGATCCGCTCCTGGACTGGCCTCCCCCTCACGCCCGCCAGGACGGAACGTTCAAAGACCAGCCGGGCGTCATTCGGGCTTAGTTCGAGGGCGCGTTCGAAGTACGAGTCGGCGGTGGCCATGTCACCGCCGGTGTTGACCGTGGCGATGGCCGCGTTCCGCCACACCACAGGGTCCTCGGAGCCGTGGGTTATGGCTGTACGCAGATGCTTCAGCGCGTCTTCCTTACGGCCGGCGTCAAGCAGCCAGCACCCCAGCAGCCCGTGCGCCACCTTGTCGAGCGGGTCAGCCTCGAGGGCACGGTGGAGCGCGTCGTAATCGTCAAGCCCGTAAGGGAACGCATAGGTGGTGTCGGCGCGCCGGGCCGCCGACCGCTCCGCGGACGCAGCCCCCGGTTCGAGGAGTTCCTCCAGCCAGCCGGCCCGGAGGTAGTGCCGGAGGGGCTCGGGGTTGCCGAACACCTTGTGGCCCCCGGGGACGGTCCGCTCCGTGAGGTCCAGGGCCAGCTGCCACTGCCCTGCCCGGGCAAGCCAGCACGCCACGGCGATGGCAGTTTTGGGATCACTGGCCTGAAGCGAACCGTCCAGCGCCAACGCCACCGGGTCGAGCGGGTCCGCGAGCAGGATGTTGTGCAGGAATGAACGGCTTTTGTCAGTGCGTCCCAGGCCCCTCAGTGCCAGGACCCGCAGGTGCTTGGCCTCGGGGCTCGCCGCGTCCGGAACGGCCGCAGCTTCGGCATGCCGGAGCGCCTCGGCGGCCCGTCCTGACCTCAGAGCCAGCCGTGCCAGTGCAAGGTGTGCCGCATGAGCCCAGGCACGGTCCCAGGCTGCCTTCCCGAACCGTTCCGCGGCCTCCTCCAAGTGCCCGGTCCGCTCAAGGACCAGGCCGAGCCGGTAGCTGGCCTCCCCGGTGAGCGGATTAAGGTTGCGGCGGGTCAGCCGGGCCACAGCGGTTTCCAGCAGCTCACGTGCCTGGTCATAGTCGCCGATTTTGTACACGGCTGCTCCGAGGGCGGTGGCGGCGCGTGAGTCCAGCGGGTCACGGCGGAGCATTTCCGCGAAGTACGGCAGCGGTGACCGGGTGGGGTGCCGGTTCTGCGTCAGGTGGGTTCCCGTGACGTACAGCTCGTCCTGGCTGCCGATGGCCGCCGGAAGGTCCGGCTCCGTGGCCGCCCAGGGCTCCTGCGCCTTGCCGCTTTCCACTGGTTTGCGCGGTGTCCACGAAATCAGTTCCTCGGTGCCGTCAAGCACCTGCACGGTGAGGTCAGTTGCCTCGGAGCTGACGCCGAGGTCCACTGCCTCGTGGAAGGGGTGGGCCGGCGAGATCCGGACTGTCCACGAGCGGATGGCGGTGCCCTTGAGCTTGAGCAGGACGGTTGCCTGCCCGCGATCGGCCGTGGTGGCCACGCCCACCGTGGCTGTGCGTCCTTCCCCGTCCAACTGCAAGGCGACGGCGGCGTCCGGGTTTGCCTGGTGGGCCGGACCCAGTTGCCGGATCGGGTACCAGTATTCGCTGAAGGTACGGGTTTCACCGGGCGCCAGGTAGCTGAAGTCCGGCTGGTTGTCCGTGAAGACGCCGGACATCAGCTCAACGTAAGGGCCGTCGTCGTCCGTCAGGTGTGCGTCCCAGGCGCGGCCCACGGGTCCGTCACCCCAGGTCCACTGCTTTTTGCCCGGGGAGATGGAACGGTCTGCCCAGTGCACAAAACCGGCCTGTGCGTCATGGTCATAGCCGCCGAAGAAGCTGTCCTTCGTATCGGTGATCATGTAGGAGGTGGGGACGGGAATGTTGGCGTAGAAATCAATCCGGTCAGCATCCGGGTTCCCCGCCGCGGCCAGCGCCGGGTAGTCCACGCCGTAGTAGGGCCGGTCAGCCTGCGGGAACGCCGTGATGGCCCGCCTGGCATGGTCAGCAACATAGTGCACATCCGTGGGGAAGAAGGACTGGTACTGCTCATGTGCGCGGGCCGCCACGTTCGCCCACCACAGGAAGGTCTGTGGCACGTCCGTGCAGTTGTAGAGCCGGGCCTCGACCTCCACCAGCGAACTGCCGGCCCGGAGCCGGACGCCGTGGGTGCCCCGCATCCGCTGCAACGGATCCATATCGCTGTGCCACACGGTGACCTGGCCGGCATCGCCACGCTCTACCGAGGTTTCCACCGGCAGGAAGGTGGCGGGACGGTGGTGCTGCGGCCAGTTGAATTCGACACCGCCGGAAATCCATGGCCCGGCCAGCCCCACCAGGCCCGGCTTGATCACGTTGTTGCGGTAGAAGAAGTCGTAGCCCGCCGTTTTATCAAACCCGATGTGGATCCGGCCACCGATTTCCGGGAGCAGCATCAGCCGGACATATTCGTTCTCCAGGTGGATCGCCTGCCAGAGGCGCGGCTCCTTCACGGCGGCAATGCTGTCAATAAACGGCATCGGGTACACCTTGCCGCTGGAACCTTGATAAACACGCCGGTCCAGGAACAGCGGATACCGGTCCGGCTCCCCCGGGGCGTAGGTGTCTATGGAGACGGGCTCGCTCCAGCAGGCAACTCCGCCTTGGGCCAGGATGGCCTGCTGGTCCGGAGGAGCGTCGGGCAGGTTGATTCGGCTCTGGGGCTCGTCGGCGATCATCACGGATGCAAGTCTAGGAACAGAAGCGGCCCGGTCCCATGGCAGAAAAGCGCGACTATATGGACGATCGTGTATTTACACAGCAGTCCCGGCTCCAGCCGAGCGGTCCTGCGCCTGTAGAATTCCAGATCATGAGTTCGATGCCAAGCACCCCCACAGCAACCATTCATGCGGTCTTCCTCGATGTGGACGGCACCTATGCGGACTATGGCATCGTTCCCGAAGGCCACGTGCAGGCGGTCCGCTCAGCACGGGCGGCGGGGCACAAGGTCCTGCTGTGCACCGGACGTCCGGTGTCCATGCTGCCGGAAAGCATCCTTGCCGCCGGCTTTGACGGACTGGTGGCCAGCGCCGGCGCCTACGCGGAGGTTGACGGGGAAGTCCTGCTGGACCGCCGGTTCCCGGCCGACCTCGCGGCCAGGACAGTGGCCGCCCTCGATGCCCACGGCGCTGTCTACATCCTGGAAGCGCAGGACTCGCTCCACGTGGCCCCCGAAAGGGAGGAAAGGCTCCGGCTGATCATCGAAGAGCATTTCCGGCGCGCCCCGGACGGCCGGGCCAGCGGCTCGTCAGCCATCCTGGGCTCCGTACAGCTGACAGCAAACCGCGCGGACACCGCATTTGCGAAAATCTCTGTCTTCGAGGCCCCCGTCCCGATGGAGCAGATTGCCCTGGAGATCGGCGCGGACATCGCCGTCGTCGCCAATTCCATCGCCGACGACGGGCGCCACGCCGGCGAGCTGTACCAGCGCGGCATCAGCAAGGCCGACGGCGTCGCTGCCGCCATCGCCCATCTCGGCATCAGCCGGGAAAACACCATCGCCGTCGGCGACGGCCAGAACGACCTGGAGATGATCGCGTTCGCAGGGGTGGGCATCGCCATTGAGGGATCCTCCCCGGAACTCCTCGCCCTGGCGGACCACACGGCCGCGCCGCCGCACCGTGAAGGACTGGTGGACGCCTTCGCCAGGCTCGGCCTCTTCTGAGCCGCGCATGATTTTGCCTGTGACCTGAATCATGGGTATGATTCTTCGAGCAGGCGATGCAGCCTGAAGGATTGTTACTCGGACACGAGGCAAGACCTGAGACGTACGGAAACGTGCGGCTTGGGTCTTTTTTTGTGCCCGAAAAGACGCAATGACAGAAAGGACTGCCATGGTTTCGGTGAATTACACGACATTGGCCGCAGACATCCTCGAGGGTGTCGGAGGCGAGAAGAACCTGGTGGGTGCCACCCACTGCGCGACACGGCTGAGGCTGCGGCTGCGGGACGAGTCGAAGGCTGACACGGCCGCCGTCGAGAAGCTGCCGGGCGTCATCGCGGTCATGCAGGCCGGTGGGCAATACCAAGTGGTTATCGGCAACGATGTTCCGCTGGTCTTCGCCGGACTTGGAAAGATCAGCCGCTTCGGCAACGAGGACAGCGCCGAGGAGGCCCCCGCGCAGGGCAACCTGTTCAACCGCTTCATCGAGATGGTCTCGGCCATCTTCTCGCCCATTCTGTGGCCACTGGCGGGTTCTGGCCTGCTCAAAGCATTCCTCAGCATGGCAGGCACGTTCGGCTGGGTTTCGCCCACGAACAACACTTACGTGATCCTCTCTGCCGCCGCGGACGCCCTGTTCTACTTCCTGCCGCTGTTCCTGGCGGTCACGGCGGCACGGCGGTTCAAAGTCAACCAGTTCACATCCATGGCAATAGCCGGTGCCCTGGTGTACCCAAGCATCGTTGCCCTCGGCACCGCCGGACAGCCTGTGGACTTCGCCGGCATCCCGCTAGTGATGATGAACTACACCAGCTCCGTGATCCCGATCATTGTGGCGGTCTGGCTGCAGGGCTACCTGGAGCGCTTCCTGCTCAAGTTCCTCCCCTCCGCCATACGGAACTTCCTCACCCCGCTGCTCACCATTGCCATCATGGTTCCGCTGACACTCCTGACGGTCGGCCCCGCCACGACGCTGCTCTCACAGGGCGTCTCCGCCGGCATCACCGCAATCTTCGGCTTCGCCCCGTGGCTGGCCGGCGCGCTGATGGGAGCGTTCTGGCAGGTCTTCGTCCTCTTCGGCCTGCACTGGGGCTTTGTGCCCATCATGACCAACGACCTCGCAACCATCGGCTACTCGCTCCTCATGGCGCCCCTGGTTCCGGCCGTCCTGGCCCAGGCCGCCGCCATGACCGCCGTCGCCCTGCGCACCCGCAGCGCCGCCCGGCGCGGAGTAGCCGCCCCCGCCGCGATCTCCGGGTTCCTCGCCGGCGTCACCGAGCCGGGCATCTACGGCGTGAACCTGCCGCTGAAGAAGCCGTTCTACTTCGGCATTGCCGGCGGAGCGGTAGGTGGCGCGATTGCCTCCATGGGCGCCAGCGCGGCCAGCGCCTTCGTCTTCCCTTCCGTCCTTGCCCTCCCGGCCTTCGCCTCGGTAGGAAACTTCGTCCTGCTGCTCATCGGCACGGGCGTGGCCATCCTGATCGCCTTCATCCTGACTTTTGTGTTCGGCCCCCGCGAGACAGTTGACGCAGCCAAGGACGACGCCGGTGCCACCACGGATGCAGATGCGGGCTCCGCTGCCGCCAAGGATGAGCGCCCGACGGCGGCCACAGCCGCCGCTGCGGCACCCGGTTCTGCGACGGGGCAGCCCGCCGGCAGCGTTACCGTCCTCGCCCCGGTCACTGGCTCAGTCATCGCCCTGGCCGACGTGCCTGACAAGGTTTTCGCCTCCGGTGCGATGGGTTCCGGGATCGGCATTGTTCCCGAAGAGGACAGCGTCTACTCCCCCGTCTCGGGCACAGTCAAGGCCGTCATGAAAACCGGGCACGCCTACGGCATCAAGACCGACGACGGCGTGGAAGTACTGGTGCACATCGGCATCGACACCGTCCAGATGAAGGGCGAGGGCTTCGAAGCCGCCGTAACCCGCGGACAGCGCGTCGAGGCCGGCGAGCTCCTGGCCACCATTGACCGTGCCCGCATTCTGGCGGCCGGCTACGACTCCACAACGCTCATGGTGGTCACCAACACCCGCGAGCTGACCGCCGTCGTGCCGTTGGGCGGAACGCGCCTGACGCGCGGCGCCGCGGCGCTCGACGTCGAACTCTAGAACCTGACCCGCAACGATAGGACAGCGCAGCATGACTCAAGCAGCTACCAAACCGGCCACCGGACCGTTCCCCCAGGGCTTCCTCTGGGGCGGTGCCACCGCCGCCAACCAGATGGAGGGCGCCTACGCCGACGGCGGCAAGGGCTTGTCCATCCAGGATGTGATGCCCCGGGGAATCACCGAGCGGCCCACGGAGGGCCCCACGCCGGAGAACCTCAAGCAAACGGCCATCGACTTCTACAACCGCTACGCGGAGGACATCGCGCTTTTCGCCGAGATGGGCTTCAAGGTCTACAGGTTCTCCATCGCCTGGAGCCGGATCTTCCCCAACGGCGACGACGAACAGCCCAACGAGGAAGGCCTGGCCTTCTACGGCCGGGTGCTGGACGAGCTGGAGAAGCACGGCATCGAGCCGATGGTGACCATCAGCCACTACGAAACCCCGCTGAACCTGGCCCGGAGCTACGGCGGCTGGACCAACCGGCGGTTGATCGGGTTCTACGAGCGCTACTGCCGAGTGCTGTTCGAGCGCTTCGGAAGCCGGGTCAAATACTGGCTGACATTCAACGAGATCAACTCGGTCCTGCACGAACCGTTCATGTCCGGCGGCATCCCCACACCGCGCGCCGAACTGACCGATTCGGACCTCTACCAAGCCATCCACCACGAACTCGTGGCCTCGGCACGGGCGACGCGCCTGGCGCGGGAGATCATGCCGGCCGCCAAGGTAGGCTGCATGATCCTGGCCCTTCCGGTCTACCCGCTCACGCCATCACCGGATGACGTGGTCCGGACCATGGACACCGCCCATGCCAGCTACGCCTTTGGCGACATCCACTGCCGCGGAGCCTACCCGGGCTATCTCCAACGCTATTTCCGCGATAACGGCATTGACCTGGAGATCACGGACCAGGACCGTGAGGACCTGAAGAACACCGTGGACTTCGTCTCTTTCAGCTACTACATGAGCATCTGCGAATCGGCGGACCCGGATGTGGAGAAAGGTCCCGGGAACATCATGGGCGGAGTGCCTAACCCCACCCTCGAAGCATCAGAGTGGGGCTGGCAGATTGATCCGCAGGGCCTCCGTGTGGTGATCAACGATTACTGGGAACGGTGGCAGAAGCCGCTGTTCGTGGTGGAAAACGGCATCGGCGCCAAGGACGTCCTCGTGGACACCGAGGACGGCCTGACCGTGGTTGACGACTACAGGATCGACTACCTCAACGACCACCTCGTGCAGGTGCGCGAGGCGATTGCCGACGGTGCCGAAGTCCTGGGCTACACCGCGTGGGGCTGCATCGACGTCGTCAGCGCTTCCACGGCGCAGCTGAGCAAGCGGTACGGCTTCATCTATGTGGACCGCAACGATGACGGTTCCGGTACGCTCAACCGGTACCGGAAGAAGTCCTTCGGCTGGTACCAGGAAGTGATTTCGAGCAACGGCGCAGCCCTGCGCTGACCGTTCCGGGGCGGAGGTCTTCAGCGGCCTCCGCCCGCCACCAACAAGGCAGGAGAAACAACGACGTGGAAGTCCTGCGCGTCTTCAACAACAACGTGGTCCTTGCCCGGGAGGGCGCGGGCCGCGAGGTGATCCTCACCGGCCGGGGGCTGGGCTTCCAGGCCAAACCAGGCCAGAAGATCGACCCGGCGAAGGTGCTGCGCACGTTTGTTCCGGAGGACGGCCGCGACCCCGACACCCTGGGAGCCATGGTGGCCGCCATCCCGCCCGAGCATCTCCTGCTGGCTGAGCAGGCGCTTGAAGCCGGTCGTGCCGAGCTGTCCATTCCCCACAGCTCGGTGCTCTCGGTCGCATTGGCGGACCACCTCAGCTTTGCCATCAAGCGCCTCCGCCAAGGCATTGAGTTCGATTATCCGCTGCGCGCAGAAGTGTCACACCTCTACCCTGCGGAGCTGAGGGCTGCCCGGCGCATTCTGGACCATGTCAACGCAGCCCTCGAAGCGCCTCTTGCCGACGACGAGGCAGTTGCGATCGCGCTGCACCTGGTCAATGCCGGTTTCGCGACCGGCGACCTCTCGTTCACCTACCAGATGACGGGCGTCTTCACCCAGCTTTTCGAAGTGCTGGAGCAGGCTTCCGGCCGCCCTTTTGACCGCGATACCGTTAATGCGGCCCGGTTCATCACCCACCTGCGTTACTTCTTTGTCCGCGCCGGCAGCGGCAAGCAGCTCGACGAAGGAGCCGGCAAGCTACGCACCGCCATCAAGGACTCCTACCCTGACGCCCACGCCACAGCCCTCAAGCTCCAGGCGGTACTTGAACTCAGGCTCGGCGAACCGCTGACTGACGACGAGGTCACTTATCTGACGCTGCATGTGGCACGGCTGGTTGACGAGGACCGCACCTAAGAACCCGTCTGACCATCCATGCAACACTTGCTTTATGGATCTTGAGGTGTCGCCAACGCTCACGATTCCCGCCTCAGAACTCCACTGGAGGTTCTCACGCTCATCCGGCCCGGGCGGCCAGCACGTCAACACCACGGACACCCGGGTCGAACTCTCCTGGAACATCGCAGGCTCGGCCGTGCTCTCCGACCAGCTACGGACCATGCTGCTCAGCCGGCTTGGACAGCGACTCATCACCGGAATGCTTACCGTGACCGCCTCCGAACACCGGTCCCAGCTCCGTAACCGCGAGATCGCCCTGGGGAAGCTCGCCGAGCTCATCACAGAAGGCCTTGCCCCGGGTGCACCCCGCCGCCGCCCGACCAAGCCAACCCGGGGCTCGGACCGTCGGCGACTGGCCACCAAGCAACAGCGGTCAGCAACAAAGAAACAACGGCAGCGGCCGTCCGCCGAGTAGCCGGCTGAGGCCGCCACGCCGTCCTGCCTCCTTGGCAGTTTTTGAGACCTCGGGCACAATGTGCATCATGGGGCGTTGGAGCGAGGAGCGGGTGGTCAGCGCTGCGCCCGACGCATCCTCCCTGGCGGCCGCCCGTAAGCTTGCGCTTCCAGGCCCCTGGTCCGACACGGGCAGCAACGACGTCCTGGTCTGGGGCAAATGCCAGGGCAGCGGAAAAACCCCTTACCAGGTGAGCGTGGACACCGCCGCCCCCGCCTACCGGTGCTCCTGCCCCAGCAGGAAGTTTCCCTGCAAGCACGCCCTCGCGCTCCTCCTGCTGTGGTCCCGGGGGGAAGCGGCCGACGGCGGCGCGGAGACCGCCGAATTCGCCCGGGAATGGGCGGCGCAGCGGGCGGAACGGACCACGGTGCGGAAGCAGCGCCAGAGTGACCAGCCGGCCGATCCGGCGGCCCAGGCCAAGCGGCTCGCGGACCGGATGGCGTTGATGGACGCGGGGATTGACGACTTTTCCCGGTGGCTGACGGACCTGGTGCGGACCGGCCTGGCCGCCGCCCGCACGCAGCCCTATTCCTGGTGGGACGGCGTGGCTGCGCGGCTGGTTGACGCACAGCTTCCAGGCCTGGCCGAGCAGGTACGGAACATGGGTTCGGACGTCCACGCCCGCACGGACTGGGCGGACCACCTCCTGCTCCGGGCCGGCCGCTGGTGGGCCGTGACCAAGGCATGGCGCAAACGCGACACGTTAGCTCCCGCTGAACTTGCGGACCTCCGGGTGGCGGTGGGCTGGGCAGTCCCGGCCTCCGATGTCCAGGGCACCGAAGGACTGCCTGGCCCGTGGCTGGTGCTCGGCGCCCACCGCAGCGACGACGGCCGGCTCCAGCAGCAGCGGACCTGGCTGCGGGCACCCGACGGAACAACCGTCGTCGTCCTCGATTTTGCCGCCCAGAGTGAGCAGCTGGCGACGCCGCAGCTCGCGGGCGCACTCCTTGACACCACCGTCGCGCGGTACCCCGGTTCCGCACCACAGCGTGCCATGTTCACCAGCCCGGTTGCACCCCTTTGCACGGCAACGGATCTGGGCCAGGGTGGCAGCATCCAGCAAGCGTTAGACGCTGAATCGGCTGCCGTGGCCCTATCCCCCTGGCGGGAGCGCCACCCGGTCCTGCTTGGCGGCGTGCGTGTCTCCCCCGGCGGCCAGGGCTGGCTCCGGGACGGGTCCGGAGCTGCACTCCCCCTGGTGGATGCACCCCTGGACTCGCTGCTGGCCCTCACCGGCGGCCATCCCGTGGACGTTTTTGGTGAGCTTGAGGAAGGCCGGGTGCGGCCGCTTTCCGCGGTCATCGGCGGGGCGGTGGTGACGCCATGACGTGGCTGACCGAGCTCAGAACTTCCGCGCTCGTGGGGACCTCACGGCACCCGGCACCGGCACCGCCAGCGGAACTGGGCGTCCTTCCGCCGGACGGCCTCTCCTCCGAGGAATCGCTGCTGGAACAGGCGGCCCTGGCGGACGCCGCCACGCGCGCCGCCCGGCGCGCCACGACCTTGGACGCGTCTGACCTTCCGGAGCCGGCTCCGCCTGACGACTCTCCACTGGCATCCGGGGACGCTGCGCGCCTGCTGGACCTCCTGCTCACCCAGCCGCCTGTGGGATTGGACCTGCGAAACCAGCTGGTGACCGACTGGCTCCGGTTCGCCGAAGCCTCCGCACTGCGGGTTCCGCACCGGCTGCTGCCCAGGCTGCTCGAGCTCGCGCACACCAGGCCCGCCGTAGCGAAACACCTGCACCCGGCCATCGGTGTCCGGGGCCGCTGGCTCGAGGACCTGAAGGCCGGCGTCCCCGTCGCGGATCGCCCGGCATCCACTGACTGGACCGAGCTGAAAAGCGCTGACGCCACCGCTGAGCTGCAACGGCTCCGCCGCGAAGATCCGGCAGCCGCCCGCGAACAACTGGCTTCACACTGGGACACCCTGGCCGCCCGGGAGCGCGCCGCCCATTTGGCCACGTTCGCCACGAACCTCGGTGACGGGGACGAGGAACTGCTGGAGCGCGCCCTCGATGACAAGGCCAAAAGCGTGCGGGACGTCGCCGCGGGCCTGCTCGACGCGCTTCCCGCCAGCGCCCGCGCCGCGCGGATGGCTGACCGGCTCCGTCCCCTGCTCCACTTCAAGGGCGTGCTACGCAAACAATTCGAGATCGGCCTGCCGCCCGAACCTGACGCGGCTGCGCTGCGCGACGGGATCCCGGCTGATCGGCGCACTGGTGAACCGGACCGCCTGGCCCGGCTGGACGCCGTCGTGCGCGGTGCCCCACTCGAGGTCTGGACCACTGCCTCTGGCCGGAGCCCGGCGGCAACACTTGCCCAGCTCAAGGGTGAAACCCGGATCCTCGAAGCGATCCTCACCACCGCTGCCCAGCGGGCGGACCTTGACTGGGTGCGTGCGCTGCTCGACATCCGCACGGACCTGCGGCTGCTGAACTGCCTCCCCCGGAACGAGCGCGAAGACATCCTGATCCGGCACATCAAAGCGGGCACGGACCACCCGTTCAGCCTGGTCGAACCGCTTCGTGCCCTGCCGAGGCCCTGGGGTCTTCACCTGGCCGGGACAGTGCTGGATCAGCTCTTCGCCAAGAACGGCAGCGGCCTGGCGGGCATGCTTGCCGACGTTCTCCCTGCCGCGCTGCCGCCCGAAGCTGCCGAACAGGCTCGGCGCCTGCTCGAACAGTCCGACGACGACGCCGGGCGCCGCCGTGTGCTCCGTGATGCCGTTCAATACCAATCATTCCGACAATCCCTGACGGAGGCTTTCCAATGACCGATGCCCAGACCGGCACAGATGTTCTGCGGGCCCACGCCGAGAACGCCTATGCCGATGAGCTCAGCGCCCTGGCCGCCGTGGACGACAGGCCCCGGCCGCCCAGCTGGCGGCTGTCCCCGTGGGCGGTGACCACCTACGTCCTCGGCGGCATCCTGCCGAACGGGGTCCAGATCACGCCCAAATACCTGGGCTCCGAGCGGCTGGTGGAAATCGCCGTGGCATCTCTCGCCACAGACCGGGCCCTGCTGTTGCTCGGCGTACCGGGCACGGCGAAGACCTGGCTCGGAGAACACCTCGCCGCGGCCGTTTCCGGTTCCTCCACCCTGGTGGTGCAGGGCACCGCAGGTACCCCGGAGGAGGCACTGCGGTATGGCTGGAACTATGCCCGGCTGCTCGCCGACGGCCCGTCCCGGGCGGCCATGGTGCCGGGCCCGGTGATGCGCGCCATGGAGACCGGAAGCCTGGTCAGGGTGGAAGAGCTCACCAGAATCCCCTCCGATGTGCAGGACTCCCTCATCACCATCCTCAGTGAGAAGTCCTTGCCCATTCCGGAACTCAACGAGGAGGTACAGGCGCGTAAGGGCTTCAACATCATTGCCACGGCCAACAACCGGGACAAGGGCGTCAACGATCTCTCCTCCGCACTGCGCCGCCGCTTCAACACTGTGGTGCTGCCGCTCCCGGACAGCATCGAGCAGGAAGTCGAGATCGTCACCACCAGGGTCCGCAGCCTCGGCACCGCCCTGGAACTGCCGGCTGACCTGGCCGCGCTGTCCGAGATCCGCCGGGTGGTCACGGTCATGCGGGAACTGCGGGCCGGCGTAACCCAGGACCAGCGCACCACCATCAAGTCGCCGTCGGCGACGCTTTCCACTGCCGAGGCGATCTCGGTGATGACCAACGGACTTTCCCTCGCCGCCCACTTCGGTGACGGGACGGTACGGGCCCACGATGTGGCGGCCAGCCTGGTGGGAGCGGTGGTCAAGGATCCCGTGCAGGACCGGGTGATCTGGCAGGAATACCTGGAAACCGTGGTCCGGAACCGGCCGGAGTGGAAGGACCTCTACCGGGCCTGCCGCGACCTCGAATCCCCGAACTGAGACCATGACCGACGTCCACGTCCTGGGGATCCGGCACCACGGCCCGGGTTCGGCGCGCTCCGTTGCCGAAGCCCTGGCGATCCTGCGCCCGGATCTGGTGCTGGTGGAGGGCCCACCGGAATTTGACCAGGTGATCCCGCTGCTGTCCGATCCGGAGATGGTTCCGCCTGTCGCCGGGCTGCTCTACGCGGCGGACGAACCCCGGCTGGCGTCCTTCTACCCCATGGCAGGCTTTTCGCCGGAGTGGGTGGCGATCCGCTGGGCGCTGTCCACCGGCGCCCAGGTACGGGCCATCGACCTGCCCGCGGCGCACACGCTGGGACTTCGGCTGGCCGCCTCAGCTGCCGGGCCGCCGTCGTCCGGTCCGTCGTCCGGTCCGTCGTCAGAGGACGCGGAAGGGGAAGAATCCGACGGCGGCACCTCCGCCGAGGGAACGGAACCTCCCGCCCTGCCGCAGCAGCCCTACCGGCCCGATGCGATCGGGATACTGGCCGGCGCCGCCGGATACAGCGACGCCGAGCGGTGGTGGGAGGACGCCGTCGAACACCGGAACGCGGACCCGGTGGAGCGTTTCGCGGCGCTGACCGAGGCCATTGCGGAGATCCGGGCGGCCGATGACAGGCCGGACCACCATCCTGATGTGCTGGAGAACAACCGCCGGGAAGCCTGGATGCGGCGCCTGATCCGGGCAGCCATGCGCGACGGACATGAACGGATCGCCGTGGTGTGCGGCGCGTATCACGCTCCCGCGCTGGTGCCTTCGACGTTTCCGTCGTTGGCTGCCGACAACAAAGTACTCGCCGGCCTTCCCAAAGCCAAGGTGGCCGCCACCTGGGTCCCGTGGACCTCCGGCAGGCTCAGCCTGCGCAGCGGATACGGCGCCGGCGTCACGGCGCCTGGCTGGTACCAGCATCTTTTCGCCCACTGGATGGCGCAGGATCCGGACACGGATGCGGACACGGATGTGGCTACCACCTGGCTGGTCCGGGTGGCCCACGCCCTCCGCGGGGAAGACCTCGACGCCTCAACGGCCTCCATCGTGGAGGCCAGCCGGATGGCCACCGCCCTTGCGGCTGTCCGGGGGCGGCCCAGCCCGGGACTGCCGGAACTGGACGACGCCGCTCAGGCGGTCCTGTGCGACGGTTCACCCCTTCCGCTGGCCCTGGTGCACCGCGAACTCACGGTCGGGCATGAGCTGGGGAACGTGCCGGAGTCCGCGCCGACCCTGCCCCTGGCCGCCGATCTCACCGCCACCCAGCGCAGGCTCCGCTGGAAACCCAGCGCCATGGAAGAAGTCCTCACCCTGGACCTGCGAAAGCCGAACCAGCTGGCCCGCTCGGTCCTGCTGCACCGGCTGGTACTGCTCGGAGTGGGGTGGGGGGCGCAGACCGAAACCGGCCGGACCACGGGCACCTTCAAGGAGGTGTGGA
The DNA here is from genome assembly GCF_049895945.1 of Pseudarthrobacter sp. DSP2-3-2b1. Classification (NCBI taxonomy): domain Bacteria; kingdom Bacillati; phylum Actinomycetota; class Actinomycetes; order Micrococcales; family Micrococcaceae; genus Pseudarthrobacter; species Pseudarthrobacter sp. DSP2-3-2b1. The sequence continues at coordinate 168,673 of NZ_JAFCTI010000007.1, read as the reverse complement.
CGCTCCAGTGGCAGCCGGAGCTGGCCCTCGACCTGGTGGAGGCCAGCCGCTACGGCACCACGGTTGCCTCGGCCGCCGGTGCCTACGTCTCCGAAAAGGCGCAGGACTCGGGCAGCCTCACGGAGCTCAGCGGGCTCCTGGCGGGTTGCCTTCTTGCGGATCTGCCGGACGGTATCGGCGCCGTCGTCTCGGTCCTGGCCGAGCGCACCGCCCTGCAGCAGGACGTGGCGCCGCTGCTGGAAACCATTGCGCCCCTGGCCCGGACCTGCCGGTATGGCAACGTGCGCGGCGTTGATGTCACGGGGGTTCGGAAGATCCTGGACACCACGGTGGTGCGGGCCTGCGTGGGACTGCCCACGGCCTGCGCCGGACTGGACGATGAAGCCGCCGGGGCCATGCGGCGCGCGGTCGACTCTGCCCAGCAGGGGCTGTCGCTGTTGCCAGACCTGCCACTGGATGACTGGCACCGGGCGCTCGCCGCCGTCGCGGGGTCGGACCGGATCCATGGCTCGGTGGCGGGGCGGGCCACCCGGCTGCTGCTGGACGCAGGCCTGGTTGACGGGGACGACGTCGCGGCCAGCCTCAGCCGCCGGCTCTCGATCGCCACGCCGGCGCGGGAAGCCGCTGCCTGGCTGGACGGACTTCTCTCCGGCGACGCCACACTGCTGGTCTACGACCGGAGGCTCCTGGAGATCGTCGACGGCTGGGTTGCCGGCGTGGACAGCGAGATCTTCGACGACGTCCTGCCGCTCCTGCGGAGAACCTTCTCGGCGTTCAGCCGGCCGGAGCGGCGGGAGATCGGCGAGCAGGTCAGCCGTATCGGCGACGCTTCGCCAGCGGCCAGCGAGACCACCCTGGATCTGGCGGCTGCCGGCCCCGCTATCCGGACTATGGCCAAGTACCTCGGATGGGAGGCGGTCGCGTGAGTGCTTCGGACCTTGATGGCGGTGACGGACGCGATGGTGGCACTGGCCGCGGCCGGCTGAACCGCTGGCGCCTGGTGCTCGGCGGGAATGAGGCCGACGGCATCACGGCGGACGGGAACAGCGTGGAGCTCTCCGCCGCCGATGCCCGCCGTGACCAGGCGCTGGAGGACCTGTACGGGGCGGACAAGAACGGACGCGGCGGCCTCGGTGCGTCCAGCCCTCGGGTGGCCCGCTGGCTCGGCGACATCCGCGGCTATTTCCCTTCCACGGTGGTGCAGGTGATGCAGGCCGACGCCATGGACCGGCTCGGACTGCGGCAATTGCTGCTCGAGCCGGAGATGCTGCGCACGGTACAGCCCGACGTCGGCCTTGTCAGCACGCTGATAGGCCTCGGCCGGGTGATCCCCGAGCAGTCACGCAAGACGGCTCGGGCCGTCATCCGGCAGGTGACCAATGAACTCGAAGAGCGCCTGCGGGCGCGGACAGTCCAGGCTGTTTCCGGAGCGCTGAACCGGGCTGCGCGAACACGGCGGCCGCGGCACCGGGACATTGACTGGAACAGGACCATCGCCGCGAACCTCAAGCACTACCAGCCCAAGTACCGGACCATCGTGCCCGAGCGGCTGGTGGGCCATGCCCGGCGCAGCACCGAGATCCAGCGGGAAATCATCCTTTGCATCGACCAGTCCGGCTCGATGGCAGAGTCCGTGGTGTACTCGAGCGTGTTCGGGGCGGTCCTCAGTTCGCTGCGGTCGGTGCGCACCCGGCTGGTGGTCTTCGACACCGCGGTGGTTGACCTGACGGACGAGCTGGACGATCCCGTGGACGTGCTGTTCGGCGTCCAGCTGGGCGGCGGCACGGACATTAACCGCGCCCTGGCCTACTGCCAGGACAAGATCACCCAGCCCACGGAGACCATCCTGGTGCTGATCAGCGACCTCTACGAGGGCGGGATCGCCGAGGAGATGCTGCGGCGTGCCGCCTCGATCGTGGGAGCCGGGACCACCATGATCGCCCTCCTCGCGCTGAGCGACAGCGGCCACCCTTCCTTCGATGCGAACCACGCTGCGGCCCTGGCCGGAATCGGCGTTCCGGCATTCGCCTGCACGCCGGACCTGTTCCCGGATCTGATGGCCGCTGCCATCGAGCGCCGCGACGTGGGCGAATGGGCGGCATCCCAGGACATTCCGACAACCCACGAAGCGTAGCTACGGCAGACCGCGAGGGGCCTGATCAAAAGAATGCCCGGCTATCTCGTTTGATCGCGAAGACGAAAACCAGATAATTCCCTGCGTCCGATCAGGAACCAAAGAACCGAACCGAGCACTGGTACCGCAAGGACAATCAGAGCCCATACGATGCTGATGCCCGTGGTATGAATCTTATTGCGGGCAATACTCACCAGCGCGGTAATCAACAGGATTGCGTTCAGCGCCAGCACGATTCCCAAGATGCCCCAGGACGGCACCAGTGGGCTTGCGTCCTGTGTCGAGAGTGCCATGATCATCGCTTCCCCCAAGAAGTTGCAGCTAGTGATGCTCAACCCTATCGTCAGGGTTCAGCGCTTGTCTGGAAAACATGCACAAGCGGGGACTCGTCTCGTATCCCAAGGGCTTTGAGACGCTTGCGTGCGTGTAGCGTTTATGGCCCCTTCACCGGGCAGTTTTGCGGGCGGGGTATACGGGACATCTCAAACTCCACCCCTGTAAAACCGAATGTCAAATCCGGGTTGTCGCGCTAAGGGACCGGCTAACGGCACACGTTTCCAGTCGTGTACACATGGAGCATGGGACTAGAAGTTCAAGAATCCGACCGGGACGATTGTCTGTTCTGCGGCATCGCGGAGCGCGATCCCGCAGACCAAATTTTCTTTGCCGACAATGACGTCGTGGCTTTTCTCGATATCGCCCCAGCGACTCGAGGGCACACCTTGGTCGTGCCACGCATACACGCGGTCAACGTGTTCGATGTGGGAAGTGACGAATTTTCAGCCACTATGCGAGGCGTCCGGAGCGTTGCCAGCATCCTCAAGCGACAGCTGAATCCCCAAGGAATGACCCTAATTCAGAGCAGCGGCGCGGCGGCATGGCAGGACGTTTTTCACCTGCATGTTCACCTCATTCCTCGATATCAAGGAGACGGCCTCGTCCGCCCTTGGGGTCAGGTTCCGAGCAAGCCTGAGGCGGTTGGACAGATAAACAATTCCCGCGCTCTAACCGTCGACCTGCGCCGAGCAAGCGGCTACGACGAGTAACCGCTCGCTGTTGAAGGATGCTCCACGGGCAAGATCCTGTCCATGTTGGTTTACTCCATGTGGACAGTCGTAATGCGTTCGGGCTGAAACACTGGTGCTATGGACATACCTCTCGCCGATGACTCTGGATATGTGGACCAAGAAAGCATCTGTAACGTCGCCCAAGCCTTCGTGGAGGAAAACCACCCTGAGGCATGTGCCTCGATTCTCGGCGGAAGCGCCGCGGCCGGAACAGCAACTTCGACCTCAGATCTAGACATCGCACTGCTGTATCCGAACGGTCACTCCAACTACGCCCAGACCACCCGATACCGGGGCTGGCTGGTAGAAACCTTCGTACACACACCGGCGAGCCTCCAGTTCTGGTACCGCAAGGAAGCCCAGGATCGTCGACCGGTGATAGCAGCGTTATGCGCGAGTGGCCTGCTTCTAACGGACGACGGAAGCGGTGCTGCTTGGCAGGCCGGAGCTCAAGCTGAAATAGCCCGAGGGCCTGAACCGCTCACAGACCAAGAACGAGATTCCCGTCGCTACAATCTCAGCGCTCTTGTAGACGACCTCGAAGGCAGTGAGTCGGCAGCGGAAGATTTCATACTGACTGCAGAGGTCCTTCGCGAGGCGGCCGATCTGTTGCTCCTCGAGAACGGGAACTGGCTCGGTGCCGGTAAATGGGTCATTCGCAGGCTGGCCCAGAGTGACCATGACTTGGCCGTCCGCCTGCTGGCGTGGGCGAGGGGCCCGAAACGCGACCCACAGGATCTCGTAGTTCTCGCAAAGGAGGTACTCGGCATGTCAGGTGGGTACCTCCAAGAAGGCTTTGTTCGAGGCGCCCTCTGACGAGACTCCCCAAATCATCCTCGCTGCGCAGCCACATGAATGCTGGAGTGGAGCGCCCGACCGCCTTGGCACTAGGACGGGCTGAGGCGAAAGGTGACACGCGACAGCTCGGCGTCTTTGGGCATGGATGGGTAGTGCGATTGGAGGCCGGCAGCGTGATCGGGATCGAGGTCGATCAAACGGACCCGTTCCACTGAGAGGATCTCGCCCTCAGCGTGGGCAAAATCAGGGTGGTCCTCGAAGACAAATGTCGCAGGTCCCACGGCGATCGGGTCATCCCAACGGATGGTCGTAGTCTTCTCGCCTGACATCACGGGGTCGTGATACCGCTTGTTGAATCGAACAATTCGTCGCCCATTAGCATCTGGGAAGAAGTAGGTGTCAGGCAGGAGTTTGCGAACGGGCCGGACGACCGGACCGGATTCTGCCGGCACTGCGACCAGTATGTCGGGATGGTGATCAAGAAGTACCTGCCGGCATCGTCCGCACGGGGGGATAAGACCGCGCCCCCTGTCGCCAGCCGCTGCAATCGTGAGCAGTTGTTTCGCCCCTGCGGTTGCCGCAACGCCCAGGGCGACCAGTTCGGCGCACGGGCCACCGTTGAAGTGGTAGACGTTCACTGCCTGATGGATGTTCCCGTCAATATCCATCGTGGCGGCGGCGACCGTGTGGTTGTCGCTCTCCCCGAGGGTTCGCGCTAAGGCCTCTGCGGCATCGATGACACGGCGCTCAGGTTCAAGGGGTTCCACAACTGATCACGCTAACAGGCGCGGTCCTTTGGAGTGGAAAGACGGGCTTACGGGCCGTTGCTATGTCATTACGTAGGATCACTGGATGGATCAAAAAAGGCGCAGCATCCGCACAGCTGATGGCGTCGACATCAGCTACGTCGTCATTAACGGGATTGAGCCTGCTGTTGTGATCCTCCACGGCCTGGCCGGGAGTGGGCAGGAGTTTCTCTCTACTGCCCGTGCGCTGCCAGGTCGGAAGGTCATCTTGGTCGACCAGCGGGGTCACGGCCTGAGCACGCGGTTGCCCTCGGACACCTCGCGTGAGGCATTCGTTAGGGACCTTGTCGCGGTCATTGATGGCGAGGCCTCCAGTCCGGTTCATCTGGTCGGGCACTCGATGGGTGCCCACACCGCGATGCTCACCGCTGCTGCCCGTCCGGATCTCGTCCGGGCCCTTGTGCTCCTCGAGTGTGGCGAAGGGAGCGGCAGCGATCAAGAGCATGCAGCTCTCGGTGAATACTTTCGTAGCTGGCCCGTGCCGTTCCCTGACCGTTCCACGGCGGCCAGATTCCTGGGGGGCGGCCCGCTGCAGCGTGCCTGGGTCGAGGACATGGAATACCGGGAGGACGGGCTGCATCCCCGCTTTGACCCGGAGGTGATGGTCGCCGCGCATACGCCTCTCGCAGAACCTCGATGGGCGGAGTGGGGGCGCGTCCAGGCGCCCACGCTTGTCGTCTACGCCGCCGACGGGATGTTTACAGAGGAGCAAAAGGCACAATTTACGGAGCGGGGTAACGACGTCACACGCATCGACCTTGCCCGGGGATCGCACGATGCGCATCTGGACGCGTTCGAACAGTGGATAGAGGCGCTGACAGGATTTCTGGACGCCCGGTAAAGGATCCTCTAACGAACTGGTTAGTGAGAGTGCCGAGGTTGTGAGAACAGGGGGTCGTTGGCAATGCGACTCAAGGTAGTTCGTCCGAGTGTGCTCATTCCCGGGTTTGATTCCTGGTAGTACCAGACCAAACCCATCGCCTGCTGGAATGCCCATGCAGCTCCGCGCCACCATTGAAGATCATCGCTGGTTAGATCCTTGCGCAGGAGTGTCCGCCTTTTGTGATCGAGCATGTGCCATGCCGCGACGAGATCCAGCGAAGGATCAGCAGGGGCGAACCCTCCACCATCAAGCACGCCAACCAGCCGGCCTTCGTCAACGAGCAGGTTGCCGGGGATCAGATCCCCGTGATTCATCACGATAGATCCAGCAGCTGGCAGGATTCGGAAAGCTGCCCACAGCTTGCGAAGACGGTCTACCGGCAGCAGGCCCTCGCTCTTATGGAAGCAAATCTCCATCCACTCATCGGAGTCCTGCAAGTCCCCGCCGCGTCCGGATCCGGTAAATTTCCGGCCCTTGGTGTCTGCGGCGCGGAGGGAGCGGATCAGTGCGGCGAGGTCATGGGCGAATCGGTCGGACTGTGCCGAACCGTCGGGCGTTGCAACAGTTCCAGGCAGCCAGGTCTGTACTGACCACGGCAGGGGATAGCCGTAGCCGGGGTTTCCAAGCGCAACTGGTACCGGCGTAGGGAAAGGACAGGCCCCGCTAAGCTCTCGCATGGCCTCGGCTTCGCGAGTGAGCTGAAACCTGGTTGTAACTAGATCAGTGGCAAGGAGTGGGAATCGGGCGGTGAGGTCGGCACCGATTCGAAAGATGGCGTTTACCGTGCCCGCCGTGACCATGCGGTGGACGCGCTCATGACGCCACTGTGGAAACTGGTCAGCGATGAGCCTGCCGACAACGGCCTCATCAATGTGCAGCTCCCCCTCGTGCATCCCCATAAAGCGACGGTAGTCCGTTTCACGAGTCGCACCGAAAATGACCTGCTTGCGGGCAGGCTCTAAGACGCGTGCGAAGGAGGATCCCTCACCGAACCCATCACTGTTCGTCTAGGTCGTCGTTGTCGGGCCGGGTCCGGGGTTGCGGAGAATGATGATGGGACGGATCGGTGAGGAAAATCCGTTCGTAGATGTCGTACACGACCGCTGCCTTGCGGTCGTTGTATCGACGTGAGTCCCTAACATCCGCCGCAGCGCGTTTCGCCTCAGCGTAGATCCGCCGGTCCTGCTCATGTAACCGCAACCACGCGGCGAAAAGCTCATGCCGTCGAGGTTCCGTAGCGTGCTGGGCCCAGACGTGCAGACTGGTGTTCGGCTCGCTGAAGGTGAGGTGTCGATGCGCGTCCCCCGCCACGTCGTCCCGGAAAATGAGCCTGAATCCCGCTGACTCCAGCCGAGGGACGTAGCTAGGTTCAGCAGTCGGATCGGGGACGGTCAGGTCGATATCGATGACGGGTTTAGCCAGGAGACCGGGAACAGCTGTCGACCCGACATGACGGATGCACAGCGCTTGATCCGGGATCGTCCGGCTGACCAAGTCATGCATCGATGCGAACTGCCTCACCCATGACGGGTTATGTTCCTCAAGCGGACCGGGTTGGACTTGTCGGTGAGCGACACGTCCAGCCTGACGACGGGCGTTATTGTCGGGTTCGAACGGGCGCCACAAGGGATGGGTCATCACAATCCCGATCGTTACACGGATCGGACGGCACGCCAAGTGAGTAGCTGGCCCCCGGCACGAGCAAGGATTCCTTGTGGACCGTGCCGCAGAGGGTTCGGCTAACGGGCACTAAGAGTACGGTGATCGATCCCCTTTCGAGTGCACCACTTGCTTCCGGCACGTCGATCTGGGCCGACACTCTGGCCGTGGTGCCGTAGTCTTCCAGCTGTGACCGTTGAAGTTCCATTCCTCCCGTTGCCGCATATCCAATCCAGTGTCCGCTACCTACACGGCCCAGACTCGAATGTGCAGCCAGGCGTTCCTGCTGGCCAAACACTGGAATTCGAATGGAACAAGAGCACCGTTTACCCAGGGACATCACGAAAATTCTGGGTGCATGTGCCGGCACAGTACGATCCAGCCGAGCCAGCCGCATTGATGGTTTTCCAGGACGGGCGCCTGTATCTGGACCCCGACGGCGAAGTCCGGGGCGGGATCGTGCTGGACAATCTCATCCATCAAGGCCATATCCCGGTCACGATCGGGGTCTTCGTCGATCCCGGAGTCATAGCTGGCGCCGAGAATCCAAAGAACCGAAACATCGAATACGACGCGTTCGATGACCGCTACGCCACGTTCCTTCTGACTGAAATCATCCCGGAAGTCACCAACCGGTATGTGATTTCAGAAGATCCGGAGAACTGGGGAATCTGCGGCGGTAGCAGCGGCGGAAACTGTGCCTTCACGGCCGCATGGTTGCGCCCCGACAAGTTCCGCCGCGTCATTGGCTTCCTGTCCAGCTTTACGCAAATGCCGGGAGGTAACCCGTACCCCGACCTGCTGTCCGTGACACCGGTGAAACCGTTGCGGATCTTCATGCAGGCTGGCCACCGTGATCTGAACTGGAACAAGCCTCAACACAACTGGTTCGCCAACAATCTTCGAGTCGCAGCCGCCCTCGCCGAAGCCGGGTACGACTTCCGCTTCATCCAGGGCGACGGAGGCCACAGCCCTAACCACGGCGGCGTCCTCCTTCCCGACGCACTCCAATGGATCTACCGCGCCAACCGAAGTCAGGGGAGCTGAGGTCTCGGTGTCCCGGTAAAGGATCCACAACCGCACACCAGTCGCAGGACTTCCACCCAGAACACGGCGCTTGCGGCGGTGTAATCCCGAGGCCATACGTAAAACTTGGACGGTGGGGTTGGTCCTCACGCTGAACTTTCTGAATGGATTCTGACGTGGACGAAGGCGAAATGAAGATGCTGGCTTTCTTCATCGGGGTGGCAGCGCTGGCAATGGTGTTATTCGTTTCAGGCGAGATCACGCGGCGCCGCCGGGCCTCCAGGGGCTCGGGATCCACCCGTACCGGCGGAGGTCACGGTGACTCCGGCGTGGTCGCAGGAGGTGCGGCTGCGTCTTCCGACGAACGTGGCAGCACTGATGCGGATGTTGGCGGTGCTGACGGCGGTGGAGGCGGTGGTGGTGACTAAGTATTGGTTCAGCCTGAACCTGGACACCATGAAGCCCTTCCCGGATGGCCCGGGAAGGGCTTCTTTGTGTGGATCTAGGTAAGGCTGCGCAGCACCTCGGCTGTCCGGAGGGGGATCCTTTACCGGACGTCGGGTGAGATTTCCAGGGGCAGTGGCTAGACGATGGCTCCGTTGTTGAGCTGCATGTGCTTGGAGCGGCGCGGGAGCCCGCGGGCCCAGAATGCGATCATGAGCCCGGCTGTCGCGGCCCCTCCAGCGTGAACCCAGGGTGACGACCAGGCACCTTCCGGAGTGGGGATCATGAAGGCGACCACGACCACCGCGAGCCCCAGCAGAACCTCCACGCCGGCTTGCAACGGACGGGCGCGGTAGTCGGGGTAGGCCAGCCGAACCAAGGGGATGATCGGCAGCAGGAACAGGCCCAGGCTGAAGAACGGGAAGATGCCGTTAAACATGAAGATAACCAGGCCCAACACCAGCAGGCCGAAGAACTTCAGGACGTTCAGAACGGGAAGCCGGCTCTCCGGCGTCCATCGACTCAGCAGGAGGCCCCAGGCCGGAAGACCGAGCAGCCAGCCGCCGGCCCAGAAGCCTAGGTTCAGCAGCGCCAGGACGACGAGCAGGGCGCCGGGCAGCAGGAACCCTCCGACCTGTCGCAGCGAAGGGAGCTTCCCGGTCGGGACGAAGATACACGCCCCTACCAGGAGATAAGCGGCCACATACCAAGGCAGCAGCTGGTCCGCCGGCACCTGGGACAGTCCAACCAGCAGCAGCGCCAGCGAGGCGACCATCACGCACACCGCGGCGAACGCCCACGGTCGGCGGCCTACGTTCGGTGTGGCATCCCCCAATGTCATGAATCGCACTCTACCGGGCTTCGACGTTCTCGAAGCCGGTCCATGTGACAGCTGAGGTGCAATTATGCGGCGTCCGGTAATGGATCGCTCATAGAACCTCATGCGGACACCCTCGCCTAAGCTCGGGGTCCTGCAGAAGAGTGCCTCACTTACTCGTTGTGTCGGCACCATGATCACGTCACCGGGTTGGATCCATTCTTCTACGTTTGCGGGGACCTCCTACGCTGCGCATTGCGACGGATGAGGTAGACAGTGAAGAGCACGAGGGACAACACGGCAAGCGCGACTGCGCGCCACCCGAAATCATGCGCGTTGGTAACGTCACCCCTGCTCTCAATTTCCTGGAACAGAATTAAAGTCAATCCTGCCGTTAGTAGCGCCAACACTCCGCTGGCGATCGAGCCGTAAAGAAGTATCTTCAGCCAGTTGCGCTGTTGGCTCATACTGCGATGAATCGTATTCATTTCGAATCAAACTCCTCTCGACATCATGCAGATGACCCTACCTCTGCTGCTAGTCAGACGATCCTGCCCGCTGAGGGATCCTTACCGGGCAACCGCGAGGTCAACCTAGCTATCCCGAGGGCGCAGTATGTCCTTTACTGGTTCCATAATCAAAGTATGGACAGAGTGACTCAACCAATCCCAGACCGGCCCAAAGCAATCTCCCTTGGAGTCATCGTCGGCGGCGTAACTGCCGAGAGTAAGGTTTGGCGGGAGACACTCACGCGATTATCCAGGGACCTGTCAGGCATAGCGGGTCAGCTTGAGTCAAACTTCAGAATCAACTTCGAGTTCCAAGTCCCTGGGCACATTACCAGTCCTGACTTCCAAGGAGTTCGCACCGGGACGTTCCGCAAGGCAGACCGCCACCTGAAGATTCAGATAGCGGTACCGAATGACCCCCCGGGTGATCCGTATGCATACTGCGTCCACTCCATCGGGGATGCCGTGGACGCAGCCGAAGCCTGGTCCGTTCGTCGGCGTATCGAATTCGACGCCGCACCATTCCGGGCCGTGCTCGCCTTATTGAACGAAAATCCTTCCCAATCGCAGCAGAGGAGTCGCTCAGAATGAGCCACAGCCGGCAACATTCCCTAGCCTTCTCTTTTTGTTTTTCTGGCTTCAAACAGGAGGGTCCAACCCCATGAAGCCGAACAATGATGTAACTAGATGTCCGTAAGCCGATCCCCTTACGGGCAGCTGAATCCCTGTGTCTCATAACCTCCGTGCCTCAAAACCCTTGGGTTTCGAGGCACAGAGGTTTCGAGTCACCCAAGTCAGGTGTAGGTCATCCGCTGCTCCCATGGTTGGTGTCATTACCGCGCCTGGCGCATTCTACAGCCGGGGGAAGCGCTTCAGTGTGACTGAGCTCCGACGTCCGGGGAGCGGCTGCTTTCCGTTGTACCGGTTGTAGTTCGCACAGGATTCGGGGGGACATGAATGAGCAGGACTATGCGTTGGGGCTAGTCCTCGGTGTCGTGGCGGTATTGGTGCTGGCACCGATCGGTGTGGCCAGGATACCCGTGGCTATCCTGGCCATTGCGCGAGTACTACTCCCAAAAGGGAGTTGTTCCTGGTGAGGCCAACCCCATCCCGGTCAGGAATCGAGTACTACAGTGGTTGCATGGCTGCCAGCCGCAATCCGCTCGACGACCTGCGCGAAACCATCGGCCGACTGGCCGATCAGCTCAAGCTGCCCGGCGGTTCGGAGCGCGTTGACGACCTGGTCGGTGATCTCACCGGTGCGAGGCCCGGGCCAGCCCGGCCGCTGTCCGAGGTGCAGGCCGAGCTCGACGCGCTGGTTGGACTGGAGACAGTGAAGGAACAGGTGCGGGCGCTCGTCGCACTGCTCCAGGTCCAGGCCCGCCGCAAGGCGCACGGCCTGCCGGAGGTGGCCACGTCACAACATCTGGTGTTCCTCGGAAACCCGGGCACGGGCAAGACCACCGTGGCGCGGCTCCTGGCCGAGATGTACCGTGCGGTCGGCCTGCTGCAGAAAGGCCATCTGGTCGAGGTCGACCGTTCGGGCTTGGTGGGGCAGTACGTCGGCACCACCGCCATCAAGACGGACCGGGTGATCCGGCGCGCGCTGGACGGCGTCCTGTTCATCGACGAGGCCTACGCGCTGGCCCCTGAGGACGGCCGGATGGACTTCGGCCCCGAGGCAATCGAGGTCCTGCTCAAGCGGATGGAGGACCACCGCCACCGCTTGGTCGTGATCGTGGCCGGATACCCGCGGCTGATGGAGTCCTTCTTGCTCTCGAACCCCGGACTGCGATCCCGGTTCGCCCGCGAGATCACGTTCCCCGACTACTCGGTCGACGCACTCCAGACGATCTTCCACCGGATGCTGGCCCAGCACGAGTACAGGCTGGAGCCGGGTGCGGACCAGGTGCTGCGCCGCATCTTCATCGGGCTGCACGCGGGCGAGGACTCCGGCAACGCAAGGTTCGCCCGCACGCTGTTCGAGCAGGCGCTCAACCGTCAGGCACTACGGCTGTCGCTCGACGAAAAACAAAGTCTCGACGCGCTCGATCGTGAGGCCGTCATGACGCTCACCGCGGACGACCTCGTCGAGGCCGCGCTGGCCTTGGGCGAGGAGCCGGAACCGGAACCGACGCCGGAACCGGAACCGGAGCGGCCACGCTGGTGGCGCTGGCTCCTCTGACCGGGACACCTGCTGGCGGTTCACACAGTGAGTATCACGTGTCAACCCACCCTGTGCGATGATCAAAAGGTGACCCCGGAAACGAAACCGACCAAGCGCCCCACCAGCTTTGATGTCGCCAAGAGGGCTGGTGTATCCCGCGCAACGGTCAGCCATGTCCTGAACGGCCAGGGTTCCCGCTTCCCCGAGGAGACCCGTGCCAAAGTCCTAAAGGCGGCCGAGGAACTGAACTATCAGCCCTCCCCCGCCGGCCGCGCGCTGGTGACCGGCCGGAGCGACATTCTGGTGATCCTCGTCCCCAACACCACGTTCGGAAGCAACCTCCAGGATCTCGTTGACAACGTCACAAGTCATGCAGCCGCGCACGGCCTGAGCGTGGTGGTCCGCTTCGCCGGCAGCAACCCCGGCGAAACGCTCGCTGCCATTTTGCACTTCCGGCCCGTTGCCGTGGTGGACATGGGAATCCTCGGGGCGGACGAACGCGAGGTCCTCCAGAATTCCGGGGCGGCGGTCATTCCCCGGATCCATGAGCCTGAGGACCCCACCCACGACATCAACCACATCATCGGGCGGACCATGGCAAAGACGCTGCTGCGGAACGGTCCGAGGCAGCTGGCCTACGCAGCCCTGCTGGATGAGCGGCTCGACCCCTTCGGGCCAGGCCGCTTCGAGGGATTGAAGGCAGCGGCCCGCGCTGAGGGCCTGCCGGAACCTGAACGCATCGAGATCCCGCTCGAGCTCGCACGGGCCACCGCAGCCCTCGCTGCCGTCAAAGCCAAGGACGCCCCGCTAGCTGTGGGCTGCTACAACGACGACGTCGCGCTCGCCATGGTGGCCGCCGGCAGGGCGCTTGGGCTGAGGATCCCTGATGACCTCTCAGTGGTGGGTGTCGATGCCACGGCCATCGGGCAGCTTGTCTCACCCCGGCTCACCACCATCCGCATCCACAATGCACCGCTCATGGAGCGAATCGCCGCGGACCTTGCCGCCCTCAGCAGCGCCGAGGCCTCCGCACCGCAGCCCGCCTCCCTGCCCGAAGTCGCCGTTGTGCCCGGAGAAACGGCCTAGCCCTCCGGCCGGAACCCAACGGTTCATTGACACGTGTCACCTCGCTGTGATCTCCTTGTTGTGACACGTGATACGAGATCCAGGGAGAACCTCAATGACGCGCACTTCTTTCAATGCCGGATGGGCGGTACGGCCGAAGGTCAGCCTCTTCGCCGAGTTCGACGGACCGGTCATTCCACCGCAGCCCGTCACCCTGCCGCACGACGCACTGATCGGACTGCCGCGCTCCGCCGATTCCGTCCAGGGTTCGCACGCCGGCTACTCCCCCGACGGCACGTTCGAATACTCCAAGACCTTCGAGGTGCCCGAGGACTATCGGGGAAAGCGCGTCTCGCTCGAGTTCCAGGGCGTCTACCGGGATGCCATGGTCTTCATCAACGGGGACTTCGCCGGCCAACGCCCTTTCGGCTACTCCATCTTCACCATCCGGCTGGATCCTTTCCTGAAGTACGGCCAGAAGAACACCATCCGTGTTGATGCGCGCGTCCACCAGGATTCCCGCTGGTATTCGGGCGCCGGTATCTACCGGGACACCTTTCTGTCCGTAACAGAACTGGTTCACCTCGCTCCCAACGGCGTGAGGGTCTCGACGCCGGACATCACCGCCGGCCGTGCCGTCGTGGACGTCGCCACCACCGTGGAGAACGAGGGCCTGTCCACTGCCACGGTGACGGTGGGAACGGAACTGTACGACGGCGACGGCGCGGTTGTCGCCGTCGGCTCCGCCCCCGTGACGCTCAAGGCAGGCGGCACCGCCGTCGTCCGCCAGCGCCTGTACATCACCGAGCCCCGCCTGTGGGGGCTGGACAGCCCGCACCTTTACTCGGCGCGGACTGAGCTCCGCGACGAACTGGAGGTGTTGCAGGCAGACACCACCACCTTCGGCATCCGCTCCCTCCAGCTGGACCCCTTCAACGGCCTTCAGATCAACGGGGAGACCGTCAAGCTCCGCGGCGCCTGCATCCACCACGACAACGGCATCCTCGGCGCAGCCACCATTTCCCGCGCGGACGAGCGCCGGGTGCAGCTGCTGAAGGAAGCCGGCTTCAACTCCATCCGCAGTGCGCACAACCCGGTCAGCCAGGCCATGCTGGACGCCTGCGACAAGCACGGAATGCTGGTCATGGACGAAACCTTCGATGTGTGGACCGAAGGAAAGTCCGCGTTCGACTACTCGCTGTCCTTCCCAGAATGGTGGGAACGCGATGTCGAGGCCATGGTGGCGAAAGACTTCAACCACCCCAGCGCGGTGCTCTACTCCATTGGCAACGAGATCCCGGAAACGGGCAGCGGCCTCGGCTCCGGCTGGGGGCGGCAGATCGCGGAGAAGATCAGGTCCCTGGACTCCACCCGCTACACCACCAACGGGATCAACGGGTTCGTCTCCGTGATCGCGGATGCTGCAACCATGATGAAAGAGGCCGGCGCGGGCGACGACAGCCAGGGCGTCAACGCCATGATGAGCGGGGCCGGTGAGGCGATGGGCCGCATCAGCTCCTCCCCGCTTGTCTCGGAACGGACGGCCGAATCCCACGCAGCCGTGGACGTGGCCGGCATCAACTACGGTGACGGCCGCTATGTGATGGACAGGGAGCTCTTCCCCAACAGGATCATGGTCGGAACCGAAACGTTCCCTGACCGGATCGATGTCCTCTGGAAGCTGGTGGAGGAAAACCCGCACGTGATCGGCGATTACACCTGGACGGGCTGGGACTACCTCGGCGAAGCCGGCATCGGCCGCGTGCAGTACACCGATGGGACCGACGGAAAGCCCGCTCTTGGTGCGCCGTACCCGTGGCTGCTCGCCTGGTGCGGCGACATCGACATCACCGGCTACCGGCGGCCCGCCTCCTACTACCGCGAGACGGTCTTCGGGCTCCGGCACGAGCCGTACATCGCCGTCCAGCGCCCGCAGAATTACGCCCGTGAACACGGGATGGGGCCGTGGACCTGGACGGACTGCATCTCCAGCTGGAGCTGGAGTGTCGCCGAGGGTTCCCCGGTCAGGGTTGAGGTCTACAGCGACGCCGAAGAGGTGGAGCTGCTCCTCAACGGATCCGCCGTGGGCAGGGCCCCTGCCGGAGCCGCGCACCGGTTCCGTGCACACTTCGAGCTGACCTATGAGCCCGGTGAGCTGGTGGCTGTGGGCTACATCAACGGGGTAGAGCAGGCCCGCACCACACTCCGCACGGCAGCGGGAGATATCGGCCTCACCGCCGATGCCGACCGCACCGAGCTGGTGGCCGACCACGCCGACCTCAGCTACGTGACCATCGAGTTCCGCGATGCACGCGGCAACCTGGCCACGAACATCGAACACCGCATCACCGTGACGGTCGAAGGAGCCGGCGTGCTGCAGGGCCTGGGCAGCGCCCGCCCCGACACTGAAGAGATGTTCACGGAGGACAGCCACACCTCGTTCGATGGCCGTCTGCTCGCCGTCGTCAGGCCCGTCGCAGAAGGGGACATTACCGTGCACGTCAGCGCCGACGGTTTCGAACCCGTCACCGTCAGCCTGGCTGCCTCCGCTCCCGCAACCGCCGAAAGGCGGGACGAGGTCACCGTCGTCGCCTGATAACGGGCACCCCCACCAAAACGGAACAGCGGGCGACGGCGGAAACCTCCCGCCGTCGCCCGCTGCCTTCAGCGCAGTATCAGTCAGAACGCTTTGAGGATGTCTTCGACGCGGGTTTTGGCGTCGCCGAAGAGCATCTGAGAGTTGTCGCGGTAGAACAGGGGGTTCTGGACTCCTGCGTAGCCGGCGGCCATGGAGCGTTTGAACACAATGACGTTCTCGGCTTCCCAGACCCTTAGG
The DNA here is from genome assembly GCF_049895945.1 of Pseudarthrobacter sp. DSP2-3-2b1. Taxonomy (NCBI): domain Bacteria; kingdom Bacillati; phylum Actinomycetota; class Actinomycetes; order Micrococcales; family Micrococcaceae; genus Pseudarthrobacter; species Pseudarthrobacter sp. DSP2-3-2b1. The sequence continues at coordinate 152,462 of NZ_JAFCTI010000007.1, read as the reverse complement.
ACGGGCATCCCGGCGATGGGGCTTCCGGGGTCTTCTGCCGCGGAGGGGTTGACGGTGTCGTTCGCGCCGATGACCAGGACCACGGAGGTGCCGCCGAGGTCGTCGTTGATTTCGTCCATTTCCAGGACAATGTCGTACGGGACTTTGGCTTCGGCGAGGAGGACGTTCATGTGTCCGGGCAGGCGCCCGGCGACCGGGTGGATACCGAACCGGACGTTCACGCCCTTCTCGCGGAGCTGGTGCGCGAGTTCCGCGACGGGGTACTGTGCCTGCGCAACGGCCATGCCGTAGCCGGGGGTGATGACCACACTTGAGGCGTTGGTCAGCATCTCGGCGGTGGCCTGGGCGGTGATTTCGCGGTGTTCCCCGTATTCGGCGTCCGCCGCTGCCGGGGCTGCGATGCCGAAGCCGCCGGCGATCACGGAGATGAAGGACCGGTTCATGGCCTTGCACATGATGTAGGACAGGTACGCACCGGAGGAACCCACCAGGGCGCCGGTGATGATGAGCAGGTCGTTGTTCAGCAGGAAACCTGCCGCGGCTGCGGCCCAGCCGGAGTAGCTGTTGAGCATGGACACCACCACGGGCATGTCGCCGCCGCCGATGGAGGCGACCAGGTGCCAGCCCAGCCCGAGGGCGAGGATGGTGACGACGATGAGGAGCCAGAGCTGGGAGTCGTTGACGTACCAGGCGGTCAGGGCGATGAACGCGGCGAGGGCGCCGAGGTTGATCGCGTTCTTGCCCGGCAGCATCAGGGGTGAGGACTTCATCCGGGCGGAGAGTTTCAGGAACGCCACGATCGAGCCGGTGAAGGTCACCGCGCCGATGAACACGCCGATGAAAACCTCGGCGTGGTGGACGGCTGTCAGCTCCGGTGACAGGGCCGGGGCTTCGAGGTGCCCGTTCCAGCCGACGAGGACGGCCGCGAGGCCCACGAAGCTGTGCAGCAGCGCGATCAGTTCGGGCATGCCGGTCATTTCCACCACCCGGGCGCGCCAGAGCCCGATGGCCCCGCCCACGATCACCGCGGCCAGGAGCAACACGAGGCCGGTGAGGCCGTGGCCGGTGCCCCAGGCGCCCTGCACGGTCAGCCAGACTGTGGCGGCGAGGGCGATGACCATCCCGGTGATGCCGTAGACGACGCCGGCGCGGGCGTTTTCGTGTTTGCTCAGCCCCGCGAGGGACAGGATGAACAGCAGGGCCGCGACGATGTACGCAGCTCCGGCGATGGTGTCGGCGGTCAACGGACCGGAGACGGTGTCAGACACGGTAAGGCTCCTCGAGACGATTCGGGCTGCGGCTTCGGGTACGGCGCTCATTTACGGGCCCCGTCGCCGCGGGAGAACATCGCGAGCATCCGCCGGGTCACAGCGAACCCGCCGAAGATGTTGATGCTGGCCAGCAGCACCGCGACGGCCGCGAGCACCTGCATCACGGGATTGTCCGAGGTGACCTGCAGCAGCGCACCGACGACGATGATTCCGGAGATCGCGTTCGTGACGGACATCAGCGGGGTGTGCAGGGCGTGGTGGACTTTCCCGATCACGTAGAAGCCGACCACGATCGAGAGCATCAGCACGGTGAAGTGCTGCGGCAGGGGCGCCGGGGCCACCGCGTTGACCAGGAACAGCGCGGCGATGCCGGCCGCAAAGAGTCCTGCTTTGCCGGCGGCGCTGAGGCCCTGCTTCTTCTTTGGCGCGGTGGCGTCGGCGGCCGGGGCCTGGGCCGTGGCCGCCGGGGCGGCGGAGACCTGGACCGGGGGCGGCGGCCAGGTCTTTTCACCGTCGCGGACCACCGTCACCGACCGCTGGACCACATCATCAAAGTCGATCCGCAGCACTCCGTCCTTGTCCTTGGTCAGGAGCTTGAGCAGGTTCAGCATGTTCGTCCCGTACAGCTGGGACGCCTGGGCAGGAAGCCGGGCCGGAAGATCCGTGTAGCCCAGGATGACCACACCGTTCTCCGTCACAATCCGTTCCCCGGCAACCGAGCCTTCCACGTTGCCGCCCTGGCCGGCGGCCATGTCCACGATCACGCTGCCGGACTTCATGCCCGCCACGTCCTCGGCCGTGAGCAGCTTGGGGGCCGGGCGGCCGGGGATCAGGGCGGTGGTGATGATGATGTCCACATCAGCCGCCTGCTCCGTGTAGATCTCCGCGGCCCGGGCGTTGTACGCCTGGGACGTGGCCTTGGCGTACCCGTCGGAGGACTTCATCTCCTCCTCCATCTCAACCTTGAGGTAGGTCCCGCCGATCGACTTCACCTGGTCGGCAACCTCAGGGCGCGGATCCGTAGCCCGGACGATCGCGCCCAGGCTGGACGCGGCCCCGATCGCCGCCAAACCGGCAACACCCGCGCCGGCCACCAGGACCTTCGCAGGCGGGACCTTGCCCGCAGCGGTCACCTGGCCGGTGAAAAACCGGCCGAACTCGTGCGCGGCCTCAATCACCGCACGGTACCCGGCGATGTTCGCCATGGAGCTCAGCACGTCCATGGACTGCGCCCGCGAGATGCGTGGCACCGCATCCAACGCCAGCGCCGTGATCGGGCGCGCGGCCAGGGCTTCCACCAGTTCAGGGCGCAGGCCAGGGCTCAGCGAACCGATCAGCGTCGCACCGGGAGCCAGCCTGTCAATCTCCTCCTCGGTGGGCGGATTGACCCGCAGCACCACCTCAGACCCCCACGCCTCATCGGCGCCGACAATCAGGGCGCCGGCCTCAACATAGGCCTCATCACGGAACGACGCGGACTCCCCCGCGCCCTTCTCGACCACAACCTCGTAGCCCAACCGCAACAACTGCTTGACCGTGGTGGGCGTCGCCGCCACCCGGCTCTCGCGACCCAACTCGGCCACAATGCCAATACGTGTCACGTTCACTCTCCCTTATCCATACAAAAAGCCCGGCGCGCGTAACCGCCGCCAGGCAAACCCACATTGGTTCGTTTCTTCAAGGACATTGCAGGGACCCGTCAGCCAAAAGCTGACGGGTCCCTAAAACTCCTGTTCAGTATGCCTTAGTGCCGCTATGTGACGTTCTCCATGTCGACGGCGGGGCCCTGGCAGGTCGAGGGATCAGGCCCGTTAGACGGGGAACATTCGTGCCACTTAGCCGGCCGTGAATTGGCTTGCGGTAAATTCGGCGCCTTGCGGGTCCCGGATCAGGGCATCGCGTGTCCAGTCGGTCTCGCGCTGCGCAAGGACTTCGGCGCCAAGGCGTTTCGCGTCCTCTACCGTCTGATCACGGTCGGCAACGGCGAACGTGACGTGCCAGTGCGGCGGTTCCCCGGGGTCAGTGGGCACCACCCACGCGATGGCGTCCTCGAAGCCTGGTGGGGCGGAGAATTCTGCCTGCCGCTCCCTGATATCGGGATCGGATGTCGCCGCAAGATGGTCACCATAACCCGGCTGGCGGACCATCATGCCGAATCCGACGTCGTCGACCTGCCAGCCGAATGCGCCTCCATAGAACGCAACTGCTGCGGTGGGGTTGTCTGTGTGGAGGTCGCTGAAGTTCCAGGACCCCGGCGCGTTAACCACCTGCGCACCTAACCGCCGTTTAGCCTGCCAGAGGCGGAACTCAACACCCTGGGGATCGGTCAGTGCCGCGCTGCGCCCTCCCTCCCCCGCGTCCGCCGGTGCCTCGAGCACCGTGGCGCCCGCGGCAGTCAGTCGCTGCACTGCCGCATCCGCGTCATCGACGGCGACATAGGTGCTCCACTTCGTGGTTCCACCACTGCCGCCCGCCAGCCCGGCCACATCCTTGCCATCAAGCTTTGCTATCCGATAGCGGCCCGGTGCTCCGGGCGGCATCACGTCCTCGAATATCCAGCCAAACAGTCCGGAGTAGAACTCAGCGGCGGCATCAATGTCAGGTTGCTCTGTGTCGATCCAACTCGGGACGCCTTCCGGATAGGAGCGTCCGTTCATGGCTTGTTTCCCGTTCATGGGACACAGCCTAGCGAGCAGGGTTGCGGCAGGAAATACCTGAACTGTGGCCCGCAAAGGCGGGAACTAACTGGCGGGGTCTGGTTCGATGGGGATCCATAGCTGTCCGCGGCCCCGGGAACCGTCCGGTTCCGGTTGAACGCTCAGCATTTGTGGCCCGGGCGCCCAACGGTATGGATTGGCGGGGAACCACTGCGCCGCTGCATCAGCCCAAAGATGCTGCAGGGACTCTGGAAACTTGCCCTCAGTCTCGAATACGACCCATATACCGGCAGGGATATCCGCAGAGTCGTATCCGTTCGGCGCTGTCTGTGAGGAGGCAGCAGCGCGCCAGTAGTCCAGTTCGCTTCCCTCGGTTCCCGGTTCCTCGATGTTCTCGGTGACTGCCAGCAGCCCGAGCGGCTCAGTGTCTGACAACTCTGCCAATCGCGGCCTGACTGATGTGTCCAGGCTCCGTTCGAAGGCCTCGATTTCCGGGTTGGGGCCCTCATAGACGAGCCGGACGCGCGTCTTCAGCCCGATGAGCCGGAAGGATTCCTTCTTCACTATGCGGTGCTTCATGTCAGCACTCCCTTCGATTCGGACATGGATTCTTAATTGCGGTTGTGAATGAAGCACCGCGCCCGGTCGCCGCGCCTGGGATGGAGTGATGCCGTGCATGGCTCTAAAGGCCCGGGTGAACGCCTCGGCCGATCCGTACCCGTACCGGACCGCCACGTCCAGTACGGCTTGCCCGGCAACAATTTCCGCTGTTGCCGCGGTCAGCCGCCGGCGCCTGATGTACTCAGACAACGGCAAGCCCGCGAGGGAGGCAAACATGCGCCGAAAGTGGTACTCCGAGGTGAGGGCAACCTGTGCCAGTTGTCCGACGTCAATCGGCGCGGCGAGATCCACTTCGATCAGCTCGATGGCCCGGTTCCATTCCTGCACGGCTACCCCCTTCCTGTACTACGGTACGAGAGTCCCTGCCGGCAGACCCGACAATCCCAGCCCGAAAAGATCAGGTACCTGTACACAGCTTCTCCGATGCTTGCCAGGGCTGTTTAGGGCAGACTGGTGGCGTGAGCGGAATCCGGTGGGTACTGCACGTCGATCTCGACCAGTTCATCGCTGCGGTCGAAGTACTTCGCCGGCCGGAGCTTGCGGGCAAGCCCATCATTGTGGGCGGCCGTGGCGACCCCACGGAACGGGCAGTGGTGTCCACCGCATCCTACGAAGCCCGGGCGTTCGGCGTAGGTTCCGGAATGCCTTTACGCATCGCGGCCCGGAAAGTACCCGACGCCGTGATTCTTCCCGTTGATCACGAGGCTTACCTCGAAGCCTCTGAATCAGTGATGACCACCTTGCGCGGGCAGCCCGGGGCCACCGTCCAGGTGCTGGGCTGGGATGAAGCATTTGTCGGCACCGAGACAGAGAACCCGGAAGCCTACGCCCGGCAGCTGCAGGCAGCCGTCATGGAGCGGACACGGCTGCACTGCAGCGTGGGCATCGGCGACACCCTGGTCAGGGCCAAGGTCGCCACAGGCTTCGGAAAGCCGGCCGGCGTCTTCCGCCTCACTGCGGGAAACTGGCTCGAGGTCATGGGTAGCCGGCCCACCAAGGACCTGTGGGGCGTCGGAAGCAAAGTGTCGGGCCGGCTGGCCAAGATCGGCATCAACACGGTGGCCGAGCTCGCCGCCTCGGACCCGCAGGACCTCGTTCCGGAGTTCGGCCCCCGGATGGGTCCCTGGTACGCGGAGCTCGGACGCGGAGACGGCGCCAGCGTGGTGGACGACACCCCGTGGGTTGCCCGCGGGCACAGCCGGGAAACCACCTTCCAGCGCGACCTGACCGAGCCGGCCCAAGTGGAGCACGCCGTCAGGGAGCTGACAGCGCGCGTCCTTGAGGATGTTGTGGCCGAGGGGCGGCCAGTGATCGGGCTGACCCTTAAAGTCCGGTACGCGCCTTTCCTCACCAAGACGCACGCGAAGAAGATTCCTGAGACATACGACCGGAACGAAATCCTCACCCGGGCCTTGGACCTCGCAGCCGTAATTGAGGCGGGCCGACCCATCCGGCTCCTCGGCCTCCGGGCCGAAATGGCAATGCCCGACAATGCCCGCAAGGGACATACGCCGACGCGCGGTGGTTGGTGACGCCGTCGTCCGTTGAACGTCGCCCCTTCCGGTTCCGGAAGGGTTAGCTTGCTGCGGTGGAGCTCTGTGCGGGCAGGAAATAGTCGGTCAGGAATCCGGCCAGGACACTGGCGAGAATCAGTAGGGCCGCCGGCTGCAGTGTGATCGGACCAACGACGTCGCGAATGTCGATTTTGAATAGGAGCATCAGGAGGACCGCGAGGAGAATATAGACAAGCGCCAATGCTGTCCCGGCACTTGTGATGCTCTTCCCCAGTGTGCGCCGCTTCTTCTTTGGGAACTGCTGCGCATATTCCTCGGCCGTGCCAAATTCTGCCGCCGCCGGGGTCCCTGCCGATGCCTGATGAGCCCGCACGTCCTCGAGAACTTCCGCGATCTCGGATTCGGACAACCCGCGGACTCGCAGGTTGAAGGTGAGTTTTCGCTCGTAGCTCATGACTGTTCCTGTCGGGTTGTAAGGATTTCGGTGAGGGACTGACTCATCCGCTGCCAGGCTTCGGACGAACGGGCAAGCTCGTCGCGGCCGCGTTCAGTGAGTGTGAACTCTTTGCGGCCCGGACCCGCCTGGTCGTGCTGCCAGACGTGCATCACAAAGCCGTTGTCCTCAAGTCTCTTCAGGAGCGGATACAGCGTGCCCCCCTTGATGCGTGAGAAACCGTGCCGCCGGAGGACCTCTGCAATGGCGTAGCCATGACTTTCACCATGGCTCAGCACCGCGAGCACCGCCTGCGGGAGCGCCGCCCGGGTGAGTTCGTGGTCAAAGTCCAGTTCGTCCATATCTAGATAGTGTCACGATCTAGCTAGGTTGACAATCCCTCAATTAGTCCTATTCACTGCACCGGCGCACGAGGGCAAAGCGCCACAAGCTCAGGCAAACGAACAGCGTCCCTTCTGGTTCGAGGGGACGCTGTGCTGGCACAGGGGCATTCGCCACCGCGTTCACACGAATACCCTCCTTCGCGTACATCGTCCCGGCGGCGCGGGTCATGTTCACAACGCCGCCTTTTGAGGCCGAATAGGCGATGTTATTCGAGACGGCCACCAGGCCTAACATCGAGGCAAGGTTGACCACAACGCCACCCCGGCCCTGCTTGAGTAGCTGCTCGATGACGTAACTTGTTGGTGTAGAACACACCTGAATAGTCGATGCCGTTGGTGCGCTCCCCGTTTTCGACGGTCGAGGTAACAACGTCACCCTCGCCGCCGACGCCCGCGGAGGCTACTGCAATGGTCGAGGTTGCCAAATTCCTCGACTGTCTTCGCAACGGCGACCTGGAAGCTCTCGGCTTGGAGGCGTCACCCTGCACGAACTTTGCGCCGATCTCGTTGGCGACTTCCTGTGATTTGGGATGAAGTCGAAGATCATGACCTTCGCACCCTCGGCAATGAAAGTCTTTGCGGTCGCAAGACCGATTCCCGATCCGCCGCCGGTGATTGAATGCGACCTTGTTCTCGAGCTGCATTACCAATCCAATCTCTAAACGTTTTTCGGTCACAGCCGTATCGACGTTCCCGCATGAACGGCCGGCCGGTGCCCCGTTATCGCTACGCGCTGCTTTACGGCGGGCCGGCAGGCGAGGAACAAACCACCGAGGTCATCGGCCTTAAACTGCTGTGACGACTCGCGCTTTCACCTGTTGAGGCGCTGCTGCCTGCCGAGTCTCAGGGCGCCCCGTGAGAACCATCAAGGCTGCAACCTCGGCGCTGATGCTCATGTCCCATCCTGGCAAACGCGCGGCCCACCCGTTCCCGGCAATCTGCGGATAGCGGCAGGAAATACCGGCCGGAAACCATGAAAAGCGCCACTGGCTGAGACCTGAGAACATCGCTCGTGCGGACATTCTCCATCCTAGCCTCGCGTTCCTTCGCCCTTCATGGCAAGCTGCTGTATTTGCCATTCATGCACAGCAGGCAGCCAATCCAGGGTGGCCGACGGGCCAACCCTCGGGTCGTCGGGGACACCGCCGTCGCGAAGGGCCTGGACATACTCGCGATCCTGTTTGATCCGCGCACGTACCTGATGGGCCCGTCCGACTGAGCCGTGACCGGGGATAACAGCCTCAACACCGTCCGCAACACTCTCGAACAACCGAAGCGCGACGAGGTAGTCCTCGACCGGGTCAGCGGCCTCAAGATCCAGGAACGGCATCAGGATGTCAGAGAGCATGTCGCCGGCGACAAGGACGCCGCTCCCTTCGATCAACAGTGCCGCGTGTCCCGGGGCGTGGGCCCGATGCTCCATGATCCGCACTGTGGGGCCATCCCACGGAATCTTCGCCGAATCGGGAGGAAGCCCGGTTATGAGGCCCAGCAGCTCCGTCGGGATCTCCTCGGAGTACTCCGGAGGGAGTCCCTCGGCGACGCGGGCTTTCCAGTCCGCTTTCGACAACAAGTCGCGGATGGAGGCGGCGCAGCGGGCGGTGCCGTAACGGGGCGCGTCGCCGAAGTCTGGGTGCCAGAGCACATGGTCCCAATCGGGATGCGTTGCAAAGGCGGCCACGATGGGCTGGCCCAATCCCCGAATATCGTCCGCGAGGGCCGCCATTTCGCTGCGGGTTATGCCGGGGTCAATGAGCAACACGCCGTCGCTCCCCTGCACCACGACGCAATTACTCTGGATGAACTCGCTCTCGTGAACCAGCACACCCTCAGCGACTTCCTGCAGCATCACATGCCTTCCGCTCGTGGTTCGCAACCCATTGGTCTAGCAGCTATGAGTTTCAGTCACTGCCATTAATGCTGTTTTTTGGTGGGGCAGTGCGTTTCAGTTCCGCAATGCGGAGCCGAAGGAAAGTGATCACCAGGATCAGGACATAAGCCGCCAAGCCGATTAGTACCGCCATCACAATCACATAAAGCACGGCCCCGATGCCAAATACTTGAGTCACAGGTAATCCCCCAATAGTTGTGCCTAAGCGACACCCTACGCCGCTCATCCTCGCTTCCTCGGCAGCTAAATCGCTGTTTTTGTTTTGGGCCTACGTCCGGTTTGGGAAACTTGCGGAACGTCACGCAAGTTTTCAGGAGCACGAGGCTTCTGAAGGCGCCTTAGGTTCATAATGAGGAATGAGACTGAGCGGTATTCTTCCGGAGGATGCGCCCGACCCACGTGTGGAGCTGGCTGAGCGTCTGAAACTCATGCCCATCCCTGTCATGGGTCTCGTGTCCCAGCCATCGCTGGAAGACACCGACAGCGTGGGCCTCACCTATGTTCAGGGGGCCCGCGGCTACAGCGAAATAACAGCCAGTGTCACGTATACATTGTGGCGGAACCCGCTTGACCGTTCAGACCCGATCAACCTCGCCGACCTCGACGAGCAGACACGGAGGTCGATCGAAGATGTCCCGCCCTGGCCTCGGCCCGCCTGGCTGGTCGAGTACGTGGAGCGGCTGCGATACCCGCAACTGATGGAGGCGGTTCGCACTACCTGGCACCGAGAGCGTTCCGAGCGTAGTTCTGTCGGGAATGTGTTGCTGGAACACGTCAACCACATTCTCATGAACCAGTTTCGGCGGGAACTTGGACTGGGCAATCCGTGGGACCAGCCACCGTCCCCTGCGACCGGCCTGACGATCAATGACCAAGCCACTGTCTTCGTAGATGGGCTGGAGGTGCCCGCTGTGGAGGTGGACACAAGCCCATTCGTCTACGGCATCGGCGCAGGACTACCGAACGGCGGAACCGTTACTGCCGTCCTTCCACGCGCCGAACTTGGTTTCATCCAGCTCCAGTTCATGACCCGGGCATAAGCACCAGAACGATCAGCTTTTCTTCAGTTCCTCGGCGAGCATCACCAGAATGCCGCTTGGGCCACGGACGTAGGTCAGCTTGTAGACGTCCTTATAAGTCGCCACGCCCCGAAGCGGATGGCAGCCGTGCTTCGCGGCTATCGCCAAGGCTTTGTCGATGTTGTCGACTGAGAACGCGACGCGGTGCATGCCAATGTCATTGGGCCGGGTGGGCTCCGACTCGATGGCTTCCGGGTGAATGTACTCGAAGAGCTCAAGGCGGCCGTGACCGTCCGGCGTTTGCAGCATCGCTATCTTGGCGTGGTTGCCGTCCAGGCCAACGGCAGTGTCGGTCCACTCGCCACTGACCGTGTCACGGCCCACGACGGTGAGACCGAGGTCGGAGAAAAAGGAGATCGTTGCTTCGAGATCGCGGACGGCAATTCCGACGTTCTCAAATTTGATGGCCATGCGTTGCACGTTACCGAGCCTGGCCGGATAGCTCCAGTAGTCGCACACCTTCGGGCCGATATAGGCTGAAGGGACGCTGGCCCAGGCCGGGTCAACCCGTCGCCTTTCCCGGGCGATCCGGGATCGGACTGAAGGGCCGCAACGCCATGAACGAACCTGACTGGGTCCAGCACGCCATCTGGTGGCAGGTCTATCCTCTCGGCTTCGTCGGCGCGGAGAAAACCGCGACGCCGGATCCCGCCGCTGAACACCGGTTGCTGGACCTTGTCCCGTGGCTGGACTACGCCGTCGAACTCGGCGCGTCAGGGCTGGCACTTGGCCCCATCTTCGCGTCAGAGACGCACGGGTATGACACCACCGATTACTTCCGGATCGATCCGCGGCTCGGATCCGAGGAGGACTTCGACACGCTGGTGGCCGAGGCACACGGCCGTGGTCTGCGCATACTGCTCGACGGCGTCTTCAACCACACCGGCCGCTCTTTTGCGCCGTTCCAGAACGTCCTGGCCCGCGGGCCGGCGGCGGACACTGTCTCCTGGTTCTCGCTGGACTGGCCCGACGAGGCCGGTCCCGGTGACGAACCCGCGTACCGCGACTTCGAGGGCCACCACCACCTGGTTGCCCTCAACCATGATGAGCCAGCCGTCGCCGATTTCGTCGTCGAGGTCATGGACTACTGGCTGCGCCGGGGTGCGGACGGCTGGCGACTCGACGCCGCCTACGCCGTCCCGGCGTCGTTCTGGGCTCGTGTCACCGGGCGCGTCCGTTCATCCCATCCGGACGCGTACTTCGTTGGCGAGTACATCCACGGCGACTATGCGGCCGAGGTCCGGTCCGGCGGCCTCGATTCAGCCACGCAATACGAGCTCTGGAAAGCTGTCTGGAGTTCGCTCAACGACGCGAACTTCTTCGAAATCGCGGCCGCGTTCGAACGGCACAACGTGCTCCTGGGCTCATACGCGCCGCTCACCTTCATCGGCAACCACGACGTCACCCGGATCGCGAGCAAGCTCAACGACGCCGCACTGGTGCCGCACGCTGTCGTCGTCCTGATGACAGTCGGCGGAACGCCGTCCATCTACTACGGGGACGAGCAGGGCTACCGGGGCGTCAAGGAGGACCGGGCAGGCGGTGACGACGACGTCAGGCCGCTTTTCCCGCCCTCCCCCGGCCATTTCTCGGCGCTGGGAGGCCCCGTTTTCGCCGTGCACAAGGAGCTCATTGGGCTGCGGCGCCGAAAACCCTGGCTGCACCGCGCCACCACAGACATCGTCGAGCTCTCCAACGAGGTGCTTGCGTACCGCGTCGCGAACGACGCCGATTCACTCGTCGTTGCGTTGAATCTCTCGCACGAAGCGCGTCGGGTCAGCGCGGCGGGCGCCACGGCCGTCGTCGCCGGGCACGCGACCGTCGACGTCGGCGCGAACGCGGCCGTGGTGCCGCCGCGGGGGTGGGCGGTCCTCGGCTGAGGCAGCCACGCTTCTCCCGCCGTCGGTCTTGAGCCGCTGGGTTCGATCACCCTAGAGTGATTGCTTACGACGAGTGCTTCAGGAGATGACATGTCCTTAGTCCGCGTGCACAATTTCTCGGTCTCCCTTGACGGATTCGGAACCGGCGAGGGGCAGCAATTCGAGGCTCCGTTCGGTCACGCCGGCTCACGGCTCATGGAGTGGGCTTTCGAGACGCGGACCTTCCGGGCGATGGGCTTCCACGGGGAATCGGAGGGATCCTTCGGCGTCGACGAGTCATTCGCCAGCCAGTGGGGGCCCGGGATCGGCGTCGAGATCATGGGGCGCAACAAGTTCGGCCATCAACGCGGGCCGTGGGCGGACGAGGAATGGAAGGGATGGTGGGGCGATAACCCTGTCTTCCACACCCCGGTGGTTGTTCTGACACATCATCCCCGGCCGGTACTCGAGATGGAAGGCGGGACAACCTTCCATTTCGTTGACGCCGATCCAGTTACCGCGCTTGAGCAGGCCCGCGCCCTGGCCGGCGACCTCGATGTCCGGATCGGCGGCGGCGTCAGTACGATCCGGCAGTTCCTCGAGGCCGACCTGATCGACCATATGCACCTTGTCCTCGTGCCGATCGTCCTGGGCCGGGGCGAGCGCCTTTGGGATGGACTCGAGGGTCTCGAGCAGCGCTTTGAAATAGCGGCGACCCCTTCCCCGGCCGGAGTTGTGCATCTGGTCTTCACTCGTCGCACGGCCAGGTAGGCCGGCTTGCCAGCGTGCCTGATCAACGATGCCCTGGTCCACTACGTCGAGCACGGCGAGGGTGTGCCGCTCATGGCGTTGCATGGCGCCGGTGTTGATCATCGAGAGATCGAGGCGGCGGTCGAGGCCGTCTTCCCCGGCTCGCGCTACCGGCGGATCTACCCGGATCTGCCGGGGATGGGCCACTCGACGTCCGAAGGCCTGACCTGCAACGACGATGTGGTGACGCTGCTTGGTGATTTCATTGACCACTTGGACGCGGGACCGGTGATGTTGCTCGGGCACTCGTACGGCGCCTACCTGGCTCGGGGAGTTGCCGCCCGGAGACCGGAAATCGTGCTCGGTCTGGCGTTGTTGTGCCCCGTCGCCGAACGGGCGCGTAGCGTGCCGGACCACACCGTGGTCCGTCAGGACGCCGATGCGTACGGCGAACTCGACCCTGCACTGCGGGCAGGGTTTGAGGACTACCTTGTGGTGCGTACACAGGCCACGGCCCGACGGTACCGCGACCACGTTGCACCGGGCATGGCGCTTGTGGACGAGGCTGCGCTGGGGCGCATCTTCGCGGGGTGGACGGTCGACGTCGGTTCTGCCGCCTTCGCTGCGCCGACCTTGGTCGTGGCGGGACGACGCGATTCGATCGCCGGGTATGCCGGCGCGGCCGACTTGCTCGAACACTACCCGCGCGCCACCCTGGCAGTCATCGACGACGCCGGCCATGCGCTCATGCACGAGCGCCCCGAACTATTGGCCGCGCTATTGGGCGACTGGCTCGATCGAAGTTATCCACGCATGAAGGGAGGGCCATGAAACGCATTCGGTGGTGGCAATGCATAGTTCCCTTCTTAGTCCTCTCCGTGGCGCTGACAGCATGCGGTGACGAGATGGCAGGTGGAGGTGGAACTCAGGGGGCCACGTCCGCCCCCACTAACTCCGCATCCCCCAACAACGGCGCCGTAGCTTGCGTTGACTGGGTCCGGTTCGAGACCCCTCAAGACCAGTTCGACCAGGCTGGCCTGGTGCTTATCGGAAAGTCTGTAAGCCGGGCGGGTGAGACCAGCATTTACGGTCACAAGGCTGCAACCCACCTTGTAGAAGTCGAGCAGGTACTGAAGGGGGAACTCGGAGATGGGGACCTTCGCATCTCTTCCATGCCCCCGACCTGCACTGTGGGAGGCTCCTACCCGGAAGGCGACCCGCTCGATCCCAACCAGAGGGTCATCATTTTCGCGAATATGCAGAACGGCGAGTGGTTCACCATGACTCCCGCACAAGGAGTTCTGCCTTTCCCCCAAGGCGCAGAGCTACCTTTTTCACCAAGATGAGTCCAGCCCATGCCGCGTCGGTTTCCGGAGCCGCGGTCAGACCTCTGTGCAAGCACCCACAGGTACTGATGGATGTCCGAACAGGACAAAGTTTGTTCCGTCATCCTCCAGCACGGAGACAAAATTTGGCCCGAAAAGGCCAACTACGGACTCGCAGATGGCGATCGCGGTCATGGCCACCTCGCTGCCGTTGGCACCTCGCGGGTCAACCACACTGGTGTGGACCCGGAACGTGCCCGGCTCGGTTTCAGTCACAGACTTGACCTGACCCACCCAGGACGCGCTGGCGTTAGCTGTGGTGAAGTCTGCAGTCCTGTCCGGCGCATGGGTGGCACTGGGAATGGAGTCAGGGGTTGTAGCCCTCTGGCTGGCTGAAGCCGGGGCCGGTGTGGCGATTACGGGTGCTGTCTGGGGAGCGGACGGTGAGCATGCGGTCAGCAGCAGCGCAGCGAATGCTGTGGCGAGGCCACGGAGATTCGTATTCACGGTTGTCCAATGTCAGAAGACGCGCGAGGGCGGCGCGCCCCCAGCTCGATGCGATGGCTGTACCGGTGAGTCAGAACGTACTGCCGCGCATGTAGCCTCACCCTAACGAAGAATGAGTCAGAACTGTCCGTGACGGTCGAAAACGGGGTCGGTGGAGCGCCGGCAGCTGAATGCGCGGGAGTTCCGCCGACTCTTGGTCCTGGCGAGGGCGTACAGGTTATGAGTACGGTCGTAAACTGTGGGATCGATGAGGTTCCGGTCGGGATAGGCGAGGTCTTACCACGCGTTCGCGTTTTGCCACCACTGATAGTCTTCATCGCTCAGCTTGCCGGCCAGAGCCTTCCCCCGGGGGCAACGTCCACCGCCACCTAGGCACGGCAGGTCTACCTGTAGCGCGACGACGTCGAACAGGCCATCCTCCAGGCACGGGCATTCCTCACTACTTAGCCCTTCACGGTGTTGTCCTGTGATTTCGCGGGAAAACCCCAAGATGAGCTCTAGGTCCGGCCAGACCTCGCCGTTCAGGCGTCGGGGACCTCAGCTGCTCTTGAGCAGGGCGACGTCGGACACCAGTTCGATGTGCTCCAGCATTGCCGCAGCAGCACCAGACGGATCCTGGGCCCGGATGGCGTCGGCGATCCTGCGGTGCGAGGCGAGCGACTGCTCCGGGCGGCCGGGCTGGCCAAGCGACTCGAGGCGGGTTTCCAGCACCATCCCGGCAATGAAGGTCATCAGCTGGCCCAGCACCGCAGAATGGGCGGCGGCCGTCACGGCCTGATGGAACAACTCGTCACCATGGGCGCCCTTCGCTCCGGAGGCTACTTCCTCGGCCATTGCCTCAAGCGCCGCGTCGATGGCTTCCATGTCCCCGTCGCTGCGCCTGGCAGCAGCGAGTTCAGCGAGTTTTACTTCCAGCGTGCTTCGCGCCTCCACGATCTCGGGCAGCCTGCTGCGGTGCTCGCGCAGGCCCTTGATCACCGAGGGGACATTGGGGCGGTACACCAGTACGGCACCGGTGCCGTGCTGGACGTCGATCACACCAAGCACCTCCAGCGCCACCAGTGCCTGGGCCAGGGTAGCCCGAGAAACCCCCAGCCGTTCGGCCAGCTCACGCTCGGGCGGCAGCGTATCCCCGGGAGCCAGCTGGGCAGCCTCGATGTAGTCCATGATCTGTTCAACGAGCTGCTCATAGAGCCGGGGCCGTGAGACGCGGGAGATCTGTTGTGTCGCTGCCTGCTTTGCCATGCGCGTCCTTTCGGGTTTTACATTCCCACACTACCGGATGACTATTGACAAAGACACCCAGTGTCTAGGAGGCTAGGCCAGTGATCCACTTCACTTTCCGTTCCGATCCGGAGGCACAATGATGTCCGCTCCCGTACTGTCCATCATTATCCTGGCGGCGATGTTCCTGCTGGCCACGGTGCTGCCCCTGAATATGGGCGCCCTGGCCTTTGTGGGAGCGTTCCTGCTGGGGTCGGTTGTGCTCGGCATGTCCACCAACGACATCCTGGCCAACTTTCCCGGCGGCCTGTTCCTGACCATCGTCGGCGTCACGTACCTCTTCGCCATCGCCCAGAACAACGGCACCATCGACCTGCTGGTGCGGGGCGCTGTCCGGCTGGTCGGAAACAAAGTGGCGCTCATTCCCTGGGTCATGTTCGCCATCACCGCAGTCATTACCGCGGTGGGTGCACTGTCTCCCGCCGCCGTCGCGATCATTGCGCCTATCGCCCTGAGCTTTGCGGCCAAACATAAGATTAATCCGCTCATGATGGGCATGATGGTCATCCACGGGGCCCAGGCCGGCGGCTTCTCCCCCATCGCGGTCTACGGCGTGACGGTCAACGGCATCATTGCCAAGACGGATCTGGAAGCCAGCCCCACGGCGATCTTCCTGGCCAGCTTCCTTTTCAACCTCGCCATCGCGGTGGTCCTGTCCCTGGTCCTCGGCGGCAACAGGTTCCGCTCCACCAAGGCGGGCCGCGTGGTGGAACAGGCCGCTGAATCACGCATGTCGGTCAGCCTGGGTTCCCGCGCAGCAGGAGTCACATTGCAGGGCTCCGGCTCCGACATCTCCTCAGCCGGCGTCTCAGCGAAAGGCACCTCCGGCGGCACCAGCACAACTGCAACGGGAGACTCCGCGGCTTCGGACAACGGCGCCCGCGCCTCCATACCGCAGCTGATCACCATCCTGGGCCTGATCGCCCTCGCCGTCATCTCGCTTGGCTTCAAGGTGGACGTCGGCTTCGTCTCCATCACCATTGCGATCTTCCTGGCCCTGGTCTCCCCCGCGGCCCAGAAGGGCGCCGTGAACAAGATCAGCTGGTCCACGGTCCTGCTCATCTGCGGCATGCTCACCTTCGTGGGGGTCCTCGAAGAAGCCGGCACCATCAAGTTCGTCTCCGACGGCGTCACCCAGCTTGGCATGCCCCTTCTGGCCGCCCTGCTGATCTGCTACATCGGCGCCGTGGTATCCGCCTTCGCCTCCTCCACCGCCATCCTCGCAGCCCTCATCCCGCTGGCTGTTCCGTTCCTGGCCTCGGGTGAGATCGGCGCGGTGGGCGTCATCGCCGCCCTCGCTGTCGCCTCCACCATCGTTGACGTCTCCCCGTTCTCCACCAACGGCGCCCTGGTGCTGGCCAACGCACCCGAGGACGTGGACAAGGACAAGTTCTACAAGCAGATCCTCGCCTACAGCGGCATCGTCGTCGCCGTGGGACCCGCTATCGCCTGGCTTGTCATGGTGGTCCCGGGCTGGATGTAACGCCCGAAGACTTCAGCCCGCGCCCTAACACTCGTGAAACAGAGGACTACCGCTATGAGCACCGAAGCAACAACCGAGACTGAAGGCCCGCTGTCCGGCTACCTCGTGGTGGACCTGAGCCGCGCCCTGGCCGGTCCGCATGCCGGGATGATGCTCGCCGATCTCGGCGCCCGGGTCATCAAAGTCGAAAACCCCGGCACCGGGGACGACACCCGCGGCTGGGGTCCGCCGTTCGTCGGCCCGGAAGATGACCCGCAGGCCACCTACTTCCTTTCCTGCAACCGCAACAAGGAATCCATCGCCCTGGACCTGAAGAGCGACGACGGCCGGTCAGTTTTGCGCGAACTGCTGGAACGCGCCGACGTGGTGATCGAGAATTTCCGCCCAGGCGTCCTGGACCGGCTCGGCTTCTCCACCGCGGAAATGCATGAGCTGAACCCCGCACTGGTCATCCTGTCCATCACCGGCTTCGGCCACGACGGCCCCGAATCCCGGCGCAGCGGCTACGACCAGATCCTGCAGGGCGAGGCCGGACTGATGTCCCTGACCGGATCCGGGCCGGATGACCCGCAGCGCGTGGGTGTCCCCATCGCCGATCTGCTCTCCGGTATGTACGGCGCGTTCGGAACCCTCGCGGCCCTGCTCCAGCGCGAGCGGACCGGGAAGGGCCAGATCGTCCGGACGTCACTGCTCGCGGCTCTCATCGGGGTGCACGCCTTCCAGGGCACCAGGACCACCGTGGCCGGGGAGGTCCCCCAGGCCCAGGGCAACCACCACCCCTCCATCGCACCCTACGGGCTGTTCCGCTGCAGGGAGGGCAGCGTCCAGATCAGTGTGGGCAGTGAGAAGCTCTGGCGCACCTTCGCCTCCACCTTCGGGATCGACGCCGCGCAGCCCGAGTTCGCGTCCAACGCAGACCGGGTCCGCAACCGGGCCAAAGTCATCGAGGTCATTGAACACGCCTTCGCCGAATTCGAGGCCGAACCGCTGCTGGAAAAGCTCAACGAAGCGGGCATCCCGGCCGGAAAAGTCCGCACCCTGGAGGAGGTCTACGCCTGGGACCAGGTCCACTCCCAAGGGCTCCTGATCGACGTGGACCACAAAATCCTGGGCAACGTCAGCCTGCCCGGCCCGCCGCTCCGGTTCTTCAGCAACGCCGACACCACCGAAACCACCCTCAAGATGCACACCGCACCGCCGCTTTTGGACCAGGACGGGGAAAGGATCCGGCAGTGGCTCGGGCTGGTGCCGGCAGGAATCGGGAGCACAGAGACCGGCTCTGCCGCACCCGCCCCGGAAAAGGAGGGCCGCTGACCATGCTGACAGAGCAGAAGGCGCGGCATTTGGACGCCGCTGAGCTCCTCACCGCAGTGCTTGATCCGGGAACGTACCGAAGCTGGGATGCTCCCGTGGTGGACCCCGATCCGGGCCCCGAATACCGTGGGGAACTCGCGGCCGCCCGGGCAAAGACGGGTGTGGACGAATCCGTCCTGACCGGCGAAGGGCACATCCGCGGCCGCCGCGTCGCCGTCATTGTCAGCGAATTCCGCTTCCTGGCCGGCTCCATCGGGCTGGCGGCGGCCGAACGGATCGTCACTGCCGTCGAACGGGCCACCCGGGAGGGACTGCCCCTCCTAGCCGGGCCGGCGTCGGGCGGTACCCGCATGCAGGAAGGCACCATCGCCTTCCTGTCGATGGTGAAAATCAGTGCGGCGGTCCGCGCCCACCGCCAGGCAGGCCTCCCCTACCTGGTCTATCTCCGGCACCCCACCACGGGCGGAGTCATGGCGTCCTGGGGATCCCTGGGGCACATCACGGTCGCCGAACCCGGCGCCCTGCTCGGGTTCCTCGGCCCCCGCGTCTACGAGGCCATAAACGGCACACCGTTCCCGGCGAACGTCCAGGTCGCCGAGAACCTCTTCGACAAGGGCCTGATCGATGCGGTGGTCCCGCCCGGCCAGCTGTCCGACGTCGTCGACCGCGCCCTGAGCATCCTGGTCACCGGGCCGCACCGGACGCCCGCGCCGCCGAAGAGCCTTTCGGTCAAACCGTCCGACGCCGGCGCCTGGCAGTCGATCGGAATCTCCCGCAATCCGCGGCGCCCGGACCTGCGGCAGCTGCTCGCCTACGGCGCCCGGGATGTGCTGCCGCTCAACGGCACCGGGCAGGGCGAAAAGGACCCTGGCCTCCAGCTTGCCCTGGCCCGCTTCGGCCAGGAATCCTGCGTGGTGATCGGCCACACCCGGCCCCGGCCCTCGCAGCAGACTGCGATGGGACCCGCTTCCCTCCGTGAGGCCCGCCGCGGCATGCGCCTGGCCGAGGAACTGGGACTGCCGTTGCTCACCGTCATCGACACCAGCGGCGCAGCCCTGTCCAAGGAAGCCGAAGAAGGAGGGCTCGCGGGAGAAATCGCCCGCTCCCTGCACGACCTCATCGGCCTGAACTCCCCCACACTCTCGGTACTTCTCGGCCAAGGCGCCGGCGGGGGCGCCCTGGCGCTGCTGCCCGCGGACCGCACCATCGCAGCCCACCACGCCTGGCTCTCGCCGCTTCCCCCCGAAGGCGCCAGCGCCATCGTTCACCGGAACACCGACTTCGCGCCCGCCATGTCCGAGGCGCAAGGCGTCAACGTCGCCTCCCTCTACGCCAACGGACTCGTTGAGCACATCGTGGATGAACGCCCGGACGCGTCCCAGGAGCCTAAGGCGTTCTGCCAACGGATGGGTCAGGCCATCGAATACGAGCTGGCAACCCTGGCCAGCGCAGGGATCGACGAGCTGCTGCCGCAACGGCTGGCCAAGTACCGGAGCCTGGGCAGCCAGAGTTTGGCTTAGCGCCGTTGCACGCCGCGACTGCATGCCGCGACCAGGTGCTTGAAGCTACGCCGGACCGCTGCCCGGCGGGCCGCTGAGCACGGTGGGGACGTATTCGAGGAGCTGGAGCCGGCCGTCGAACGTCCTGCTGTCCACCATCTCCAGCGCAACGTCCGGGTAGCCGTCGTAGATCCGTTCCCGCCCGGTGCGGCCGGTGATGACAGGGAAGACCACCAGCCGGAACCTGTCCACCAAGCCGGCTGACAGCAGCGAACGGCAGAGGCTGAGGCTGCCGAGGGTACTTAAGGGCGCGGTGGCAGTCCGTTTCAACTCCGCCACCGCTGCAACGGCATCCCCGCTGACCAGCTGTGAGTTGGGCCAGGTCAGTGGACCGGGCAGGGTGGAGGAGAAGACCACCTTGGGCAACGCGGCAAGGCCGGTCAGGCTGGCACCTTCCTCCTCCGAATATCCCGAGCCCCCGGCCGCAGCCTCCTCTGACATGCCGGACATCAGCCGGTAGGTATTCGCCCCGAGCAGGAAGGTGTAGCCCTTCTCCCCCTCCTGCTCCAGCCACGCCAGGTACTCGGGCCCCTCCAGGCCCCACCAGCCAGGCCACCCCTCGGCTGAGGCGTACCCGTCAAGGGAGATGATCAGATCGATCATCAGCTCGGCCGCTCCCCGTTCCGCCGTTGCTTCGCCCATGACAGTCTCCTCGCCGTTGACGGACGTCAGTGTGCGGGCAATGCTATCGCCGGTCCACGCGTGAGCGCCACAACAAATATACGAAGTAGGGGGCGCCCACCAGTGCGGTCATGATGCCTGCCGGTATCTGGGCCGGCGCGATGACCGTCCGGCCGATCACGTCTGCGAACACCACCGTGCAGGCCCCGATCAGGGCGGCCACCGGGAGGACCCGCACGTGCCTTGCCCCCACCAGGCTGCGGGCGGCATGCGGTGCCACCAGACCAACGAACGCGATGACACCCACTGAGGAGACGGCGCCGGCGGTCAGCAGCACGGCGACGGAGAGCAGGAGGAGCCGCGACCCGGACAGGCCGATGCCCAGCACCCGGGGGGAATCGTCGTCGACCGCTATCAGGTCAAGGTCACGGCGCAGGCCGGCCAGCACCGGCAGCGCAATAATCAGCGCCGCCAGCGGTGGCAGGGTTGATGCGAAGGTACGCCCGTACGTGGAGCCGGACAGCCAGGTCAGCGCCTTGGTCTGGTTATAGGGATCGGTGGTGACCAGGAGAACGGTGATCAGCGCCGCCAGGCCGGCGGACACCCCGATGCCGATCAGCACCAGCCGGTTCTGCTGCAGCCCGCCGCGGAACGCCAGCCCGAAGACCAGCAGCGCGGCAAGCCCCGCCCCTGCCAGGGCCGAGCCGGTGACCAACCACGAACTGGCCATCGGGACGGTGGTGATGACGATGATCGCCGCGAGTCCGCCGCCTCCGGAAACACCGATGATTCCGGGTTCGGCCAGCGAGTTCCGGGACACCGCCTGGATCAGGGCGCCGGCGATCGCCAGGGCCGCTCCGGCCAGCACCGCCGCCACGACGCGCGGCATACGGGTGCCCAGCACTGCGCTGACACGGTTGCCGGACTGCCCGGTGAGCCAGTTAAGGAGGTCTCCGAGCAGGAGTTTTGCGTCGCCGAGCAGCGCACCGGCCGCCAGCAGCCCGGCCAACAAAACCAAAAGAACGATAAGCACGGTCAGGAAGAATCTGCGCGAACGCAGCCGGGCCAGGGCATCCCCGGCGACGCTCAGGCCTGAATCGGACATACGCAGTGCGAGACCCACCAGGAACACAGCACCAAAAACGGTGGTGACCGCTCCGGTGGGCACTTCGACCCCGGCCTGTGCGCCGAAAACCACACGGACCAGCACGTCCGCGCCGATCACCACCACGGCCCCGGCAATGCCGGAGATGGGCAGCAACGCCCGGTGCCGGCCGAGTCCACGGACGCGGGACGCCAGGAGGCGCACGATGGCCGGCGCGCACAGGCCCACAAAACCGATCGGACCCGCGACGGTCACCGCTGATGCGGAGAGGAGGACGGCAAGGACGACGGCGGCAACCCGGGCCAGGCGCGGATCCGCTCCGGCCAGCCGGGACGCGTCATCGCCCAGGCCGAGCAGGTCCAGCCGCCGGCCGAGGAGCAGCAACCCCACGATGGCAAGCAGGACCACCGGTGTGAACTGCAGCAGTTCGTCCGGCCGGGACTGGGCAAGGCTGCCCTGGCCCCATGCGTACAGTCCGGTGGTTTCCTGGCTGAATAGCAGCAGCAGCGCACTGGTGGCCGAATGCAAACCCAGAGCAAGCGCGGTGCCGGCCAGCACCAGCCGGATGGGCCCGCCGTTGCCGTTGCCCCCGCCGCCGGAGAGGGCCAGCACCAACAGCGCCGCCGCGAGACCGCCTGCGAACGCGAGGCCGCCGGACAGCAGTGCGGGAAGGGTTATCCCGAATGCTGCCACGGCAACAATCGCCAGGTGCGCGCCGGCGTTGACCGCGAGCGTGTCCGGGGCAGCAAGGACGTTACGGGTGGCCGACTGCAGTGCCGCGCCGGCCACCCCCAACGCAACACCGACCAGGAGACCGGCCATCAGCCGCGGGACGCGCGACGCCACCAGTACTGCGGTCTCCTGGTCAGAGCCGCTCCCGGTGAGCAGGCCCAGCAACTCCGCAGGGCCGACGTCGGCCGTTCCCTGCGTGAGGTGGATCAGTGCGAAAAGGACCAGGACGATCAGTCCGGCGCCGGCGGCCAGCGCTGCCGGCGGACGACCGCGGGCGCCCCTGGGTGCCGGAACGGGCGCCCCCACCACTGCCGTTGACCTAACCAAGGCTGTTGGCTCAGCGAGGGCGGGCGGGGGAACCGGGGCGGTCCTCTTCACAGTTTCGGTCATGACGCGGTGATGCTACTTGGTCAGGGCCGCGGTGATGGCATCGACGTACTGGGTCATCGAGGCCGGGCCGCCAAACATCCAGATGCCGTCCGAGAGCCGGTGCACCTCGCCGGATGCCACGAACGGGAGCGACTTCCATACCGCGTTTCCGGCCAGTTCCTCGGTGAAGTCCCCATCGGCGCTGTTGGTGATGTAGACGAAGCTGTCGGCGTCAATGGACGTCAGGCCTTCGACGTCGGTGGCGGCCAGCCCGTAGGCGGGGTCCCCTTCCATGGTCCAGGGTGTGACCAAGCCGAGCTCGGTGTTGATGTCAGTCAGCAGCGATCCCTTGGTGAACGGGCGGACGGAGACCTTTCCGTCTGCCACCCAGCCATCGGCGAAAGCCACACGAGACCCGGCCAGCCCGGCCTTGCTCAGGGTTTCCTTGCCCGCGGCTACAGCTGCGTCGAATTCGCCGATCGCCTCATCAGCCTTGGCCTCCGTGCCGGTTGCCTTGGCCACGAGCTTCAGGTTGTCCTTGGCCTGGTCAATCTGGCGGCTGGCGTCGGCCGACTTCACCACGACGACCGGGGCCAGGTCTTCGAGCTGCTTGATGACGGCTTCGGCCAGATCGGCAGTTGCGACGATCAGGTCAGGATCCAGCGAGGCGATGGTGTCGAGGCTGGGTTCGCCGCGGGTACCAATGTCCGTGGCGGTGCTGTCCAGCTTGCCCGCAGTGACCCAGGTGTTGTAGCCCTTGATGTCCGCAACACCAACGGGCTGAACGCCCAAGGTGGTCAGGTTCTCCACCACGTTCCATTCAGTGCCGACGACGCGCTTGGCCGGGCCGTCGAGCTTCACTTCGACGCCGCGGGAGTCCGTGACGGTGACTGTCTCGCCGGAGCCGGCGCTGTTCGAAGCGGAACTTGCGGGGCCCTCCGTGGTGCCGCAGCCTGTCAGCAGGAGCGCCAGGGCAGCGGTGGCGGCCAGGGCCTTGTGGATCTTCATGGACGCGTGGTCCTTTCGGGTTGGTGGTTGTGACTGTCGCTGTGCCGTCCGACGGCGCGGGTGCGCAGCCTGCCGGTGAGCGGGTCGGTATGGGTAACGATTCGGATGGAATAGACGCGGGTGAGCAGCTCGGCGTCGAGCGCCTCGTGGGCCGGGCCGGCAGCCGCTATACGGCCTTCGGAGAGCACCACCACGTGGTCTGCAAGTGCGGCTGCCTCATCGAGATCGTGCAGCACTACGCCGATCGCCACGCCGTGCACGCGGGCAAGGTCGTAAACCAGGTCAAAGATCTCCACTTTGTAGCGGAGGTCCAAATGGTTGGTGGGTTCATCGAGCAGAAGCACGGACGTGTCCTGCGCCAGGCAGCTCGCCAGCCAGACGCGCTGCAGCTGGCCGCCGGAGACTTCATGGACACCGCGGTGGGCGAGTTCAGTGATGCCGGTAAGGTCCATGGCACGCTCGACGGCGGCGGGCCCCTCGGGATCCGCGGAGCGCCAGCGGCCGCGGTACGGATGGCGGCCGAATTCGACGACGTCGCGGACACTGAGCCCATGCGGGACGGGACGGCTTTGTGAGAGCAATGTCACATGCCGGGCAAAGTCGCTGCGCTTCATCATCAGCGCATCGGTGGATTCGCCGTCGGCAGGCCGGACGGTAACGGTTCCGGAAGAGGCGCCGTGCAGCCGGGCCAGTGCGCGCAACAGCGTGGACTTGCCGCTGCCGTTCGGCCCTACGAGGGCAACAATCCGTCCGGGCTCAAGCTGCAGCCCGGCGCCGTGGACCACGTCCCTTTCGCCATAGCGCAGCACGAGGTCGGTTGCCTCGAGTCCGGAGAGTTCCCTTTGCTGAATCACATGTGGAACATTAGCTTAGCCTTACCTAATTCCTAAAATGCTTCGCCATGTTGCGAGGGTCGCCACGGACGGCGGGTGATGGGACCATACAGGCATGGCATCCATCCAGCGCATCCGCCCCGAAGGGCGCACCACCGGCGTAGTCCTGGCGGCCGGCGCCGGGACGCGGCTGGGGATGGGGCCCAAAGCGCTCCTGCCCTACCGCGGCCGCCCGCTCGTGGAATCAGTGGCCGCGGCACTGCTCGACGGCGGCTGCCGCGACGTGGTGGTGGTGCTCGGCGCCGGCGCCCAGGACGTCATCTCCCTCGCCAGACTGGACAGCTACCTGACGGTGGCGAATGAGGACTGGCCATCCGGAATGGGCAGCTCGTTTCTGCTGGGCAACGCCACCGCCGAACCGGAGAACCACCTGCTGATTGCCCTCGTGGACCAGCCCGGTGTCACCTCCCGGACGGTGGGACGCCTGCTGGCAGCCCACCGGTCGGGCCGGATCACCGCAGCCGCCTACAGCGGCGGTGACGCGGAAAGACGTGCGGACGGAACCGTCCGCCGCGGGCATCCGCTGCTCATCGACGTCGGACTCCGGGCCGCCGTGGCTGGCACGGTGACGGGCGACGCCGGCGCACGCGGCTTCCTGCGTGCGCACCCGGAACTGGTGGACGAGGTGGACTGCAGTGACGAGTCAACGGGCGAGGACATCGACACTCCGGAGCAGCTCCGCCTGCTGGGTTAGTCGCCGCCCATCCCGCTCAGGAGGAGTTCCTCAAGCCCCTGCTTGAAGCGGGAACGCCCGCCGTGGGCCGGATGCCTGACCTTCGGAACGTCCAGCCCGTTTCGAACCAGGTTGCGATGTGCAATATTGCCAACGGCCACAATGGTGCCAATGCCAAACAGCTCCGTCAGCTCCTGCCAAAAAGTTGTTCCCAGGCCGGCTTCCACAGCCGTCGGCGTGCGGTTGGACCGGGGCCGCCCCGGCACATGCGTGTGCCACGGGCAGGCGCTCCACAGCAACGGAAGGAACTGCAGCTCCGTCAGAACCTCCCACATCACGGTTGCTGTCGGCTCGGCCGCCACGCCCACCGCTTCCGCCGGAAGCTCATAACCTTTTCCAGGTCCGAACAAGCCAAGACCGTTGGCAGGCCCAGCGAACATGGTGCGGTTGGTGAAGGGGACCCCGGTGATCCTCATGCCCCTGAAACCCGGGGCTTCACCCAGGAGCAGCACCTTTGGCGAGCGGCCCAGCATCTCCTGCAGGTAGATCTCCAGGTTCCGGCGGCGCACGGCATTTTCCGGGGCGGTGCGTTCGAAGAAGTTCGTGCGTCCCGGTGCTGAGGGCGCAGCCGCGAGCCGCTCCACGAAGGCGTTGACCGAGGATTCAGTCATTCATCCCCCGATCAGGCAGGAAAGCTGCCTACCAGCGCGGGTGGATGGCCTCGCGGAAGTAGTGATCGTAGATCCAGCGCACACCCTCGTCGAATTCGCCGTTGAGGGAAACATCAGCCGCGGCGGCGTTGGCGATGGCCTGGTCCACGTTGCGCGCACCAGGGATCACGGTGGTGACGCCGTCCTGTGCTGCGATCCAGGCGATGGCCGCCTGGGCCGTCCCTACACCGTCAGGAACCAGCTGTTCGAACTCCGAGACGGCTTTGAGCCCCAGTTCGTAGTCCACGCCGGAGAAGGTCTCGCCGACGTCGAATGATCCGCCCGTGCGGTTGTAGTTGCGGTGGTCATTCTCGGCGAAGGCCGTGTCCTTGGTGTACTTGCCCGAGAGCAGGCCCGAGGCAAGCGGCACCCGGGCAATGATGCCCACGCCGGCAGCTTTCGCCGCGGGCAGGACCTCGTCCAGCGGCTTGAGGCGGAAGGCGTTCAGGATGATCTGGACGGACGCGGTGCCTTCGTGCCGGATCGCCTCGAGGGCTTCGTCCGTGCGTTCCACACTGACGCCGTAGCTGCGGATGGACCCTTCGGAAACCAGAGTGTCCAGCGCGTCGTAAACCTCGTTGTTGCTGTACACCGCGGTGGGCGGGCAGTGCAGCTGGACGAGGTCCAGGCTGTCCGTGCCCAGGTTCTTACGGGACCGGTCCACCCACTGGCGGAAGTTGGCCAGGGTGTAGTTCTCCGGCACCTGGTCCATGCGGCGGCCCATCTTGGTGGCCACCGTGATGTCCAATCCGGGGTTGTCCGCGAGGAACCTGCCGATGGCCTGTTCGCTCTTGCCGTCTCCGTAAACGTCCGCGGTATCGAAAAGCGTGACGCCGGCCTCCACGGAGGCGGCGAGGATGGCCTGCGCCTGTGCCTGGTCCACGTTGCCCCAGTCAGCGCCGAGCTGCCAGGTGCCAAGCCCCACGATCGAGACGTTCCGGCCGGTCTTGCCCAATTTGCGCTGTTCCATCCCACGACTATAGGCGTTTCACCCCTCAGCTGCCGGTAACCACGGCGGCAGCTTTCAGGCCAAGGTAGATCCTGTCCCGCGAGATGGGCAGCGAGGCGAACCGCACGCCGGTGGCATTTCGGATGGCGTTGGCCAGGGCAGGTGCCACCGGGTTGAACGGGCTTTCGCTCATCGATTTCGCACCCAGCGGGCCCAGCTTGTCGTTGGTGTCGGCGAAGTACACCTCGCTCCGCGGCACGTCCGCGAAGGTGGGGATGTGGTACTGCCGCAAGATGTCCGTGGTGACCCGGCCGGCGTCGTCCACCACCACTTCCTCGTACAGCGCGGCGCCCAGCGCCTGCGCGATCCCGCCCTCGATCTGGCCGCGGCACTGCCGGGGATTGACCACCACGCCGGCGTCGGCGGCCTGTACGCTCTGCAGGATCCGCAGCTCCCCCGTCCCGCGGTTCACGGCGACGCGGAAGCCCTGGACGTTGAACGCCACGGAGCGGGGTGTGCCGCCCCAGCGGCCTTCGGCGGCAAGTTCGACGCCGGCTTCCGCGGCCGCGTGCGCCAGTTCCGCGAGCGGCACGGGAGTTCCCTCGCACACCACAGTGTCGCCGTCGAGGATGCAACCGGAGGACTGGACCTGGCGGATTCCGGCGGCGAAGGCCCGGATCCGGACCGCGAGTTCCTCCGCGGCCGCAAGCGTCGCCTTGCCCGCCACGACGGTGCCGGCGGAGCCGAACGCTCCGGTGTCGTGCTCGATCAGGTCCGTATCGGACTGCCGGATGGCCACTCGTGAGGCGTCGGTGGACAGTGCGGTGGCGGCCAGCTGGGCGTGCACGGTGGTGGTGCCGTTGCCGAATTCGGCGGTCCCGACGTCGGCCTGGTACGTTCCGTCCGGCAGGAGCCTGAGCTTCGAATGGGCGAAGTGCCCGCGCGGCGGCACGGTGTCGATCATCGACAGCGCGGCGCCTTCCCCGGTGACCCATTCCGGTCCAAGCCGGTCCAGCCCTGCGGCGCGGTCCCGTTCCAGGCCACGGTCCAGGGCATCGCGGACCAGGTCCAGGCATTGGTCCAGGCCGTAGCTGCCGTAGTGGACGTCCTCCACCGGCTCGGCATGGGTGGACAGCATGTGATCGCCTTCGCGCACCATGTTCCGGCGGCGGAACTCCAGCGGGTCCATCCCGATGCCAAGGGCGAGCTCATCCATCGCCGACTCGATGGCGAAAATCATCTGGCTCAGCCCGTAGCCCCGGAAGGCTCCGGACGGGACAGTGTTCGTGTAGACCGCCTGCGCATCCACCTTCTTGTTGTCGCATTTGTACACGCCCAGGGACTCACCGCAGCCGTGGAACATCACGCCCGGCGCGTGGTTCCCGTACGCGCCGGTATTGGTCAGGACATCCAGTTTCAGCGCCGTCAGCCGGCCGGTGGCGTTGGCTCCTGCCTTGAGCTTGATGGTGAACGGATGCCGGGTGGTGGTGGCGATGAACTGCTCGGTCCGGGTCAGTTCGAGCTGGACGGGCCGTCCCAGCTTCAGTGCCGCGAGCGCCACGATGTCCTCGGTCAGCACCTCCTGCTTGCCGCCGAACCCGCCGCCCACCCGCCCGGCCACCACGTGGACCTGTGCCTCGGGCAGTCCAAAGACCCGGCACAGGGTGCGGCGGACCAGGAACGGGACCTGGCTGGAGGTGCGGACCTGCAGCCGGCCGTCGCTGTCCACGGAGGCGATCGCGGCGTGGGTTTCCAGTGCCACGTGCTGGACCCGCTGCGTCTGATAGGTCTGTTCGTGGATGAAGCTGGCGGCGGCAAAGCCCTCCTCCACGTTGCCCAGTTCGGAGTGGAGTTCTGCAACCACGTTCTGCCCGGGCCGGGCGATCCGCGCCGTAGGGCCGTCCTTCTCCCCGTGGACCAGCGGGGCACCGGGGCGGACGGCCTCCTCCGGGGTGAACACCGCGTCGAGAATGTCGTACTCGACGGCGAGCGCCCGGACGCCCGCTTCGGCCGCCTGGACCGATTCAGCCACCACGGCGGCGACGCGCTGCCCGATGAACCTCACCACGTCATCGAGCACCCGCGTATCGTCCGGGTCGTCGGTGAAAAGCTCGTGCTGGGCAGTGGAGAACAGCTGCGTTGGCGCGTCCTGGTGGGTAAAGACCGCCACCACACCGGGCACTTTCAGGGCCCCCCCGGTGTTGAGGCTGAGGATGCGGGCGTGGGCGTGCGGCGAGCGCAGGAGCTTCAGGTGGAGCAGTCCCTGCAGCTGGTCTGCGGGAACATCCAGGGTGTAACGGGCGGCGCCGGTGACCACGGCCCGGCTGGCGGGAGCTTGGACATCGTCGCCCATCCCGCCGGGCCTGGGCTCCGGTTGTCCCTCCCCCGCGATCCCCGAGCCCTGACCTGCAGGCTCCGGGTGCCCTGCCTGCCCGCAGACGGCGTCCGCGATGGCCCCGTAGCCGGTGCAGCGGCAGAGGTTGCCCTTGAGGTTGCGCGGCAGGTCCTCCTTCTGTTCATCGGTGAACGTAGCGGCGGTCATCACCATGCCTGCGGTGCAGAAGCCGCACTGGAAGCCCTGGCGCTCCATGAACTGCTGCTGGACGGGATGCAGTTCCCCGCCGGCTGTTCCGGCTGTTCCGGCCAGTCCCTCAATGGTAGTCACGGCATGACCTTCGGCCCGGACGGCCGGGTAGATGCAGCTGTGGACCGGGGTGCCGTCCACGTGCACGGTGCAGGCACCGCAGTCGCCACCGTCGCAGCCCTTCTTGACGCCCAGGTTCCCCTGCTCCCGCAGGAACGTCCGCAGGCACTGTCCGGGGCGCGGTACGGTTTCCGCCGGAATGCCGTTGATCTCGATAGCCATGTTCAGGCCCCTTCCTGCAGCGGTTTGCGGGCCAGGCGCGGCGGCCAGAAGTCGCCGGACACCTGGAGGTCCGGGGTGCCTTCGGGTGCCGCGAGTTCGGCGCGGATCTCCTCCGCGAGGCGGTACGTCATGTCCTTGCGCCAGGCAGGAAGCCCATGGACGTCGTCGTGGTACAGCTCGCCGGGGACCGCGCTGTCCAGCGCCGCGGCGAGCTCGGCGTCATCCGGCAGGTGCCCGAAGCGCAGCTGCACGGGCCGTTTGGTGGCGGCGGTGACGGTCAGCACCAGTGACGTCCCGGCGTCGAGCCTGCCGATCAGCAGCACGGCGGAGCGTCCCAGATTGCTCAGCGACAGGCGGCGGAACGCCACCCGGGAGGAAAGGGCCGACGCCGGGAGGTGGATGGCGCGCAGCAGCTCGCCGGGTGCCAGGCTGGTTGTTCCGTCCCCCGTGACGAGGCTGGCCACCGGAATGGTGCGGCTGGCGCCGCCGGGACCCAGGATGGTGGCCACGCCGTCGAGCCCCGCACAGAGGGAGGTCATGGGTCCCGCGGGCAGTGCGCTGCAGACGTTCCCGCCCACGGTGGACATGTTCCAGACCTTGAACGATGCCACGAAGGAGTCGCAGCATGGGTTGATGAGGTCCAGGGCGGGCCAGCCCTGCTGGGCCACCTCCGGTGAGTCCGGCAGGGCATACAGCTCAGCCACGGTGCAGGTGGCGGCCAGCTCGATACCTTCGTCCGTTACGGCGACGGGTGTCCAGCCTGCCCGGCCGAGGTCCAGGAGCCGCTTGAACGGTTCGGGACCGAAGGCGTAGCTGCCGTAGGAGAACAGGACGGTGCCGCCTGCCAGCCAGGCGTCGCCGTCCCGCCAGTCGGCAGGATCGGTGGTTTGGACCACCGCCTCGATGGCGTTCATGTCCATGCGATCTCCTCCTGGATGACGGCGGGGTCAGCGGCCCCAGTTGGGAGGGACTGGTGGATCGGACCGGAGGTGTCCCGCAGTGGCGTGCACGTTCGCCTTCGGCTGCGGGATGCGATGAGCTCCGCGGCGACCGAGACGGCCACCTCGGCCGGGGTGACGGCGCCGAGGTCCAGGCCTATAGGCGAGTGCAGCTGCGCGATCCGCTCCGGCGGCACCCCCGCGGTGAGGAGGTCCTCCATCCGCTGGAGGTGGCTGCGGCGCGACCCCATGGCACCCACGTAGGCAAGATCGAGGGCCAGGGCGGTTTCCAGCAGGGGGAGGTCGAACTTGGGATCGTGGCTCAGGACGCAGGCCACGGTGCGCCGGTCGAGCCGGGCCGCTGAGGCTTCCGCCCCGAGGTACCGGTGCGGCCAGTCTGTGACCACCTCTTCCGCGCCGGCGAACCGGGCCTGGGCGGTAAAGGCGGGCCGGGCATCCACCAGGGTCACGTGGTAGCCCAGCAGTTTGCCGACGGGAATGAGGGCAGCGCCGAAGCCGTTGGCGCCGAACACGAGCATGCGGGGCGGGGCGAGCCTGCTCTCGACGAGGAGCGTGATGGCCTCGCCTGTCACTGTTGGCGCCGTGGGGCCGAGGCCGGCAGGGCAGGTATCCGGTGTTGCGAGGGACAGCAGGCCGGTCCCGCCGCCACGGAGGAAGGATTCCAGCAGCGCCACACCGGAGTGGTCCGTCCGGCCGCTGTCCAGCCCAGGCTCCGCTGCCATCCCCAGCAGCGTGACGGCCTCCGGTGATCCGGCCACGGTGAACGTGTCCGGGTTCAGGATTACGACGGCACCGCTGCCGCCGTTATCCAGCCGGCGCACCAGTGCCACGGGGTTACCCGGGGGGACGGACGCGAGCTGCTCCAGGGCATGCCGCAGCTGGATTCCGGCGCCGCCGCCGGTGGGCTCGATGTGGATCTCCAGCTCACCGCCGCAGGTGAGTCCGGCGGCGAAGGCGTCAGCGGCGCTGTAGCCGAACGTCCCGTGGCAGGTGCCGCCGTCGTCCATTGCTTCCTGGGCGAGCGTCACCACGGCGCCTTCCACGCAGCCTCCGGACAGGCTGCCCAGGATCACTCCTGACCGGGCTACCAGCATCGATGCCCCCACGGGCAGCGGCACCGAGCCTCTCGCTGCAACAATCGTGGCCACAGCGAACGGTTGACCGGCCACGGCAGGCGGCCAGGAACTGAGCGAAGGTATCAGGTCCAGCATGGCGGCGCTCCTTCTTCCGGAACTGCATTTATCCGTCGAATCCGGTGATTCCCAGATTGTCGTACCCCCGCCGGCGATCAGGGGAACGCAGGCTCCCTAGTAGTCGGTCCTTGTGGTCAGGGTGTTCCAGGTGGTGAACGGCTCGAGCGGTGCCGGAGCCTGGGGATCGTTCAGCTCAAGCTTGGACACGGGCAACAGTGCTTCCCTGTCCCGGCTCTCGAAGTATTCGTAGAAGAGGGCGTCGTCAAAGCCGACGGACGCGGCATCATGGCGGTCTGCGGCGAAGACGACCCGCCCGATGCGGGCCCACAGCGCGGAGGCCAGGCACATGGGGCACGGCTCACAGCTGGTGTAAAGGACCGCCCCGGTGAGATCGTGTGTCCCCAATGCGCGGCAGGCAGTGCGGATGGCCGTGACCTCGGCGTGGGCGGTGGGATCGTGGTCTGCGGTGACGCGGTTGACGCCGTCGAACGTGCGGCCATCCGCGGTCACGATCATGGCTCCGAAGGGCCCGCCGCTGTTGTGAACGTTTGCTGTTGCCAGCTGGATGGACCGGGCCAGATACTGTTCGGCGGTGACGGTGGTACTCATGGTGGCTCCCTATGCGAGGAAGCCTGTATCCCGTTGCGGTACCAGTAGGACCAGATGCGACGGTTACCAGGCTTCAGCGTCTGCTGCGAGGTGATGTAGCGCCTGGTAGATAGCTGCCCGGAGTCCGGGTGCCCGCCTTTGGCAATTCCGAGATTAGCACCGGGATGTGGGCTCCGCCACGACGCCACGGTCTGTCCCGGGCGTGTCAGCCGTGTTTCGTCCCCGGGCTCCGCATCGCGCTGTAGGCAACAGCCACCCCCGCCAGGAAAATGGCCACCGCCACGTAAACCGGGCCGAGGTGCCCCAGTGTGGCCAGGCCCCACGGATAATGCGCTGGGACGGACACTGCGAGTGCCACCACGGCAACGGTAACGGCCGTGCCGAATGCCCACCGTTCTCCCCGGCGGACCCCGTACCAGGACAGGCCTGCAATGCCCAGCCCGGTGGCGGCGATGAAGCCGCTGAGCGCAATGTGCAGGTGGCTGATGTAGTGGGACAGTTCCGGGCTGAATGCCTCGACCTCCGCTTTCCCCTTGTCCACTTCATCGGGCCCGATACCCAGCTCCAGGAACGCACCCGTGAAATTAAGGACCAGGAAGACAGCGGCGTACCCCACGAACGCCAGCCCGGCAATCGCCATCAGCGCAGCCCCGGTCCGGAGGCGGGACTCTTTCTCCTGGCTGGTTTGGATGGCAGGCATGGCCACCACTCCCTCTCTTATCGAGCCGATACTCGATAAGAGCCCCCTGACCGTGGGCTATGTCAAGAGGGTGTGCGGTCATTCCGGCATGTCTAGCTCCTGAGGAGTCCGGTGCCGCGCAGCCAGGATTCGACGTCGGCCCCGGCGTTCCGGACTTCCTCACCCTGAACAGCGAGTCCTTTGGCCTATCACAGCACCGGGGCAGGATGCGGCATAGTCCCGTTCGGTGCTGCCGAGGCCGCTCATGGCGTGGGTGGTGACGGGGTGGATGGTCTTGCCGGCGAAATCGTACCGTTCGGCGAAGGTGCTCATGATCATCGGGGCGCGGCTGCTCCAGATCCCGCTGGCCAGCAGCACGGTGCTGTACTGGCCGATGTCAGGCAACGGGGCAACCATGGCCGGGCGGGCGTCGGCGCTTTTCTCGCGGACGTTGCGCGCAACTGTCTCCTCGTACTCCTCCGGGTAGGGGTCCGCTGCCTCGATCCGGTGGACGTCGCACGGGCTGAGTGAGCTGATCATGCCGGCCAGGACTTCGGTGTTCCCGATCTCCAGGTTTGGTCCGGCCCCCGTAGTAGTAGTTCTCCCCGGCGCGGGAGAAGTAGGCCAACAGGATGCGTCCGTTTTCCCGTAGGGCCGGGGCGTTCTCTGCGCTGGGTGACGTTGGTGTTTCCTGGGCGGGCTGGGTCCTGTCTCCCGCGCTGCAGCCTGAGATTCCGGTGGTGACCATGGCCGCACCCAGTCCCGTGACGGCCGTGCGCAGGACCGAGCGCCTGCCGACAATCCGCTGGTTCTTTGTCATCTGGGAGTCCTCCGGTCAGTGGCGTACGGATCAGCTGATCCGGCGTCCGCCAAGCCAGCTCACCATGGCCGGGTCCCGGTGGTCGAAGTACAGGCTCGCTCCAGTGTCCAGGGTGGCGATCATGGTCATTTGCTCCTCGGTGAGGGTGAAGCCGAAGACATCGAGGTTCTGGGCCATCCGTTCGGGCCGGACGGACTTGGGGATCACGACGACGCCGCGCTGGATGAGCCAGCGGAGAACCACCTGCGCCACGGATTTGCCGTGTTCCCCGGCGATGGTGCTGAGGAGCGGATTGGTGAACAGATCATTCTTTCCTTCGGCGAACGGGCCCCACGATTCGATCTGGACACCGCATTCGACCATGAGCGCCTGATCGGCTGCGCGTTGATGGAAGGGGTGGGTTTCGATCTGGTTCACAGCCGGGACGATCTCATTATGGTCGATGAGGTCCACCAGCCGGTCCGGGTGGAAGTTGGACACTCCAATGGCGCGGGCCAGTCCTTCCCTGTTGAGGTCCTGCATGGACCGCCACTCGCTGTAGTAGTCACCGAGGGGCTGGTGGATCAGGTACAGGTCCACGTAGTCCAGCCCGAGCCGCTGGAGCGAGCTCTCGAACGCGCGCTTGGTGTCCTCTTCGACGCTGCCGGTGGGGGCATGCTGGATCCACAGTTTGGTGGTGATGAAGAGCTCTTCCCGGGCGATTCCACTGGCTTTACGCGCCGCCCCCACGGCGGCTTCGTTGCCGTAGGACGCCGCGGTGTCCAGATGCCGGTAACCGGCGGCGAGCGCCGCTTCGACGGCGGCCTGGGTGTCTTCGTCCGGGATCTGGAAGACGCCAAAGCCCAGGACGGGCATTTGGACGCCATTGTTGAGGGTCACGCTGTTCATGTGGGTTCCTTTCCACGGGGGTACCTGTTCAAGACAACCAGTCCGGTGCCTCATGTGGGAGTCACTGCTGTGAGGTGTACTGGCAGTTCCTGTTAGGGCGGCGCGGCAGGTCGTAGCGTTAGGGCTATGGACAACAGCAAGGACGTCCGCGAGTTCCTCATGAGCCGGCGGTCACGCATCACCCCGGCCCAGGCCGGGTTGCCCGCCTACGGGGGAACCAGAAGGGTGGCCGGACTCAAGCGCGAGGAAGTTGCCATGCTGGCGGGCGTCAGCACCGAATACTACGCGCGCCTGGAGAGGGGCAACCTGCGGGGAGTCTCCGATTCCGTCCTTGACTCCCTCGCCAGTACCCTTCAGCTGGACGAAGCCGAGCGCGCCCACCTCCTCGACCTTGCACGGTCCGCAGCGCCGAGCACGGGGGCAGGGACCCGTCAAAAGCGGCAGGGAGTAAGCCCCAGTGTCGAACGGATCCTGACGGGCATGACCGGCATCCCCGCGTATGTGCGGAACTCCCGGATGGACATCCTGGCTGCCAATCCCCTGTGCTTTGCCCTGTACACCGGAATCCTCGGCCCCGAGACCCTGCCGCTGAACCTTGCGCGGTTCATGTTCCTGGACACCCGCGCACGCGACTTCTTTGTGGAGTGGGAGACCGTCGCTGACGATCTGACCTCGGCGCTCCGGGTGGAAGTGGGCAGGCATCCGCATGACCGGGCCCTCAACGCACTCATCGGTGACCTCGCCACCGGAAGCGATGAATTCTCGGTCCGCTGGGCCAAGCACAATGTCCGGTTCCACCGCAGCGCCCGCAAGACGCTTCGTTGTCCCCTGATCGGCGAAATCGAACTGACAGGGGACGCTCTCGACCTTCCCGGCCAGGACCTGACCCTGATCGCGTACACCGCTGAACCGGCCAGCCACGCCCAGGAACAGCTGGCGTTCCTGACGAGCTGGAGCATCGGCCGGGCGGGACCGCATGGGGCAGCCGCCGCCGACCCTGCCCACAGCAGGGACCAGCGCAGCTAAACCAGCTCAGCTAAACCAGCTCAGACTCCGACTGACGGCATCCGCCGCAACGATCATTCATCGGCCCGGGTTTCTTCGTCCTGTCCTCTTGCCACTTTTGGCACATACACAACCGATGAAAGGTCAACGGGAATACCGCCGATGAAACACACGAAAAAGATCGTCCTGGTGACCATAGCCGCCGTCGTCATGGCGGCCCTGATTGTCATCAATCTCCAAAGCTCCGAGGACACCGGTCCCAGGAGGAGGCCGGGCATGGCCATGGCCGTCGATGTAGTGCCGGGCACCGGTTCACCGGTAGTTCAGACGGCCGGGCGGAGCCACCACCATGCTGCATAGAACACTGTTTTGGACCGTAACGGTGGCATTTCCCGTGCCGTTGCTGCTCACCTTCCACCTCCAGTCCTCAGATCCCTGGCGGCTGAAGTTCTACATCCTGCTCGGTCTGGTGGCCTACTCGTGGTGGCTGCTGGCCATCGTTCTGAGTGTCAGGCCACCGTGGCTGGACAGGCTCGTGGGACTGCGGTCCATCTACGGGCTGCACGGAATGCTTGGTGTGCTCGCACTGGCCGCCGCCTACGTGCATGGAGAGAACTCGTACGCGCCGGAGCGGTGGGCGCGGTGGCTCGGGGACTGGAGCTTCTACGCGGCACTGACGGTGCTTTGCTATTCGGTGTTTTTCATGAGCGGCTGGCTCGTGGACCGCTCGATGCTGCTCGTAAAGGTCAAGCGGCTTCTTGAACGCGTTTTCCGCCATCAGCTTTCCGTCTGGATCCACCGGCTCAACCTGGTGATCGTGGGAATGATCTGGCTGCACGCCCACCTGCTGGACAGGGTGAGTGAGCATTTCGTGTTCATGGTCCTCTTCGACCTGTACACGGTTGTGGTGCTGGGAATCTACGCCTGGAAGAAGTGGATCGGCCCTGACACGTTCAAGGCCGGAACAGTAGTCGCTAACCATGCGCGCGGCGGCTCCACCCGGAAAGTGTCAGTGGCCCTCGACCAGGAAGAGACCTCCCTGCGGCCGGGGGACTTTTTCTTTCTCAGCTTCGAGGGATCCTCAGCGGTAAGCCGGGAACGGCACCCGTTCTCAGTGACCGATGACAACCGGGAGGAAGTCACGTTCACAATGCGCCAGCACGGAAATTACACCCGCCGCCTCGGCAACGTCCAAGCGGGAACCCGCGTGCGCCTGGAGGGTCCCTTCGGCCGCTTCGACTCAATCGTCCAGGACCACCACAAGACACGCCGCTCGTGTTCCTCGGAATGGGCGCCGGCGTGGCGCCGCTGTTGAGCCTGACCTCCGCCCATCACTCAAAGCGCAACATCCACTTGCTGTGGACGGTGCGCCGCCCCGAAGACATCTACTACCGCGACATGCTCGAGAACTATCAGGCCGCATCCGGGGGGCGTCTGCAGATCACCACCCGCATCGGCAGGTACCGGAAAGAGGATCTCGCCGACACGTTGCCGGCAGAAACCCTCTCGAAAGGCGCCTTCTTCATCGTCGGACCGAACGTGGCGGTGCTGTCCAGCCAGAGACTGCTGCGAAGTTTGGGCGTCCCCGCCCGGCGCATCCATCACGAACGCCTCACCATGTAGCCCACGCTGCATCCGAACCACTGAAACGGACTGAATCAGATGAAACACAGAGAACGCCGAACCTTCCTGAAGCTACTGGGAGTGGCCGCGACCGGAATCACCATCGCAAGCTGCAGCCCCGGCGGCGGGTTGGGCCTGAACAACTCCACCGGACCGGGCGCTGCAGGCGGCTCCCGAGGTGCCCTCTCCTTTGATCCCGCCCGCACCCTGATCTCCTACTTTTCGGTGCCACTCACAGACCAATCCGCGAATAACCGCGAGGACGTCGAAAACAGCATGCACGTCGTCGACGGCAACGTCCTGGGAAATACCGAATACGTAGCCCAGCTCATCCAGGAACGCACGGGAGCACAGCTCTTCCGCATCGAAACGGCTCAGTCACTGCCCGTCAGCATGGACACCCTTACGGACGAAGCGGAGGTGGAACAG
Organism: Pseudarthrobacter sp. DSP2-3-2b1; assembly: GCF_049895945.1. NCBI lineage: Bacteria > Bacillati > Actinomycetota > Actinomycetes > Micrococcales > Micrococcaceae > Pseudarthrobacter > Pseudarthrobacter sp. DSP2-3-2b1. The sequence goes on along the minus strand of NZ_JAFCTI010000007.1, from coordinate 114,380 downwards.
GAAGAAAACGCCAGGCCCGGTGTCAAGGCACCCATTTCGGACCTTGCAGCGTACGACACCATCTTCATCGGCTATCCGATCTGGTGGTACGACCTTCCCATGGTCCTCTACACCTTCCTTGAACAGCATGACTTCACCGGGAAGAACATCGTCCTCTTCAGCACACACGGCGGGAGCCGGCTTTCCGGAACGGTCGAAACCATTACCGCTGCGCTTTCAGGTGCAGCCGTGAACCAGAACGCGTTCACCATCTCCCGGGATGACATGCACGACGCCCCGGGAGAAGTAGATTCCTGGCTCGGAAGCCTCAACTGACAACAGGGGCCGGGCTCTGGCCCAGGCATCGGATCGTTGCTAGCGTGACGGCATGAACCCGTCGAAGACTCCGGCCGAGATCCTCATCATTGACGGCAACGAGGTCCGCATCTCGAGTCCGGACAAGATGGTGTTCCCCGAGCCCGGGGTAACGAAGCTTGACCTGGTGCGCTACTACCTTGCCGTCGCCGATGGTGCGCTGCGCGGCGCGGGCGGCCGGCCCATGGTGCTCAAGCGGTTCCCCAAAGGGATCGACGCCGAGCCGTTCTTCCAGAAGCGGGTGCCCGAAAACCACCCCGACTTCATCGACACCACCACGCTGCACTACGCATCCGGGACGTCGGCCGAAGAGGCCGTCATCCGGGACGCAGCGGGGTTGGCGTGGGTGGTGAACCTCGGCTGCCTGGACCTCAACCCGCATCCTGTCCGCGCCGAGGTCCTGGAGCAACCGGACGAGCTCCGCGTTGACCTGGATCCGATGCCGGGGGTGGACTGGTCCCAGATCGTGGACGTTGCCTATGTGGCACAGGAGGTGCTCGACGACGTCGGACTGGTGGGGTGGCCGAAAACAAGCGGATCGCGCGGCCTCCACATCCTGGTGCGGATCGAGCCGCAGTGGTCCTACCGCGAGGTGCGGCTCGCCGCCGAAACGCTCGCCCGCGAGGTCGAAAACCGCGCGCCGGGCCTTGCCACCGCGCGGTGGTGGAAGGAGGAGCGCGGCGAGAGTGTGTTCGTGGACTTCAACCAGAACGCCAAGGACCGCACCGTGGCCTCGGCCTACTCCGTCCGGCCGCTCCCCGATGCCCGGGTCTCGACGCCTCTGACCTGGGAGGAGGTCCGTTCCGCCCGGCCGGAACAGTTCACGGTTCTCACGGTGCCCGGGCGGTTCGCGGACATCGGCGATCCCCACGAGGGAATCGACGACGCCGTCGGCTCCTTGGACGGGCTCCTGGCCCTTGCAGCCGAGCTCGGTCCCGCCGAGAAGGCGCCACGCAGCGGTGACGGTTCCGGCCGCCGGCAATCGGTGATGCCGCTGATCGAGGTGGCCCGGACCAAGACCAAACCGGAGGCGCTCGCGGCGCTGGAGGAGTGGAAGTTGCGCCATGCGGACGTTGTCCCTGCCCTGCACCCCGCAGACGTGATGATCGATGGCATGCGCGGATCGAGCTCGCTCTGGTACCGGGTGCGGGTGAACCTGCAGCACGTCCCCGATTCTGAACGTCCCCCGCAGGAGGATCTCATTGCCGATTACGATCCGTGGGCGGGCAAGGAGTGGCCGGGCCGTCCCGTGTCCTGACACCGGAAACGCGCTGGTAACGAGCGCTTAATGTCAGTGCCGGAACGTAGGCTCCACTTACCGGAAGTTGGGAAACAGACCATGAGCAGCAAGATCGTCCTCGGCGAGAACCAGTACGGCAAGGCCGAGGTCCGGGTTGTGAAGATCACCCGGGACACTGACCGCCACGAGATCGAGGACCTGAACGTCACCTCGCAGCTGCGGGGCGATTTCGCCGCGGCCCACCTTGAGGGCGACAACGCCCACGTTGTGGCCACAGACACGCAGAAGAACACCATCTACGCCTTCGCCCGCGAGGGCATCGGCTCACCCGAAGCTTTCCTCCTGCGCCTGGGCGAACACTTCACGTCCGGTTTCGGCTGGGTCACCGGCGGCCGCTGGGAAGCTGCGTCGTACAGCTGGGACCGGATCCAGGCCCACGGCAGCGGACATGACCACTCCTTTGTCCGCAACGGACAGGAAGTCCGGACCGCTGTCCTGGTCCGCGACGGCGCCGCCACCCACCTGACCTCCGGGCTGAAGGACCTCACAGTTCTGAAGAGCACGCAGTCCGGCTTCGTGGGCTTCGTCAGGGACAAATACACCACCCTCCCGGAAACCACGGACCGCATCCTCGCCACCGACGTTTCCGCCCGCTGGCGCTACAGGACCGGGACCGACTTCAGCGCCCTGGACTTCAACAAAAGCTACGACGACGTCAAGGCACTCCTGCTTGAAGGCTTCACGGAGAAGTACTCCCACGCGCTGCAGCAGACTCTGTTCGAAATGGGCACCAAGGTCCTGGAAGCACAGAGCGGGATCGAGGAGATCAGGTTCTCCATGCCCAACAAACACCACTTCCTGGTGGACCTCTCCCCGTTCGGCCTCGACAACCCCAACGAGGTCTTCTTCGCGGCAGACCGCCCCTACGGCCTGATCGAGGCCACCGTCCAACGCGACGACGCCACCCCGGCGCCCGCTGCCTGGTCAGGAATCGCCGGCTTCTGCTGAGTTAGATTAGCCCCAGCGTCTTCGCAGCCAACGAAAGGACCAGCAATGGCCATCACTGTCACAGACCCCCGGCCGATCGACCGCGCGGAGGAGATCCTGACCCCGGAGGCGCTGGCGTTCATCGAAGAACTCCACACCCGCTTCGCCGGGACCCGCAACGAGCTCCTCGCTGCCCGCGCGGTCAAACGCCAGCGGGTCGCGGAGACCGGCAAACTGGACTTCCTCCCGGAAACACAAGACGTACGCGACGGCGGCTGGACAGTCGCGGCGGCGCCTGCGGCACTGCAGGACCGCCGGGTCGAAATGACCGGCCCCGCCTCCCCGGCCAAGATGGCCATCAACGCCCTGAACTCCGGAGCCAAAATCTGGCTTGCCGACCTTGAGGACGCCTCCACACCCACCTGGGGCAACGTCATCGATTCCATCCTGAACCTCCGCGACGCCGCCAACGGCACCCTGAGCCACACCTCGGCCGAGGGCAAGGAATACACCCTCCGCACCGACGCACCGCTCGCCGTGGTGGTGGCCCGCCCGCGCGGCTGGCACTTCCCGGAGAAGCACGTCATGATCGACGGCGAACGTGCCGTGGGTGCGCTGGTGGACTTCGGCCTGCACTTCTTCCACGTGGCCAAACAGCTCATCCTCAACGGCCAGGGCCCCTACTACTATTTGCCCAAGATGGAGAGCCACCTCGAGGCCCGGCTCTGGAACGAGGTCTTCGTCTTCGCCCAGGACCACCTCGGCATCCCGCAGGGCACCATCCGGGCCACCGTGCTGATCGAGACCATCCCCGCCGCCTTCGAAATGGACGAGATCCTCTACGAGCTGCGGGACCACGCGTCCGGGCTGAACGCCGGCCGCTGGGACTACCTGTTCAGCATTATCAAATACTTCCGCGATGCCGGGGAGCAGTTTGTCCTCCCCGACCGCGCCTCCGTGGTCATGACCGCCCCGTTCATGCGCGCCTACACCGAACTGCTGGTCAAGACCTGCCACCGCCGCGGCGCGTTCGCGATGGGCGGCATGGCAGCGGTGATCCCCAACCGCAAACAGCCCGAGGTCACCGAGGCCGCCTTCGCCAAGGTCCGCGCGGACAAAACCCGGGAAGCCAACGACGGCTTCGACGGCTCCTGGGTCGCCCACCCCGACCTCGTGCCCACCTGCCAGGAAGTCTTCGACGCCGTCCTCGGCGATCCGGAAAAGGGCGGCCGGCCCAACCAGCTCGACAAACAGCGCCCCGACGTCTCCGTCACCGCGGACCAGCTGCTGGACATCGCCTCCGCCGGCGGACAGGTCACCGAGGCCGGGCTGCGCCTGAACCTCTACGTCGCCGTCGCGTACACCGCAGTCTGGCTCTCCGGCAACGGCGCCGTGGCCATCCACAACCTCATGGAAGACGCCGCCACCGCCGAGATCTCCCGCTCCCAGGTCTGGCAGCAGATCCGGAACAAATCCGTCCTCGCCGACACCGGACACACCGTCACCCGCGAACTTGTGGAGCAGATCCTGGCCGAGGAAACCGAACGGCTCCGCAGCGAAGTGGGCGAGGAGGCGTTCATGGGTTACTACGAACCGGCCAGCCACCTGATCGCCAGCATCTGCCTGTCCGAGGATTACACCGACTTCCTCACCACCCCCGCCTACGAACTGCTGGACTGAGGAATGGCCGCCACCCCCACGCCTTCCCTCACCGCGGCGGACACCGCCCACATCGACGCCCAGCTGGCGGAAACGGACCGGTTGCTGGACCGGAACTACCCAGGGGACGACGGCTCACGCCAGCCCGTCCACACCGTCTACGTCCCCGCCGACCGGTTCACTCCGTCACTCGCTGCCGACTGGGGTTCCCAGGCGCTGACGACGGCGGCGGCGCACGGCGGGCTGGAAAGGCTGGGCGGGCTGTTGGGCCAGGACGCCCATCTCGCAGAAGTTGTGGCGTCGCGGGTGCAGGCAAAACTGGAGACCGAACCCATCGAGGACCTCCGCCTCGATTTCGAGGACGGGTACGGGGACAGAGGAGACGACGCCGAGGACGCCGCCGCTGGTGCCGCGGCAGCCGCCGTGGCCACCGCCGTCGCGGCCGGCTCCGCTCCCCCGTTCGTGGGGATCCGGTTCAAATGCTTCGAGGCCGCCACCCGCCCCCGCGGCCTGCGCACCCTGGACCTCTTCGTCTCCGGGCTGGCCTCGGCCGGCGAGCTCCCCGCCGGGCTGATCCTGACCCTGCCAAAGGTCACCACCGTGGCGCAGGTGCAGGCCATGGACTACGCCGTGTCCCGGCTGGAGGAGATCCACGGGCTCCCGGCCGGGCGGCTGAGGTTCGAGGTCCAGGTGGAAACACCGCAACTCATTCTGGGGCCGGAAGGCACATCCCCGGTAGCGCAACTGCCCCATGCCGTCCCCGGGCGGATCAGCGGCCTGCACTACGGCACGTACGACTACTCCGCGTCGCTGCAGATCTCCGCGGAGTACCAGTCCATGGAGCACCCGGTGGCCGACTTCGCCAAGGAAGTCATGCGGCTCGCCGTGGCCGGAACGGGCATCCGGCTTTCGGACGGCTCCACCAACATCATCCCGGTGGGCCGCAACGTGGAGAGCGCCTGGCAACTGCATGGCCGGCTGGTCCGCCGGTCCCTGGAGCGCGGCTACTACCAGGGCTGGGACCTGCACCCGGCCCAGCTGCCCAGCAGGTTCGCCGCCACCTACGCCTTCTACCGCCAGGGACTTCCTGCCGCCGCCGCACGGCTGCACAACTATGTGGGACGGACCGAAGGCGGCGTTATGGACGAGCCAGCCACCGCCCGTGCACTGGCGGCGTTCGTCCTGCGCGGCGTCCAATGCGGCGCTGTGGGCGCCGAAGAAGTCCAGGCGCTGGCCGGCGTCGGGATCCCCCAGCTGACCGGCCTGGCGCACCCCCGGCTCGCCCGTTCCGCAGAGTCTTCACACTCTGCCACCTCGCAAGGAGCACATCCATGAGCACCTACTTTTCCCCCGAGGGCGGCATGCCGCCGCAGACCCAGCTCCTCACCGACCGCGCCGTGGTCAAGGAGGCCTACACGGTCATCCCCAAGGGAGTGCTGCGGGACATCGTCACCTCCAACCTGCCGGGCTGGGAGAAGACCCGGTCCTGGATCATCGCCCGGCCCATCGCCGGCTTCGCCACCACCTTCAGCCAGCTCATCGTGGAAGTATCCCCGGGCGGCGGGAGCGAGAAGCCCGAGGCCGAGGCCGGCGTCGAAGGTGTCATCTTCCTGACCAAGGGCGAACTGGCCCTGACGCTCGACGGCGAGATCCACCGGCTCGAGGCCGGCGGCTACGCCTACCTCGCCGCCGGCGCTGACTGGAAAGTCCGGAACCCTGCCCCCGCGGACGGCGAAGCAGCCTCCTTCCAGTGGATCCGCAAGGCCTACGAACCGCTGGAAGGCTTCACCGCGAAGTCCTTCGTGACCCGGGACCAGGAAGTGGAACCGCGACCCATGCCCGGCACCAACGGCGCCTGGGCCACCACCCGGTTCGTGGACCCGGACGACCTCGCCCACGACATGCACGTCAACATCGTCACGTTCCAGCCCGGCGGCACCATCCCGTTCGCCGAAACCCACGTGATGGAACACGGCTTGTTTGTCCTCGAAGGCAAAGCCGTCTACCGGCTCAACGATGACTGGGTGGAGGTGGAGGCCGGCGACTTCATGTGGCTCCGCGCCTTCTGCCCGCAGGCCTGCTACGCCGGCGGCCCCGGCCCGTTCCGCTACCTCCTGTACAAGGACGTCAACCGCCAGATCCGCCTCACCGGGCAGTCCTGAATGCCTGCAGCAACGTACGATCTGGTTATCCGGGCCCGGCGGATCCTCACCGGCGCCGGCATCTCGCCCCGGGAAGTGGGCGTCCGTGGCGGGAAAATCGCTGCGATCGAACCGCTCGGCTCCGGCCTGGCCGGGGCCGAAACGATCGAGCTCTCCGACGACGAGATCCTGATCCCGGGTCTGGTGGACACCCACGTCCACGTCAACGAGCCCGGCCGCACCGAGTGGGAAGGGTTCGCCTCCGCCACCCGGGCAGCTGCCGCCGGCGGCGTGACCACCATCATCGACATGCCGCTGAATTCCATCCCGCCCACCACCACCGTGGAAGGCCTCAAACTCAAACGCGAGGTGGCAGAGGACCAGGTGTTTGTGGACGTGGGCTTCTGGGGCGGCGCGGTCCCGGGGAACACGAAGGACCTGCGCCCGCTGCACGACGAGGGCGTGTTCGGCTTCAAATGCTTCCTGCTGCCTTCAGGCGTTGACGAGTTCCCGGACCTGGGCGCGGACGAACTGGAAGAGGACATGGCCGAACTTGGGTCCCTCGACTCCCTGATGCTGGTCCACGCGGAGGATCCGCACGAGATCGAGAGCGCACCCCACCCCGGGGGCGTCAGCTACGCCACGTTCCTGGCTTCCCGTCCACGCGGTGCCGAGAACACCGCCATCGCCGAGGTCATAGAACGGGCCCGGCGCACCGGTGCCCGTGCGCACATCGTGCACCTCTCGTCGTCGGACGCGCTGCCCATGATTGCGGCGGCAAAGCGCGACGACGTGAAGCTCACCGTGGAGACGTGCCCGCACTACCTGACCCTGACAGCCGAGGAAATCCCGGACGGCGCCACTGCCTTCAAGTGCTGCCCGCCCATCCGCGAAGCCGCCAACCGCGAGCTGCTCTGGCAGGGCCTGCAGGACGGCACCATCGACTGCATTGTCTCGGACCACTCCCCCAGCACACTGGACCTCAAGGACCTGGACAACGGTGACTTTGCCGTGGCTTGGGGCGGCGTGTCCTCACTCCAGCTGGGCCTGTCCCTGATCTGGACGGAGGCGCGGCAGCGCGGCATTCCGCTGGAACAGGTGGTCGCCTGGATGGCGGAGAAGCCAGCAACCCTCGCTCGCGTGTCCAACAAGGGCCGGCTCGCGCCCGGCTTCGACGCGGACTTCGCCGTGTTCGCCCCGGACGAGGCGTTCGTGGTGGACGTGGCCAGGCTCCAGCACAGGAACCCCATCACCCCGTACGACGGCAAGGCCCTCACCGGCATGGTCCGGCGCACCTACCTTCGTGGCAGCGTGGTGGACGGCCGGATCCCCACGGGGAAGCTGCTCCGCCGCAACGTAAAGCTTGCTGCCTTCAATACAGCATCCGCCGCCCAGGCCGAGGCCATGCTGCGGCCTTGCGTCGACGTCCAGCGCTGGGTGGAGGAGATCGCAGGAGCCCGCCCGTTCGCCTCCGAGCAGCACCTGCTGGACTTCGCCCGGCACGCCGCGGATCCGTTCACAGCGGAGGAGGTTGAGGCCGCTTTGGCCCACCACCCGCGCATCGGGGAGAGCCCGACGGCGCGCACCGCCGAGGCAGCCATGTCCCGTTCCGAGCAGGCTGGGCTGGGCACGGCGGACGCAACCCTGGCAGCAACCCTGGCTGACGGGAACCGCGCTTATGAGGACAAGTTCGGCCGGGTGTTCCTGATCCGCGCCGCGGGGCGCACTGGCGAAGAAATCCTCAGGGTCCTCCGGGAAAGGCTGGCGAATACTCCGGAACAGGAAGAACCCATCATCGCCCGGCAGTTGCGGGAAATCGCCCTATTGCGCCTTCAAGGAGTCATCAGCCCATGAGCACCTCACAGGTCACCACGCACATCCTGGACACCGGCTCCGGGCGCCCCGCCGGGGGCGTCGCCGTCGGACTGTACCGGCGCGACGGCGGGACGTGGACTTCCGTGGGCAGCGGCACCACAGACGCCGACGGGCGCGTGAAGGAAATTGGCCCCGTGCAGCTTCAGCCGGGAACCTACCGCCTGAACTTCGGCACCGGAACCTACTACGAGAGCCTCGGAACACCCACCTTCTTCCCGGAAGTGGACCTCGTCTTCTCGGTGACGGGCGCCGAGCACTACCACGTGCCGCTGCTGCTCAGCCCGTTCGCCTACTCAACCTATCGGGGCAGCTGACCGGCAGCTAACCCGGTACCTCCGCCGTGTGACCCGGCCGGTCACTCCGGCCGGCCCACCACCACCTGGGCGGGGCTGTGGATGATGTAGCCGTTGAGCCAGGAAAACAGTGCCCGGACCTTCTGCTGGAATCCGGACAGCAGGGCGAGGTGCACCAGCAGCCAGGCCAGGAAGGCCAGCGGCCCTTGGAGCTGGACCCGCTGGCGCCCGATTTCGGCCACCGCAGCGCCCCGGCCGATCATCCCCATGTACCCCTTGTCCAGGTACTTGAAGGGCTGGCGCTCACCGCCGGTGAGGTCGGCATAAATATTCTTCGCCGCCCACTTCCCGGCCTGCTGTGCCACGGAGCCAAGCTGCGGCAGTTTGGCTCCTGTCGAATCAGTGATGTTGGCCGCGTCGCCCAGGACATACACGCCATCAAACTCAGGCGCGGTCAGGTCCGGGTGCACGTCGATCCGCCCGCCTTTGCCCTGCGGAATGCCGGAGTCGGTGATGATTTTGCCTGCCTTCAAGCCGCCGGCCCAGACCACCACCCGGCCGGGAATGAACGTTCCGTCGGCGAGCGTCACGCCGTCGGCCCCGACCTCCGTGACGCCCACTCCCAGGTGCAGCTGGACGCCGATCTTCTCCAGGCGTTGCCGGGTGTATTCCTGCGACTTTGCCGAGAAGGCATTCAGAACGGTCGGAATCATGTCCACCAGATGCACATGGCATCGGGCGGCAAGCTCCGGTGAAAAGTACTTGGGCACCACGTATTTGACGTTTTCCATCATGGCCCCGGCAGTCTCCACGCCGGTCGGTCCGCCGCCGATGACCACCACGTCCACGGAACCGCCGGACTCCCTATCGGCCTGGTCCAGAAGTTGGGTGAGTTTGGCGCCGAGCCTGGTGGCGTCGGTGACCGAGTACAACGGGAAAGCAAGCGCCTCAGCCCCCGGGGTGTTGAAGAAGTTAGGCACCGCGCCTACCGCGATAACGATGATCCGGGCCTGGAAGGTGCCGCCATCAACGGTGGTGACCGTGCGGTTGGCTGCATCCACCGCTGCCACTTCCGCGGTGAGCACCCTGACCGATTTGAGGCGGCGGAACACAGACCGGATGGGCCGGGCAATGGCCGAGACGCCGATCTGGGAGGTCGCCACCTGGTAAAGGAGGGGTTGGAACTGGTGATAGTTGTTGGCGTCGATGAGCAACACCCTGACGCCCTTGCGGCCAAGCTTCCTGGCAGCTGTCAGGCCGGCAAATCCGGCCCCGACCACGATGACCTGATACGTCTGCTCCATCCGAGCAACCTACTCCATCCAGCGCCGGCGCAACAGGGTGCCAAACCATGGCCTTGTGATTCACCTGCTGTTGGGTTTAGCGTCGGTTTTGTGAATGAGCCGCACTCACTGGCGGTGGTGGTCGCCCACCCCGATGACGATGCGTACGGGTGCGCGGGCTCGATTGCCCTGCACGAGAACGATCCCGGGTTCAGGTTCTGCCTGGTGCTTGCAACGGACGGCGGGGCCGGACAGATCAGTGCCGGTGTCCCGACGACGCCTGCAGAGTTGGGTGCCTGGCGCCGGCGGGAGAGCGCCAATGCGTGGCGGGCCCACGGCAGAATCCCTGACCGGCACGAATGGCTGGACTACGACGACGGGCGGGTGCCGGAAATCGACTTCGAGGAACTGGTGGGCAGGATCCAGGAGATCCTGCTCCAGGAGCGGCCGCAGGTGGTGGTTACCTTCGGACCTGACGGCATCACCGGGCACCGGGACCACATCGCCGTGGGGAGGGCAACCGACGAAGCCTTCGCCCGGGCACGGAAAACGCCGGGGCCTGGGCTGCGCCGGCTGGTGCACGGTGCCATGCGTGCCTCCACCTTTGAACGGTGGAACGTGAGCCGGCAACGCCTGGGATTGGCGCCCTGGGATCCAACCCGCGAATACCACCTCCGTCCGGTCCCCGATGACCGGATCGACATCGAGGTTGACACGAGCGCAGTGGCGCACCGGACCGTGGCAGGCCTGCTGGAGCATAAGTCGCAGCGGGATGTCCTGATCGACCCCGGCGTGGACGAGCGCCGTTGGGCCAGGATCGTGTCCCGGGAAGCGGCTGTTCTGGCCTGGCCGGGCCGCCCGGCTGGAAGTGCATTGCTGACGGACCTCTTCGAAGGTCTTTGAGCCGCCGGCACGGTGGCCGGAGAGACCAAGGGGACTTTGGGACCTTGTCCAGCTGGCCACACGTGTTGTTCAATAACGCCACCACACCCACACGGACCGCTGAGCCGGGCAGCAGCCACGGAAGAGAAGAGAACCCGTTGTCTGGAAACAGGGCAGTTGCCTACAAAGGGCCCGGCAAGGTCGAAATCATTGACACCGAATACCCCACCTTCGAGCTGAAGGACGGGCCGGGGGTTAACCCCGCAAACATCGGCCGGAAGATCCCGCACGGGGTGATCCTCCGCACCGTTACCACCAACATCTGCGGCTCCGATCAGCACATGGTCCGCGGCCGCACCACCGCCCCCACGGACCTGGTGCTCGGCCACGAAATCACCGGCGAGGTGGTGGAGACCGGGCCGGACGTTGAATTCATCAAGGTCGGAGACATCGTTTCGGTCCCGTTCAACATCTCCTGCGGCCGGTGCCGGAACTGCAAGGAGCGGAAGACCGGGATCTGCCTGAACGTGAACCCGGACCGGCCCGGCAGCGCCTACGGCTACGTGGACATGGGCGGCTGGGTGGGCGGCCAGGCGGAGTATGTCCTGGTTCCCTACGCGGACTGGAACCTGCTGAAGTTCCCGGACCGTGACCAGGCGCTGGAAAAGATCATGGACCTGTCCATGCTCTCGGACATCTTCCCCACCGGATTCCACGGAGCCGTCACGGCAGGTGTCGAGGTGGGTTCAACCGTTTACATCGCCGGCGCAGGCCCGGTAGGGCTGGCCGCCGCCGCGGGAGCGCAGCTGCTCGGCGCTGCGGTGGTGATCATCGGTGACCTGAACGAGGAACGGCTCGCCCAGGCCCGCAGCTTCGGCTGCGAAACGATCAACGTCGCCAACGGAGACCCCGCGGACCAGATCGAACAGGTCCTCGGCGTCCGCGAAGTCGACGCCGGAGTTGACGCTGTGGGCTTTGAAGCGCGCGGTCACGGCCATGGCCGGGACGCCGAGGAAGCCCCGGCCACGGTGCTGAACTCGCTGATGGAAATCACCGCCGCCGGCGGCGCTTTGGGCATCCCCGGCCTCTATGTCACCGGTGACCCGGGCGCCGTCGACGATGCAGCCAAGAAGGGGTCCCTGTCGCTGAGCCTCGGCACCGGCTGGGCCAAATCGCTTGCATTCACCACGGGCCAGTGCCCGGTCATGAAATACAACCGGCAGCTGATGATGGCCATCCTGCACGACAAAGTCCAGATCGCCAAGGCAGTTAACGGCAAAGCAATAACCCTCGACGAGGCGCCCCGCGGGTATGCCGAATTCGACGCCGGCGCAGCCACCAAATACGTCCTGAACCCCAACGGCTACGTCAACGCCTAACTGAATTTCAACGAGAACAAGGAGTAAAACAATGACCTCACCCAGCCTCGCCGAAGCCCGCACCATCATCGCCGCCGCCGAAAAGCGCGCCGAGGAAATCGGCCAGCCAATGAACATCGCCGTCGTAGACGCCGGCGGCAACCTCGTTTCCCACGCCCGCATGGACGGCGCATGGATCGGCAGCATCGACATCTCGATCAACAAGGCCTTCACTTCACGTGCCTTTGATATCCAGACCAAGGACCTTGGCGACAACTCCCAGCCCGGCAATCAGTTCTACGGAATCCACGCCAGCAACCACGGCAGAATCATGATCTTCGCCGGGGGGATCCCCCTCACCCGCGACGGAAAAGTCATCGGCGCCATTGGTGTCAGCGGAGGCTCCGGCGAACAGGACCAGACAGTGGCGGAGGCGGGCGCGGCAACCCTGACTGGAGGCTCCAACTGATCAATCTCGACGACGGCGCCCCCGGTTGTTCCCGGAGCAGCGGGGGGCGCCCCTAATCTTGAGCCAAGATTTCGGAAAGGTGGGCCAACTCCTGATGCTTCTGCAGCAGGATCCTAAGCAGCTGTGATTGAGGACTACGGACCGGAGGTGGATGGCCGACATGATGAACGACGACGACGGGTCAGCCACGGACGACGCTGATGACCGCGAGGCACCGGCAGCCGAGACAATGATCATCAGCAGATGGCACGAGCCCGGTCACCCCCAAGGCTTCCGGGCCAGAATAACCTACGGAAGAACGCCCGGCGCTGGTCCAAGGACTGTGTCCACCGCTGACCCTGACGAGGTCCTCAGAGTGGTGCAGGAGTGGCTCGCCAGCGGGCCAGGACCTGCTGACCGGTAGGCGCTCCTTCAGCTGAAGAAGCCGGGCGCTTCCCGGCCGGGCCCGCTACGCGAGGCTGCGCCGCGTCTGGAGCCTTAGTTCGAGGTCATTCATGACGATCCCTGCGAGGTTCTCCAGCGTTTTGGTGTCCTCGTCGCTGAACTCCCTTGGCCTGGTGTCCAGTACGCACAGGGTTCCGAGGTTGTACCCGTCCGGTGTGCGCAACGGAACGCCGGCATAAAACTGCATGCCGGCATCGCCGGCAACCAGCGGGTTGGCCAGAGTGCGGGGATCGGTAGCGGCGCTCTCCACAATCCAGGCATCGTCCTGGAGGATTGCCGAGGCGCACAGCCCCGGATCCCTCCCAATCTGTTCCACATCGGTCCCATACCGGGCCTTGAACCAGATACGGTCGTGGTCAACAATGCTCACGATCGCTACCGGGACGGCAAACATCCGGGCCGCCACAGCCACCACGCGGTCGAATGTCCCGTCCGGGAGGGTATCGAGGATCCGGTACCGTTGCACGGCCCGCATCCTGGCGTCCTCGGTGTCTGTTTCCTGCGATCCGTCGCGGTGCCTGGCCGCACCCGTTGCGATTTCCTGCCGCAGGGACAAGGACACGTCCTTGGCGTCCGGGCGTTCAGCGGGATCCCGGGCGAGCATGAAGGTCAGCAGCTTTGCCCAGCGGGGCGCTACCTCCTCCGGAATGTGGGGATCCCGCAGCAGCCGTGCCAGTGCCGACTGGATGGGAGCCCCCGGATAGACAACGCGACCAGTCAAGGCCTCCAGCAGCACGAGCCCCAGCGAGTAGACATCGCTGGGAGTGCCGGACGGCTCACCGGCTGCCTGTTCGGGGCTGAGATAGTGGGGCGTACCCGACGAGCCGCCCGTTAAGGTGTCGAATCCGTTAGCAAGCAAAGTCGCGACGCCGAAGTCACTGAGCTTGGCGCGTGGCCTGCTGTCCCCGCTGCCGTCGTCAACGAGCAGGACGTTCGCCGGTTTGACATCCCGGTGAACGATTCCGTGATGGTGGATGTAGGCAAGACCGTCAGCAAGGTCATGTCCGATATGCGCGACGTGGGCTGCGGACATGGACCCCAGGCTGCCCCGCTCGCGAAGGTCAGGACCGCGGACCAGTTCCATCACCAGGTAGCTGTGCTGGTCCTGGGGATCGCTGAAATCCGCTCCGGCGTCGAACAACGTCACCAGCGCGGGGTGGCTCATGCCGGCCAGGATGCGGACCTCATCCTCCTGCCTGCGGATCTGCTCGACGTCGGTCCGGTTCCTGCGGAACAGTTTCAGCGCCACATCCCTTTGGAGCAGCTCGTCAACAGCACGGTAGACGCTCGATTGCGCACCGGAGCCAATCAGCTCATCTATCCTGTAGCGCCCGCTGAGGAGGTGCCCGCGCCGCATCATACTCACACCCGTGATCCTTACTTAGCTGATCCAGGGCCTGCACCGCCGGCGGGACCATGAGGCCACTACCGGGTTTGGCGCAAACCAAGACATTCGTCCGTCCGTCTCTTGGCAGGATACGGGGGTAATAACGGCTCGCCCTATATCGTAAACGAGATCCGGCGTGTGGTGGCGGCTATCCGGAAACTCCCCCGAAACCTGGGCGGCTTACTCTGGTTACACGCCGGCGAGGCTACGGAAGGAAAACCATTGCACCTGATGCCCCGAGAGCAGGAAAAGCTCATGATTGTGGTGGCGGCCGATCTTGCCAGGCGCCGCCAGTCCCGCGGCCTGAAGCTGAACTTTCCCGAGGCCGTGGCCATCATCAGCTACGAACTCATCGAGGGCGCGCGGGATGGCCGGACGGTTGCGGACCTCATGAGCTACGGCACCACAGTGCTCAAGCGGGAAGACGTGATGGAAGGCGTCCCGGAGATGATCCACGACGTCCAGATCGAAGCCACCTTCCCTGACGGCACCAAGCTGGTCACCGTCCACGATCCGATCCGATAGGGCATGCCATGATTCCAGGCGAATACATCCTCAGGTCCGCGCCCGTGACGGTGAACGCCGGGCGCCAGGCGATCGACGTCGTCGTCACCAACACCGGCGACCGGCCCGTGCAGGTGGGCTCGCACTTCCACTTCGCCGAAGCGAACAGCGCACTTAGGTTTGACCGCGATGCCGCCCATGGCCGCAGGCTGGACATCCCCGCGGGTACGGCGGCCAGGTTCGAGCCCGGTGACAGCAAGACCATCAGGTTGATTGAACTGGCCGGCAGCCGGGAAGTCTTCGGCCTCAGCAACGCCGTCAACGGCCCCCTCGATGCGGGCAAGGAAGGTGGCAAGTGAGCTTCGATCTTCCCCGCAGGCAGTACGCGGATCTCTACGGCCCGACAACGGGTGACGCCATCCGCCTGGCGGACACCGGGCTGTTCCTCGAGATCGAGAAGGACCTCACCGTCTACGGCGAGGAAGTGGTCTTCGGGGGCGGCAAGGTGATCCGCGACGGCATGGGCCAGAACGGCCAGGCAACCCGCGAGGAAGACGTCCCGGACACAGTCATCACCAACGCCGTCATCCTGGACTACACGGGCATCTACAAGGCCGACGTCGCCCTCAGGGACGGACACATCTTCAAAATCGGCAAAGCCGGCAACCCGCAGATCAGCGACGGCGTGGACATCGTCATCGGCGCCAGCACCGAAATCATCGCGGGCGAGCGGAAGATCTTGACCGCCGGCGGCGTGGACAGCCACATCCACTTCATCTCACCTGACCAGGTTCCCACCGCCCTTACCAGCGGGGTGACCACCATGGTGGGCGGCGGCACCGGACCGGCCGAAGGCACCAAGGCCACCACCGTAACCCCCGGCAAATGGCACATCCAGCGGATGCTGCAGGCCGCCGAGGGGCTGCCCATCAACATCGGCCTGCTGGGCAAGGGCCACGCGTCCGCCGTCGAGCCGCTCGCCGAGCAGATCCGTGCCGGCGCCATCGGGCTCAAGGTCCACGAGGACTGGGGCTCCACCACTTCCTCCATTGACACTTCCCTGAAAGTGGCGGACGAATACGACGTCCAGGTGGCCATCCACACGGACACGCTCAACGAGTGCGGTTTTGTGGAGGACACCATCCGAGCCATCGACGGCCGGGTCATCCACACCTTCCACACCGAAGGCGCCGGCGGTGGGCATGCTCCGGATATCATCAGGATCGCCGGGCTGCCCAACGTCCTCCCGGCGTCAACGAACCCCACACTGCCGTACACGCGGAACACCATCGAAGAGCACCTGGACATGCTGATGGTCTGCCACCACCTCAACCCGGACATCCCGGAGGACGTGGCGTTCGCCGATTCCCGCATCCGGGCCGAGACCATCGCCGCCGAGGACGTCCTGCAGGATCTGGGCATCTTCTCCATCACCTCCTCCGATTCCCAGGCCATGGGCCGTGTGGGCGAGGTGATCACCCGCACCTGGCAGGTGGCAGACAAGATGAAGAAACAGCGCGGCGTCCTGAAAGACCCCCGGGGGGACAGCGCAGCCGGCGAACACGGTTCCGAAAACAGTGACAACTTCCGCCTCAAGCGCTACGTGGCGAAATACACCATCAACCCCGCCATCGCGCAGGGCATGGCGGACTCCATCGGGTCCGTGGAGGAAGGAAAATTCGCCGATCTGGTGCTATGGGATCCGGCGTTCTTCGGCGTGAAGCCGGAGCTGGTCCTTAAGGGCGGGCAGATCGCCTACGCGCTGATGGGTGACGCCAACGCCTCCATCCCCACCCCGCAGCCCCGCACCATGCGTCCCATGTTCGCCGCGTTCGGCAAGGCGGTCCAGCAGTCGTCCATCACGTTCCTCTCCCAGGCGGCGATCGACGCCGGTGTCCCCCAGGAACTTGGGCTCCAGAAGGTCATCCGGCCCGTTTCCGGCATCCGCACCCTGACCAAGGCCGACTTGAAATACAACAATGCCACCCCGGACATCCAGGTGGACCCGGAAACGTACAAGGTGAGCGTGGACGGCGAGGAAGTCACCTGTGAACCCTCAGACGTCCTGCCCATGGCCCAGCGCTACTTCCTCTTCTGACCCCCACCATCCGGAGCCTGACGTGATCATCGAAAAAGTCCTCGGCAACCTGCACGAGCTGCCCGCAACAGACCTCGCCGCCTACACCGGGCTGCACCGCGAAAAAGTGGTGCTGCCCAGCGCCCAGCTGGTCAAGCGCATCCAGCGGGTCATCACCGACCACGGCAAAGAAATCGGGATCCGGCTGCCCACCGGCTCCGGCGATCTGCGCGACGGCGACATCCTGCACGTGGCAGAAACCAACATGATCGTGGTGTCAGTGCTCCCCACGGACGTCCTCGTGGTGGCACCGCGCTCCGTCTACGAGATGGGGGTCGTGGCACACTCGCTAGGCAACCGGCACCTGCAGGCCCAGTTCTTCGACGCGGCCTCGGAATACAGCGCCGAAGTCATGGTGTGCGCGTATGACCACACCGTCGAGGACTACCTTCGCCACGTCGGAGTGCCCTACGACCGCCAGGAACGCGTCATGCCTGTGCCTTTCCGCCATGCTGAACACAGCCACTAGTTCCCGTCCATGACTTATCAGTTGGCGTTGCAGCAGCTTTGCGACTCCGCGTTGCCTACTGGGGCTTTTGCGCACTCTTTTGGTTTCGAGACCTATGTCGACGCTGGGGTCATCTTTGATGAGGGGACTTTTGGGGTGTGGCTCGGTGCGTTCATTTCGCAGCAGCTTTCCTACGCTGACGGGTTGGCAATCCGGTTCCTCTATGAGGGGAGGGATGTTGGGGAGCTGGATTCGCTGCTCTCTGCTTCTTTGTTGCCACGGCAGGTTCGGGAGGCGAGCGTGAAGATGGGTGGGCGGCTGTTGGAGATCGGAACTGAGGCTTTTCCGTCACAGCAGCTGGGACTGTACCGGGACCTGGTGACCCACGGCGCGGCCGCCGGGCACCAGCCGCTGGCGTTCGCCGTCGTCGCCCGTTCCCTGGGCGTGCCGCAGGCTGAAGCTCTTGCCGCGTACCTTTTCGCGGCTGTCACGTCCGTGACGCAGAACGCCATCCGCGCCATCCCGCTGGGCCAGAACGCCGGGCAGCGGCTGCTGCGGACAGCGGCCGACGGCGTCGTTGCCGCCGTCGAGCGGGTTGCGCACCTGACGCCGGACGACTTCGGGGCCGTCAGCCCCGGACTGGAAATTTCGCAGATGAGGCACGAGCGTCAACGTGCCCGGATGTTCATGAGCTAACAGGAGGACCACATGACAGAACCCATCAAAATCGGCATCGGCGGCCCGGTAGGCGCCGGCAAAACCCAGCTCGTGGAGCGGCTCACCCGCCACATGAGCCGCGAAATCTCCATGGCCGCCATCACCAACGACATCTACACCATCGAGGACGCCAAAATCCTCGCCGCCAACGGCATCCTGCCCGAAGACCGGATCATCGGCGTGGAAACCGGCGGCTGCCCGCACACCGCCATCCGTGAAGACACCTCCATGAACACCGCAGCCATCGAGGAGCTCCAGGCCCGGCACCCGGACCTGCAGGTGATCTTCGTCGAATCCGGCGGCGACAACCTCTCAGCCACCTTCAGCCCCGAACTCGTGGACTTCTCCATATACATCATCGACGTGGCCCAAGGCGAAAAGATCCCCCGCAAAGCCGGCCAGGGCATGATCAAGTCCGATCTGTTCATCATCAACAAAACCGACCTCGCACCCCACGTCGGCGCCGACCTTGCAGTCATGGAACGGGATTCCAAGGAATTCCGCGGCGACAAGCCCTTCTGCTTCACGAACCTGAAGACCGACGAAGGCCTCGACGCCGTCATTTCCTGGATGCGGCGCGACGTCCTGATGCTCGACCTGGCGCCGTGAGTACGACGGCGGCCGTTCCTTTGGCGGTCATCTCACCGGGGCCTGCGCCCGCGGGTGATAGGGGCCGTGCCCGCTCCGCGGTGCCCGCCACGCCGCGGCCCCTATCACCCGCGTCCGCTGATCGGCCCGCAATGGGCCGCTTAGAGCTCCAGGTCGCGGTGCGTGGTCAGCGTTCGGTGGCCGTGCATCAGTACCATCAGGGCGCCTTGAGAGTGTTGCGGCCGCACTACCTGGATGATTCCGGGCAGGTTTGCTTTGTGCTGGTAAATCCCGGCGGGGCTTATCTTGGGGCCGATCTGTTCCTTATTGATGTGGAGGTGGCGGAAGGGGGTGACTTGTTGCTGACGACGCAGTCTGCGACGAAAATTTACCGGACTCCGGGGTCTTTTGCTGAGCAGCGGATGACTCTGCGGCTTGGCGAGAGGGCGCGGCTGGAGCTGGCTCCGGACCAGCTGATCGCCTACCGGGAGGCCAGCTACCGGCAGAACACGCACATCACCGTGCGGCCGTCGTCGAGCCTGGTCATGGCTGAGGTCATCACTCCCGGTTGGTCGCCGGACGGCGCGTCGTTCCGGTATGAGGAGTTACGGCTGCGGAATGAAATCGTGGTGGAAACCGACGACGGCGCGCGGCTGCTGGCCTTGGACAACCTGCTGATCCGGCCGCTGGCCGCAGATGTGACCGGCATGGGCTTTATGGAGGGTTTCAGCCATTTGGGCTCGCTGGTGGTGGTGGACGCGCGCGTTAACCAGGTGCTGTCAGATGAACTTCACGCCCTGACCCTGGACCACAAAGCCCACACCGGCATCTCGCTGACCCGCACACTCGCCGGAACCACCGGGCTGGTCCTGCGCTCACTCTCCAACAGCACGGAGGAGCTGAACCGGCTGCTCGGCACGTGCACGGCCCTCCTCCGGGAACGCTGGCACCAGCAGGAACCCCTTAATCTGAGGAAGTACTGACCGCACAGAACCGGACGGCGGCCTCCGGAGTCAGCCGCGGCTCTGCTTCAGCCTTGGGAACAGCACCTCTGCGTTGCCGCGGTCAATCGCCGCGCGCAACGATCGCTCCAGCGGGTAGTGCTCATATTGCATGTTCAGGAACCCGATCGCCATCGCCGGGGCGAAGGGGAAGTCCGAGCCGTAAGTGATACGGCCAGGGTCGGCGACCTCGAGCAGGCTGGGGAGCGCTGAAGGGGTGGCTGACAGTGCGATGTCGTAATAGAACCGCCGCAGGATGGATTGCTTCTCATCCGCCAGCGCCGCCAACGCAGTGAGGGCCAGTTCCCTGTTGTTGAGCATCGTGAGCAGTATCCGGAACGCGATGTACGGCACGAAGCCGCCCGCATGGGCCAGTAGGAATTTGATTCTCGAATACTTGTCCATCGCACCGGACAGGATCAGGCTGATAGCGGCGCGGGTGGTGTCGAGCAGGAAGTCCGCAGCGAAGGTGGGGATGCCCGGCACCGCCGGAGCGGGAAGCTCACCGGGGTGGATGAACACCACGGCATGGCGCTCATCCAGGAACTCCAGCAGCGGCTCAAAGTCAGGGTCGCCCAGGTAGCGGCCGTCATGGTTGGCCAATAGCGCGATGCCGTCCGCATGAAGCGTGTCCAGGGCGTACCCGGCCTCCGTCAGGGCCCCTTCCACGTCCGGCAGTGTCACCGTAGCGAAAAACCCGAACCGTTCGGGCCTGCCCGCCACCACCTGGGCGCTGTACTCATTGACCTCGCGGGCCCATCGACGCGCTTCCATGGCGTCCCCAAAGTAAACCCCTGGCGTGGACAGCGACAGGATGCCCGTCTGGATGTCGTTTCGGTCCATGAACTTCAGCGCGGAGCGCTCCGACCATGACGGCATGATCAGGCCACCTGGGCGGACGCGTTTTTCATGCATCCAGCGCGCATATCCCGGCGGAATGATGTGCTGGTGCGTGTCGATGCGGCGCGGCCCGGTCATCCGAAATCCACCCCCTATCCGGCCTCAATCTACGCGTCGACGGTCTCCCCAGGCAGGGCACAACGTCCTGCTCCGTCAGTCATGCGACGCTCTCCAGGACTCCGGGCCGGGCCGGGACACCAGCGAAGTATCCGCCCTTGAAAAACAGCAGCGGCTCCGCCCCGTCCCTGGAACCAAGTGCTCGGACTGCCCCCAGCACGATGGTGTGGTCGCCGCCGTCGTATTCCTCATGAAGCTCGCAATCCACCCAGGCGAGTGCCTGATCCAGTACCGGGTTTCCCAGCGGTGAGGCGCTGTAATCCACACCGGCAAACTTGTCGGTTCCGGAACGGGCGAACTGGCCGGCAAGATGCTGGTGCTCGGCCGGGAGGATGTTCACCGTGAAGCGTCCGGCCCTGCGCAACAAAGGCCACGTGCTGGAACTGCGGGCGGGACTGAACGTGACCAGGGCCGGGTCCAGGGAGAGGGAGGAGAACGACTGGCAGGTGAAGCCCGCCGGCCCGTTGTCAGTTGCTGCGGTGATCACCGTCAGCCCGGAGGCAAAGTGGCCCAGGACGTGACGCAGACGCTGAGGGGTGAGATCAAAATGTTCCGTCATGTTCGTTCCTTTCAAAGCCGATACGTCCAACCAACCACCCGTCCCGGCCGCCTTCAACCCGGAGGAAATGCACGGACGTGCAACGCAACCTGACTTCACGCCCCGAAGCATGAGGTAACGAAAACCGCTCCTGACCATGCTGGGGGCTTAACCGCCTTCGGCCCCTTCCTGGTCTTGAGAGAATCAAAGGATGGAATTCAACCGGCTGCTGCAGATCCGGCGTATTTATGCCCAGGCCGCTGCCCTGGAGCTGCCCAGGGGCAAGGCGATCGTCGAACGCTGGCCGGACGCCGACGTCGTGCTTGTCGAGAACCACTGGAACATCCCGGAGGTCCATGGTGACGAGACGAATGTGCCGCGGTGGTCCCGGATCAAGACGGAAGCGCTGGTCCTTGGCGTCAAAAAGGCGCTCACCGTCAAGCCGAACGGCCGCTCCGCGGATTACATTGCGCCCTCAACAGCGAACGGCTGCGCCATGGCCTGCGCCTATTGCTACGTGCCCCGGCACAAGGGGTACAGCAACCCCGTGACAGTGTTCGCGAACATCGAGCAGATCGCAGGTGCACTTGAGCGGCACGTCACCCGCCAGGGCATCAAGCTGGAGCCCAACCAGTGCGATCCGGAACTGTGGGTCTACGACATCGGCGAAAACAGTGACTGCTCCGTCGACGCGCTGATCAGCGACAACGTTCAAGACCTCGTCACGCTTTTCCGCGACCTGCCCACTGCAAAACTGTCCTTCGCCACCAAGTACGTGAACCCTGCCATGCTCGGCTGGGACCATGGCGGGCACACCCGGATCCGCTTTTCCCTCATGCCGGCAGACCTCGCGAAATCGATAGACGTACGTACCTCGCCGGTGGCGGAACGTCTGGCTGCGATCAACGATTTCGTCGACGCCGGGTACGAGGTGCATGTGAACTTCTCCCCCGTCATCATCACGGACACCTGGCTCAGCGATTGGGAGGTGTTGCTGCGTCAGCTCGATGCCACCCTGACCGCCGCCGCTAAGGCCCAGCTCGCCGCAGAGGTCATCTTCCTGACCCACAACGAGCGGCTCCATGAGGTCAATTTGGGTTGGCATCCCCAAGCCGAGAACGTGCTGTGGCGTCCGGATCTCCAGGAATCAAAGGTCTCCTCCAACGGCTTCACGAATGTCCGCTACCGGTCAGGAACCAAGGCCCGCTACGTGCGGCAGCTAACTGCGCTCATCGAGGAGATCGCACCCTACTGCCGCATCCGCTACGCATTCTGATGACATGAGCGGGAAACCCGGCCGGTCCTGCAATACTGGTCAGCATGAGTGCGGTCCCTAACGGCCAAGTGAAGAACAACCATCAGGACGTCCGCCGCTACGGCGATCACCGAGCTCTGGAAGCGCTGAGCTCAAGTCTGGGGCGGTCCAAAACACGGCGACGGACCGCTCCCGCGGCGATCGCCATGGTGCGCGACGGCGTGCTGGCGACTGCCAGCGCAGGCGCTCCGCTCGATGCCGACTACGAAATCGGATCTGTCTCGAAAGGGCTCACCGGTCTCCTTTATGAGGACGCCCGTCATCGTGGCGAGCTCGACGGCGGCATCACCTTGGGTGCTCTGCTGCCCCTGGAGGGATGTGCACTGGCCGGCGTCAGGCTGGAAACCATCGCCCGGCACTCTTCCGGGCTGCCCCGCTTGCCGGCAAATAGTGGAATCGTCCGCAAGACCGCTAACTTGTGGCTTCACGGAGCCAATCCGTACGGTGAGACGCTCGAGGAATTGCTCGCCCAGGCACGGCAGACGCGTCTACTCTCCCCCAAGCCGCGATACTCAAATTTAGGCTTTGAGCTGCTAGGCCACGCAATAGCCGCCGCCGCTGGAACTCCTTACCGGGAGCTCATGACCCAG
The DNA here is from genome assembly GCF_049895945.1 of Pseudarthrobacter sp. DSP2-3-2b1. NCBI lineage: Bacteria > Bacillati > Actinomycetota > Actinomycetes > Micrococcales > Micrococcaceae > Pseudarthrobacter > Pseudarthrobacter sp. DSP2-3-2b1. The sequence continues at coordinate 91,153 of NZ_JAFCTI010000007.1, read as the reverse complement.
CGGATTGCGGCACCTCTCGGACTGGCTTCGCTATATGCGCCCAGTTTCCCTCACGAGCTCCGGCAGACGGCACTTTCAGGCAGGACCCGGGGAGGACGCATCATGCAGCCTTGGACCGGAGAAGCCCTGGCTCCGGCAGGGGGCTGGCGCGCCAACATCCAGGACATGGGGAAACTAACCATGGCTCTCCTGGAGGGAACCGCACCGGGAAATACTGCCCTGGATCCGGTGGCACGATTCGCCGGACCCGCCGCACGGATAGGCAGCGCGTGGCTGAGTCTCGACGTCAAGGGCCGGACAATCACGTGCCACAACGGGGCCACCGGCGGGTTCCGTTCATGGGTGGGGCTGGACCGGGAGGCTGGTACCGCCGTCGTACTGCTCTCTGCAACGGCGTCGCCGCTGGACCGGCACGGCTTCAGGCTCCTCCTCGACCTGCCGGCCAGGACCTGACCACGCATATGCCGGTGAAGTTTCGTGACGGGGGCGGTCCCAGTTCGGGCGGTGCGTCGGCATGCGGCCTGGCGTGCGGCTAGGGTCGTGGCATGGTGCCGAACGCTTCAGTGAAGGACGCAAAGAGGCTTCTGCGCGCCGAAATACGTTCCCGACGGCGGACCCGCTCCGTGGGTGATCGGGAAGCAGCGGCAACAGGCCTGACGGAACAGCTGATCGCCTTGGTCAGTGAGCGTGGCCCCTCTCTGGTGGCTTGCTATTTATCAGGTAGCGATGAACCCAATACCCGGCCATTCCTGAGCTGGGCCGCAGCCAACGGCGTGGAAGTCCTCGTGCCGGTCAGCCGGATCAACGGGCAGCTGGACTGGGTGTTTTCGAGTGGTGGGCCTGAACAGCCCGGCCTCTTTGGCATATCGGAAATGGTCGGCGAAGCCGTGGCACCCAGCGTCTTCAGAAGCGTGGATCTGTTGCTTATCCCCGCCGCAGCAGTTGACCGTTCCGGAATGAGGATGGGTTGGGGGCGCGGGTACTTTGACCGGGCCCTGGCATCCTTGGAAGAACAACCTCCGGTGTTCGCCCTTGTCTACGATGACGAACTGCTTGACGAGGTGCCAAGTGAGCCCCACGACAGGCCGGTGGATGGGGTTGTCACGCCAGGGCGGACCTACCAGTTCTGACATCTCCCCCTTGTGTTGCGCACGGCATGTTGCTCACGTGCGTCAGACGGCATCCGTTGGAGCGGCCCGATGATCGATCCCGGCAGTCAGTCCGTCAATTCGTTCAACGGCGGTGCTGAGGCGCTTCACCGTCGCCCAGAGTGCTGGATGCTGTTCCCGGATCTCCTCAAGAGGCGCCCCGGCGGAGGTGAGGGCGGCCAGATCGAAGCTCACGTTGGTTCGTGCTCCTGTCAGCGCGGCGCGAAGGGCTCCAAAGGCCACCACCACATCGGCAACAAGCGCCCGGTTACCGTTGGCGGCAAGCCACTCCAAATCCCCGACGGCACCTATGGCCCGCTCGCCAAGGACCGCAGACGCCTTTGCGGCCCCTTCCGATGCCCGGCGAATCGCGCTCTCGCGTTCCGGCCCGGGCTCCAGCCGGAACGCCGCACCGAACGCTTCGGAGGCCGCCGCGTCGTCGTCGGCGAGCCCCAGAGCCGCTTCCCGGAGCGAATTCGCCCGCGCGTGAAGACCGGCCAGATCCTCACGCAGGCCGTCCCCGGCATCCGTGTATCCGGCGACCATTGACGTCAGTGCGGCGGCAATGGCAAGCATCACACCCGTCCCGGCCCCTCCGCCCGGCGAGCCGGCGGACTCCGCCAACGCCCGCGTCCAGTCCTCAACCGTCGAGTGTTGGGTCGTCACCGCTTCAGAACCAGCCATAACACCAGTGTGCTCCATCTCCTGTGGTTACTGGTTCAAGCGGTTCCGCCGCGTTCCGCGTGGAGGAGCCAGCGGGCTTATGTCGGCGGGTATCCAGTTGCTCATTTACATCGCAGCCTGCCCACTCCTAGGCTGGGCGGGTACTGCTGACCCCAGTCCATACGGAGGAGAAGACCATGCGGATTGTGATCACCGGAGCTACCGGCCACGTTGGCACGGCGCTCCTGAACCGCCTTCACCAGGTCCGGTCCGAAAAGGGCCCCGATCTGGAGATCGTAGGCGTTGCGCGCCGCGAACCGGACCAGGACGTTGCACCATACCGCGACGTGGTGTGGCACAGCGTGGACATCGGGGATCCGGCCGACCTTCCGGCACTCGAAGGGGCCTTCGCCGGGGCTGACGCCGTGGTCCATTTGGCCTGGCTTATTCAGCCCAACCACGATCGGGAGCTCCTTCGCCGGACGAACGTCGCCGGAACGGACCAGGTTCTCCGGGCAGCCCGGACAGCCGGCGTCGGGCATGTTGTGTGCGCTTCATCGGTGGGCGCCTATTCGCCGGCTCCCAAGGAGCATCGGACCAACGAGGATTGGCCAGCGGCGGGTGTTGAGGGATCCCACTACAGCGTGGACAAGGCCGCCCAGGAACGGCTTCTGAATGCCTTTGCCCGCGAGAACCCGGGCGTAGTTGTGGCACGGCTCCGGCCTGCATTGACGTTCAGTGCCCAGGCCGGCAGTGAGGTGGGGCGATACTTCCTGGGGCAGTTCCTGGCACGGCTCGTCCCACGCAAGCCTTCGATTCCCTTACTGCCCATTCCACCGGAGCTTGTTTTCCAGGCCGTACACGCCGACGACGTCGCAGACGCCTACTGGCGTGTGTTGAAGAGGCGCGCGGCAGGCGCATTCAACATCGCAGCCGAGCCCGTGCTGGACCCGAACGCGCTCGGTTGGGTATTGCACACCAAGCGGCTGTTGCCGTTGCCCCTGCCGGTGCTGCGCGCCGCCGTCGAGTTCAGTTGGCGCCTGCGGTTGCAGGCGACCGACGGCGGGTGGATCGATATGGCAGCCGGCGCACCGATCATGGACACCGCCCGGGCGCGCGGGCTTCTGGAATGGACGCCACAGCGGACGTCGCTCGACGCGCTGACTGAAATGCTGGACGGTCTTGGCGCGGGCACAGGGCGGCAGGCCTCTCCCCCACTCGCCCCGCAGTGACGGTCAAACCCCGCGCAGGAACGCCAGGCCGCTGCTGGCCAACTCGTCCTGGCTCGGGGCCAGCGGCCGCCAGATTGAGGCCGCAACAGCGATTGCAGCATTGTCCACGGTGAAACTTTCAATGTTCAACGGTCCGCCGTAGCCGACCTCGTCCAGGGCCTGCAGGAAGCCTGCCCAGTCGGTCTGGTCGCCGCCGGGAGCGCCGCGATCGTTCCCGCATACCTGCACGTGAACGATGTGTTCTCCGGCCGCCCGGACTGCGGCGGCCAGAGAACGCTCCTCGATGTGAAGGTGGTAGCTGTCCAGGGCAATCCCGATGCCGTTGCCAAGCAGCGGCTCCAGCGCCTCAAGCGCCTGCTCCACCGTGTTGATCAGGGATGTTTCATACCGGTTCAGCGGCTCGATGCCCAGGACTACGCCCGCTTCCTGGGCCCGGGCCGCCACCGGCTGCAGATTCTCGCGCAGCTCGGCGTAGGCCTCCCGCCGCTCCCCGGGCGACATCCGCCAGACCCGGCCGGTCTGCGCGTAGAAAGGACCGCAAACAGTGGGCGAACCGATGCTGCTTGCCAGGGTGACGCAGGAAACCAGGTAGGCCTGGGTCCTTTCGACGGCGGCCGGGGCCGCTCCCACCAGATCGCGGCCCGGCGCCATGGCTCCGACAACAAACGGTTTAAGCCCCGTGGACGCCAGAGATTCGTTCACGGCGGCGGGCGTGAAGTCGCCGTCGTTTTCCAGCGGAAGTTCGACGGCGTCGAACCCCATCGCGGCGATCCTCGCCAGGTGTCCGCCCAGGTTGGAGTCAGTCAGCGGAGACTCCCATACCCAGGTGCTGATCCCGATGAGTCGCTTCACGCCGCTCCCTCCAACCGCCGGCCGGGTAATGTCAGGGCATCTGCCGCTGCTGCCAGACCTCCGGATAGCCGGGAAGGTCTTCTCCGCCGAACTTGGCGTAGTGTCCGCCGGGCATCCCCTGATTGCGCTGCAGCCAGGTGTCCAGTTCGTCCGCGAGGATGGGCTTCTGCGGGAGAACCCATTCGGCCGGAATCTGCTCACCCTTGAAGATCTTCTCCAGGGCCAGCAGCGGGGTCCGCCACTGGAAGTTGGAGTAGACGGGGGCCATGGCATCGATTCCGGTTTCCTTCCACTTGGTCAGGAAGCTCATCTCATCCTCGCCGGTCATCACCGGCAGGTCCTTGCCTGCATCCTCGAAAGCCTCAAGGGCAGCCACCGCACCGTCCCCGGCATCCATCCAGACGCCTTTGACGTCGCCGGTGGCCAGTTCATCGGAGATGATTTTCTTGATTTCGGTGGGGTCCGCTCCGGTGAAGTACTCCCTGGCCTGGATTCCCTTCTCTTCAAAGATCTTCTTTGCCGCCGCCCAGCGGTGTTCGAGCACGTCCACGCCGGGAAGGATGCGGAGGGCCACCACCTTGTCGCCGGACTTCAGCCTGTCAGTCAGGAACGTGGCGGTGTCTATGCCCCAGGCAAAGCCGCCGATCGGGTGGATGAACGTGGTGGCGCAGTCGGTCTCGACGCCACGGTCAAAGACCACCACGGGCTTGCCCGTCTGGCAGGCGCGCTCCACGGCCTGGGTCAGGGCCGCTGTGGAGTTGGGGGATATGACGAACGCAGCGCAGTTCCCCTCGTCGATGAAGTAGTCAATGTCCGCGATCTGCGTGTTGTCATTGTCCTTGGCGTCACGGGTTTCCATCTCGGAAATGACCCCCGAGTCCTGCAAAACCTTCAGTTGCTGGTTCATGGTGATCCAGCCGGTCTGGCGCCACGGGTTCGAAATGGAGGCATTGGCGAAGCAGACCTTGTGCGGCCCGGAGGCGGCGAACTTTGCCGTGTCCGTCATGGCGCCGGCAATGTACTGCAGGTAGGGCTGCTCCGCGTTGCCTTCAAAGGTCGCCGAGCGCTGCTTGAACTGCTCGTCGTAAAGCGCCTGGTCAAACCATTCCTGGCTCGGCGGGCTGGTTGCTGCCGGTGTGCCGGTACCCGGTGCCGCCGTCGTTTCCGTAACCGACGGGTCCGTGGTGGTACAGGCAGTCAGCACCAGCAGCGGCAATGCTGCCCCAAGTGCGATCGCGCGAAAAGAGTGTTTGCGCATCAGACTCGATCTCCTCCTTGTTCGGTGCCCTCGTGGGGCCTGGGTTCTGCGTTTAGCCGGTGCCGTTCGTCATGGGCCGCGGCAGTGGCTCCCTTGCGCTTGCGCTGCCAGGATTTGGACGCTGCTGCCACGGCGATAATGATGATTACCCCCTGGACGGTGTCCCGCCACGTGGCCTGGACGCCCATGAAGTTCAGGAGGGTGAACAGCGCCTCCAGGGCGAACGCTCCGGCCGCCGCGGACAGCACCCAGCCGCGGCCGCCGCCCAGCACTACGCCACCGAGGACGACGGCGGTGATCGCCGTGAACTCGTAACCCCGCCCCACCGACGGATGTACTCCCGCGTAGCCCACGAGCAGGATTCCGGCCACGGTGGCCGCCAGCGACGAGATGATGAACGCCCGCGTCCGCACCCACCAGATGCGGGAGCCGGCCAGCTCTGCGGCCCTTGGATTGTCGCCGACGGCGATGAGCATGCGGCCGAAGGGGCGGCGCATCATGACGAACGCCAGGATAGCCACCGCCGTGAGGATGATGACGGGGTAGGGAATGATGTCCAGGACCGGGACGTCCTGGATCCCGCCGCGCCCAATCTGGCGGAAGCTGTCCGCCGGGTTTCCCTGGGCCGCTCCGCCGGTCCAGTAGAGGACCAGACCGAGCAAGGCCAGCATCATGCCCAGCGTCACGATGAAGCTGGGCACTTTCAGAAGCGTGGTGATCAGTCCGTTCACCAGTCCGATGAAGGCGCCGAGCACAAACATCAGGACCAGAACCGGAATCACCCGTGAATCGTCCTGCCGGATGAGGTTGCCGGCAACGATGACCTGCATGGTCACCACTGATCCCATCGACAGGTCGAATTCGCCGCTGACAATGACGAAGTACTGGCCGATAGCGGCGATGGCGATCGGCGCCGTCCTGCCAATGAAGCGGATGAAGGAGCCCGGCTCCCCGAAGGAGGGGTTCAGCACGATAATGGCCGCCAAGAGGCTGATCAAAAGGATGAAAACTGCGCCGCCGGGGGTGCGTACGGCCCGGAGGAGCCGCTGGGAACGGCTGGCACGGTTCTGCCGGAGAACTGCACTGCGCCCGGAAGGCAATGCCGTGCTCATGGTCCCTCCGCGGGTGCCGCCTGCGCGGCAGGTGCTTCCGAGCCCGTTGAACCGAAGCGCTCCGGTCTGCTGACGATCCTGCGGCGGGCATACACGGCGACGGCGACGACGATCACCACGCCCCTGACCACGTCCTTGAGGAAGGGGTTGATCTGCATGACGGACATGATGTTGTCCAGCATGGCGAAGATGAGGACGCCGCCAAGGGTCCCGGTGATGGTCCCCTTGCCGCCGGCCAGGAGGGTGCCGCCGAGGACCACGGCGGCGATGGAGAGCAGATCGTAGCCGCCCTGGGAACCCACCGTCGGGCTGCCCACACCCAGCCGGCTGGCGAGGAGCAGCCCGGCCATTCCTGCCAGCACGGAACAGATCACGTGGGCCGTGATGACCGGCAGGTCGATGCGGATGCCCGAGGTCCGGGCTACGGAAATGTCGCCGCCGACGGCGTAGAGGTGGTGGCCCATGCGGGTGCGGTGGAGCAGCAGCATGGCCAGGCCCGCGCAGGCCAGCATGATGATGGTCGAGATGGGGACAGGCCCCAGGCCCGTCGCCCCGATCAGCCTGAACGAGAGCGGGGTCTGGCCGAAGCTGCCCTTGAAATTGGTGGCGAGGTAGCCGCTGATGATCAGGCCCATGCCGAGGGTGGCGATGAATCCGTGCACGTTGAGGCGGGCCACGATCAGACCGTTTGCCAGGCCGATGACAGCAGCGGCACCCAACGTGAGGAGGACGCCGGGCAGGACGTTGCCCGAATTGTTGGCCATCACACCGGCGGCAATAAGACTGGCCAGGCTGGCCACATAGGGAACCGAGAGATCAAGGCTGCCGGCAAGGATGACCAGCGTCTGTCCGATGGCGATGAATCCCAGAACGCTGGTCCCGGTCAGGATGCTGGAGATGTTGCCCTGACTGAAGAAGTTCCGCCCTATGGTGCTGACCAGGACGGCGCCAACGATCAGCGTCAGCAGTGCCACCAGATAGACGATCTGTGTGGAGGACAGACGATCGATAAAGCTGCCGCGCTGCCTCATGTCCCTCCTCCGGATGCCGTCCTGGCGCCCGTTCCCAATTGCAGGACGGCTTCCTCGGATGTTCCGGCCGGTAGCTCGCCGGCGAGTCTCCCGTCGCGCATGACCAGGATGCGGTCGGACATGCCGATGACCTCGGGCAGTTCGCTGGAGACCATCAGGATGGCTTTGCCGTCGGCTGCCAGCTGGCGCATGAGCCGGTACACGGCAACCTTGGCTCCTACATCTATTCCGCGGGTAGGTTCATCCAGCAGGACCAGGCGGGGGTGGATGGCCAGCCACTTTGCCAGGACCACTTTCTGCTGGTTCCCGCCGGAGAGGTACTGCACCTCCTGGTCCAGGTCCCGGGCCACCACCTCAAGGGAGGAGAACACGCCGGGGATCTCGGTTTGGACCGCCCTGGTGCGGCGCGGAAAAACTGATCTGATGACGGTCAGCGCGTTATTCAGGATGGACTGGTTCAGGCTCAGACCCTCGGCTTTGCGGTCTTCCGTGATGAGGGCCATACGGGCACGGACGCCCTCCCGCGGGGACTTGGGCCTGAGCTCCCGGCCGTCCACCTTCATGGTGCCGCGGGTGAAGGGGGCGGCGCCGAAAATGGCGTGCAGCAGTTCGGTACGGCCGGAGCCCTGGAGACCGGCCACCCCCACAATCTCACCCGGCCGAACGCTGAGGCTGATACCGTCCAGCTGGCCGTTACCGGCACCCTCCAGTTCGAGGATAGGTTTTCGGGCGGCGTCGGCACCTTCAGCGCTGGTCACTTCAGCGTTTCTGCCTTCAGCGTCGCCGGCTGCCCGGGGCAGCTTGTCCGGGAAGTACGCGGAAATAGGCCGGCCCACCATCAGCCGGACCAGCTTTGCGTCGTCGAGTTCCGAGGCCGGGCCAGCGCTGACCACGCGGCCATCCTTCAAGACGGTGATGACGTCGCACAGATCGAAGAGCTCCCGGAGCCGGTGGGAGACATAGAGGATGGCCGTTCCGCGTTCCCGGAGGCGGGACACGATTTGGTACAGGAGCTCAACTTCGGCCCCGGCCAGCGCGGCCGTGGGCTCGTCCATGGAGACGATCCGGGCGTCATAGCTGACCGCTTTGGCAATCTCCACCACCTGCTGCTCGGCTACGGTCAGGCTCCGCACCTGGGCGGTGGGCCGGATGGCGGTGATCCCGAGCGACTGCAGCAGCTCCGCCGTTTTTTCGTTCATCAGGGCCTTGTTCACCAGGACGCCGCGGCGGGGCTCCCGGCCCAGGTAGATGTTCTCGGCCACTGTCCGGTCGGGAAGGAGATTGAACTCCTGGAACACCGAGGACAGCCCGGCTTCGTGGGCCTTTGTAGGGTGGCTGAATTGGACTTCCTTGCCGTCCAGGAGCACTGTTCCTGCGTCCGGCTGGTAAACCCCCGCCAGCACTTTCATCAGTGTGGACTTTCCCGCACCGTTTTCTCCCACGAGCCCGTGAACCTGGCTCCGGTGAAGGGTGAGGTGGGCGTCTTCCAGCACGGGAATGCCGAAGAAACTTTTGGTCAGTCCGCGGACTTCCAAGAGTGGCTGGGGGGCCGCGGAACCCTGAGGAAGCCCACCGGGGATTGACGCCGCGCCTGTCCCTTGGTGGTTCTCCATCGATCCGCCCACGACTAACTGTTACAGGGCGCGTTCCGTTCCGTCAAGGGATAAGCGATTGCTTACTATCAGGGCGATTTGGCCTGGTTTCGGCACGTAGTCCCCCGCCAAATATTCGAGTACACGTTACGTGTGCTTTGGGTCGCAACCGCTGGTAGCCTCGGGACCGGGTTGACGGTAGCGTCTCATGCGCCCGCCGTTCAGGGACTGCAGGCTACGGCAGGGGGGCCAGGCGCATGGAGAAACCGAGAGTCAGCACTAATCCCGAGCTTCCGGCAACCGCACCCGGACGTGCGGCAGGACCGGGTGATATCACCGGGGAGACTACCGCCCCGGACCCTTCCGGGCGCGACAGGTACCTTGACCTGCTCCGCGCGATCGCCCTGCTCCGGATCATGGCCTACCACACCTTCAGCGGCGTAGCCTGGATCACTCTGGTTTTCCCTTCCATGGGTGTCATGTTCGCCCTCGCGGGATCCCTGATGGCGCGCTCGCTCGAGCGGCCTGCCTTAGGTGTTCTGAAAAGCCGCACCCGCCGCCTGTTGCTGCCCCTGTGGATCTACAGCGCCACGGTTGTGCTTCTTCTGCTCGGGGAGGGCTGGACTCCGGACCAGGAAGAAGGCCGCTCCTGGCTCGAAATGCTTTTGTGGTTCATCCCCCTAGGCGACCCGCCCTACCCTGACACCGTTGGTTCTGATGATGGCCTGCTTGACAGCAACTGGGCCCACGAGGCTGGAGTCATCCTCTGGTACATCCGTGCATACTTCTGGTTCATGCTGTTGTCTCCGCTGTTGCTCGCGGCGTTCCGCCGGCTGCCGTGGATTACGCTGGCGGCGCCTCTCGGGCTGTTGGTACCCATCGTCGCCGGCTGGGTGGAACTGCCCACCTGGGCGGAGAGCGGCATCAGCGACTTCGCCACCTTCGGCTCCTGCTGGGTGCTCGGCTTCGCCCACTACTCCGGGTTGCTGCGCACGATACCAATATGGACCGTCTTCTCAGCCGGACCGGTGATGATGGCCCTCGGCCTTCTCTGGGTCGCGCCCGAACTGGAGGAAGCAGCCTGGGACCTGAACAACGTTTCCGGTGGGGGTGGATTGTGGGCCCTGGGGTTCAGCGCAATGCTCCTGCGGGTCTCGCCGTCCTGGAAGTCGCTGCCCCGGCCGATCAGGTTCCTCGACAAGCCGGTCACGTTGATCAACAACAGGGCGGTCACCATCTATCTCTGGCATACCCTGCTGCTGAGCTTCACTTACACAATCGTCGATTTGCTCTGGAACTTTGACCTGATTGGCGAGAACCTACCCTGGCTGCTGGATAGCCAGTGGACCATATTTGTCGGCATGTGGCTTCTTCTTGCCATCGTGTTCCTCGCTGTCGGCTGGGTAGAGGACGTGGCCGCGAAACGGCGTCCGCGGCTCTGGCCGGACAGCGAACCGAACAGAAGCGGACGGCCGGCAAGAGCGCGGGCCACCTGAACCACCGGTATGACTCCCGAGAGCCATGCGCCCAACACGGCCAGCGCACTAATCCAGGTTGTTCCCTGCCGTTTCCGGCCCGCACTCCTGATTGATTTGCCTACCACCACCTCGTCAGCGCCCAGCCGTTATTGGCGCCATCCCCGCTGTCGCCATCCTTGCCGCAGCGCAAGCAACGTGTGTATAGCCCTCCGTCCTCAGCATGTTCGACGTGCCAATGGTGTCGGAGATTCAGCTTGCACAGCATGGTTTGGATCACGGCCAACTCCCATCTGAATCGCTGCGCTCAATGACTCAATGATGGCCTTCGCACCACATCAATAGAAGAGCCATGAGTGGCCCGATAGACCAACCGGGTCAGCGGCGTCAGCTGGGGTTCCCGCCAACTGTTCAGGTGGCTGGCGCCGCCACGTCCTCCAGCACGGACCTATCGAAAAAACGGACCTCGCCCGTTGCCTCGAAGTACACCGGAACCACCGATGTACTCGGGTCTTTGGACGTCTCGTAGATCTCAGCTGCACTCCCGTGCTTCCTGGCAATTGTTCCAACCAGCTCCGTACCGCGCACTTTGACAGTTCGATTTTTGTAGCTCATGGTGACCCCTTCGTCGAGCCGCGGAAAGCAGCTGCCTTCAAGTTAGTCCCGATCGCGGAGATATCCCAGCTGTCCGGCCATCAACACTTTCGGGGCGCTTCGGGATTCGCCGGGCAGACAAGGAGCCAGGCACTAGCGCCCCGGGAGTTCGGCGCGAAGGCTAAGCTTGCACGTCAGAAGGCTCGCCGCCTAGAGCTTTCACTATGAATGCATGCCTAAAGAGGAATCACCCATGAAAAGCATGACCTGCAAGCAACTCGGTGGCCCCTGCGAGCTCATGTTCCGGGGCGATACTGCGGACGAGATTATCAACGCACAGGACCAGCACCTCAAGGAAGCCGTCAGGGCCGGCGACTCAGCTCATCAAGAGGCCCGTGACGCGATGAAGGGGCGCTGGAAGAACCCGATCAAGGGCATGGGATGGTATCGGGACACCAAGAAGGCTTTCGCCGCCCTGCCCGAGGACTAAGCGCCGCACCGCAGGTACCGTTTCACCGAACTATCTGCTAACCAGCTGACACATCGATAAGCACCTTGCCCACGATGCTCTCTTCCACCGCCGCGTGGGCGGCAGCGGTGTCAACCAGGTCGAAGCGATGCAGTGGAAGGCCTGCGTCCTCCCCCACCGGGAGGGCGCCGTCGGCGATGGCCGCATTGATATCCTCGGCGGCTGCCTGCACCGCCGCCATGCCAACGGTGTAGAGCAGCACGAACTGGTAGCGGACATTGAGGCTGAAATGCCGGCGCACATCGAGGCTCACCAGATCGCCGCCATTGTTGGCGTAGACGGCGATGGAGCCGCGGTTGCGGATCACTGCCAGGTCGAGCTCAGCGTTCTGCGCAGGTGCCACTTCCACGATCTGGTCAACGCCGTCGGGAGCGATCCGGCGGATCTCCGCGGCCGCGTCGGTTTCCCGGTAATTAATGACGTGATCGGCGCCGGCGGCCGTAACCAGCGCAGCCTTCGCAGGTCCGCTCACAGTGGTGATCACGACGGCGCCGGCCCACTTTGCGAGCTGGATCGCCGCATGAGCGACGGCACCGGCTCCTCCCGCGACCAGAACCACTTTGCCGTTTAGGGCTCCCGGGTGCAGCCGCCGCGGGCCGTCCTCGGCGATGGTCAGGGCCCGATGGGCGGTGACCGCGGGAACGCCCAGGCTTGCGCCGACGTCGAACCCGGCGTTCTCCGGCAGCTGAAACACCCGCTCAGCCGGCAGGACGGCGAACTCCTGGGCTGTCCCGCCGTCGGCGCGCTGGTAGGCGGCCAGAGCCAGCCAAACCCTGTCGCCGACGTGGAAACGCTCGACGCCGGGTCCTACGGCATCCACCACCCCGGCGCCGTCCTGGTTCGGCACCACGTCGGCGAAGGGCAAGGGCTCCCCCGGTTTGGCGCCGCGGCGCGACTTCCAGTCGGTGGGGTTCACCCCGGAGACCATGATCCTTACGCGTACCTCCCCTGGCCCCGGCTCTCGGATGCCACGGTCTATGAGCTCGAGAACGGACGGATCACCGGTGGCGCGGTACACGATAGCTTTCATACTCAGACCTAACGCCGGCCCGGACCGAAAATTCCCGCCGCGTGCCGGAGCGGCGACGGCCAGCCCCTGCTGCACAACCCGCACGACACGCGCTCCTGCACCGTCAGTTCCAGCGTGGCCGTAGGGTCCTCGGGGAGTTCGACGGCGTGGTGCGCCGCCTTGGGTGCCACGTCCCACTGCACGTCCAGGCTGCGGCGGACCGGTAGCAGTGCCATCCTGACGAAGTCGTCACGGCAGCGAACAACCCGCAAGACATCACAGGATCCGCACCCGATTCCCCTTAATCTCCACTTCCGTGATCTTGACACGCTCGTCAGGGGTGTTGTTAGGCCAGTGGAAGACCAGGTAGTCGCGTCCGTTGGAGGTGCGGAGGATCATGCCGTGGCCGCCGTTGCTGGACCACAGGGGCCGCTCGTGCTGAATCCAGGGCCCGGTGATGGTTCCACTTTCTGATTCGGCGATGCCCATCGCGTAACCTGCCTCGCCGTGGCTCGACCACAGCATCAGCAGTGAGCCCTCGGGCGACCGGATGAGAAAGGGACCATCGGTGAACAACGGGTCCTTCGCCAGGTTCAGGCCCGCCGGTGGTTCAACCCCGTCGGGGAATTGCAATGGCCTGCTCCAGCCTGCCGAGGAAGCTGCGAACAACAGGATCGGCTCACCGGCGCCCGCCTTTAGGTCCTGGGACAGGCGGAGGGCGTACATCTCGCCGTCAGAGATCCCTGGTTTCTCAGGTGTCCCCTCCGCGCCGCGGCTGTAAACCAGCCAAGGGGCAGAGTCGTCATCAACAAAAAGCGTTCCGTCGAGGCATGGCTCCGAAGCCGGTGTCACGGGCCCATCGCTCCATGCCTCGTAAGGGCCTGTGGGGTGGTCCGCGACCAGGATTGCGACTCCGCGGGGGCGTGTGCCGGTGGAGGTGGCGAATGTGGCGAGCATGAAGAACCGTCCGCCAAGGGAGTGGACTTCCGGCGCCCAGTATTGGGTGTCCGCCCAGAAGCCTTGCGGGGGGCGGAAGGCGGCGATGGGGCCAGTCCAGTACTGCAGATCATCGCTGAGGTAGCAGTCGAAGCCAGTCGCGGCCCCTCCCCACACGTTCTCGTCGGTGGTCCCGAAAAGGACGAATTCACCTGGAAACGGTTCCAGGATGAAGGGGTCCCGCATCCGGATGTCCTCAAGGCGAAGCCGTGAAACAGGCATCTGCATTCCTTTCGTCGGCGTGCCGGCTCACCGCCTACCGGTGCCCGGCCGGTCCGTGCGCCGATACCAGTCTCGACGTCACGGACGGCCGTTTGGGCATCAATTTCGCCCAATGGAAATGATGAACCTGGATCATAAGGCTGCCGCGGCCCAAACCAATGGCAGCTCTCCCGGGTGATCCGATGGGCTGGTTGCCGCTGGGCTTTAGAAGAAGGTCGGCTGGCGGGGGGTGTACGGGCCCTCGAGTGCGGTTACTTCTTCCTCGGTGAGCGTGATCTCCAAGGCTGCGGCGGCGTCTGCGAGGTGTTTCGCCTTTGTCGCTCCGATGATCGGGGTGTCGACCACGGGGTTCTTCAGGACCCAGGCCAGTGCGACGGTGGCCATGGCGACGCCCCGTTCGGCGGCGATGCGTTCCACGGAGTCGACGATCGCTTTGTCGGAGTCGAGGAACAGAGGCCGGCCGAACTGATCCTGGCCGGGGGTCGAGGCCGCCCGGGCGCTGGACTTATCGCCCCAGGGGCGTGCGACGATGCCGCCGGCGAGGGGGCTCCAAACCATGTTGCCGATGCCCTGATCGGCGAGGAGCCCGTGCATTTCCCGTTCTTCTTCGCGTTGGACCAGGTTGTACTGGTCCTGCATTGAGACGAACTTGGTCCAGCCGTTTTGCTCGGCTGCGCTCTGCATTTTCGCGAACTGCCAGGCCCACATCGATGACGCGCCGATGTGGCGGACCTTGCCGGCTTTGATCACGTCGTGCAGCGCTTCCATGGTTTCCTCGACGGGGACCTCGGGGTCGAAGCGGTGGATCTGCATCAGGTCCACGTAGTCGGTCCCGAGCCGGGCGAGCGAAGCGTCAACTTGCTCGAGGATGGCTTTGCGGCTCAGGCCCCCGCCTGTCGGGCCTTCGTGCATTGGCCAGTAGATCTTGGTCGCGAGGATGGTTTCGTCGCGACTGCTGTATTCGCGCATGGCGCGGCCGACGATCTCTTCCGAGCTGCCCATTCCGTAGACGTTGGCCGTGTCCCAGAAGTTGATGCCAAGCTCCACGGCCTGCTTGAACAGCGGGCCAGCGGCCTCTTCCTCGAGGGCCCAGTCCTGAAACGGGTTTGGTGTCCCGAAGCTCATGCACCCCAGGGTGAGGCGGCTGACTTTGAGGTCGGATGTGCCGAGTTGCGTGTATTCCATCGTGTGTTTCCTGTCAGAAAGTGAAGTAAGAGATGTGATGCAGGTCAGGCTTCGGGGATCGGGAAGGCGTGGTCCGTGAGGTCGTTGGTCATGCCTTCAACGGTAGGCAGGAAACCGGTGCGGGTGAGAGTCACTGTTGTTATCCCCCAGAGCGCACCCTGGTGCGGCAAGGCACCCACGGCGCGGGCCGGCGTCGTACTTCCCTGGGGGTTATCGTCAGGTGCTCCCGCTGCCGCACTTTCCGGCCTAGCCTTGAGGGTATGGATACCCGGAATGATGTGCAGCAGTTCCTCACCGCGCTGCGGGCCCGCATCACCCCGGAGGTGGCGGGCTTGACGGTCTTTGGCGGGGAACGCCGCGTCCCTGGCCTGCGCCGCGAGGAAGTCGCCCAGCTGGCCGGGGTAAGCACCGCCTACTACACGAGGATGGAGCGCGGGGACCTCAGCGGCGTGTCCGAGAGCGTCCTGTTCGCCCTCGTCCGGGCGCTGCAACTGAACGAGGCCGAAACAGCGCACCTGTTCGACCTGACACGTGCGGCGACCGGGCCGCGCCGCGCGCCCCGGACGAAACCCCAACCGCGGGTGTCGCCGCGGGTCGCCCAGCTGATCGACGCCATGAGCGATGTTCCCGCGATCGCGATGACCCGGCTCGGGGACCCTGTGGCGTCCAACCCCCTGGGCCGTGCACTCTTCCCTGATCTCTTCCCGGCCGGAAAGCCCGTGCTGAACAGCGCCCGCTACATGTTCCTGGATGAACGCTCCCGGGTGTTCTACCCGGACTGGGAGACAATCGCCCTTGAGGCCGTGTCGGGGATGCGGCTCTTTGCCGGCCAGGATCCCAGCGACAAAGCCCTGATGGCACTGGTCGGTGAGCTCGCGACCCGCAGCAACGAGTTCCGCACCTGGTGGGGAGGGCACACCGTACGGACCCACTCCACCGGAACCAAGCACATCCATCATCCCGTCGTGGGTGACATAACCCTCGGTTATGAAGCCTTGGCCGTATCATCGACTCCCGGCCTGGTCCTCATGACCTACCTCGCCGAACCCGCCACCCCGTCCGCCGACGCCATGAACCTGCTGCGGAGCTGGACCGCTCAACCCCTCGACTCCACAAGTGAAGCGACCGCAGCAAGCTAAGAGCGGGTGAGATCTCCCATTGGGAATGGCTCCTGCGGTCACTGCCCTATCTGCCTGCTCGACGCGCGGCCCGGTACGGTTCACACACCCATCGGGCGGGTGGTTAGGCTGGGTGGATGGCGACAGTTATTCTTGTGCGGCACGGCCGCACCACAGCCAATGCCACTGGACTGCTGGCCGGCCGGGCCGCCGGCGTCAGCCTCGACCAGATCGGGCGCGACCAGGCGGCTCTGACCGGAGACCGGCTCGCGGCCGTGCCCGTCGTCGGGGTGGTGTCGAGCCCTCTTGAGCGGTGCCGGCAGACCGCCCGGCTCATCCTTGATCGCCAATCCGGCACGCCGCACGCGCCGGTGGATCGCGATCTCACCGAGTGCGATTACGGCCAGTGGCAAGGCCGCGCCCTCAGTGATCTGGCCACCGAGGATTTGTGGCCGGTTGTGCAGTCGCAACCGTCCGCCGTCGTCTTTCCCGGCGGTGAATCCATGGCGGCAATGCAGGCCCGGTCAGTGGCAGCGATTCGACGCCATGATGCAGCCTTCGAAGCCGAGTACGGGCCAGGGGCCGTGTGGGTGGCGGTAAGTCACGGTGACATCATCAAGTCAATCCTCGCCGATGCGCTCGGCATGCACCTTGATCTTTTTCAGCGTATTAACGTTGACCCTGCCTCGGTATCGATCGTGCGCTACGGCGCTAGCCGGCCAAGTGTCTACACGACCAATACCAACGCGGGCGATCTGTCATGGCTGTCGAACGGCATCAACACTGGCGACGCGCCGGTGGGCGGCGGTGCGGGGCAAAAGGCGCCATGAACCTCATGTGCCTAAAATACTGACATGCCTACACGAGTTCACGAGTTTGCCTGGCCTGATCGGGTCGTCGTCGGCACCATCGGCCTTCCGGGGGCGCGCACGTTCTACCTGCAGGTGCGCGCAGGGACGCAGATCGTCAGCATTGCCCTGGAAAAACAGCAGTCGGCTCTGCTCGCGGAGAAGATCGACGAAATTCTCGACCAGCTCATCACCGTCGAAGGTAACCCCTTCAGCGTTCCCACGAGTACTCCCATTGAACTTGTGGACAATGACCAGCTCGAGCCGGTTCAGGAGCAGTTCCGCACAGGTGCGATGAGCTTAGGTTGGGACCCAACCACGGCCCAGGTAGTCATAGAGGCCCACCCCATCACCGATGCCGATGCTGATGACAACGACGAATTCCTTGATGAGGTACGTGCTGATGAGAGCGAAATGCTGCTGGTGCGGATGCCGGTGGGTACCGCCCGCGCGTTCTCCAAGCGCACCCGCGAGATCGTGGGCGCCGGGCGTCCCGCGTGTCCGCTCTGCGGTTACCCCATCGACGCCGACGGTCACATCTGCACCCTCCCCGAGGTCTGATGCCAGCGCCGGACCTCATGGCCGCCGAGCTGACGCTCACCGGCCGCATCACGACGGCTTCAAACGCAACTTTTCTGGGCAGCATCGGCGACGTGGCGGTCGTTTATAAGCCGGTAGCAGGCGAAAGTCCGCTTTGGGATTTTCCCCACGGCACCCTGGCTCAAAGGGAGGTGGCCGCCTACCTGGTCTCGGAGGTCCTCGGCTGGAACGTGGTGCCTCGCACGTGGCTGCGCGATGGGCCTCTCGGCGAAGGGATGGTGCAGCTCTGGCAGGAGCAAGACCCCGGCCAGGACGCGGTGGACCTCGCTGCGTCGGACGACGTTCCTGAAGTCGGTTGGAAACACGTCCTTGAGGGCCAGGATGAGAACGGACGGATGGTCGCTCTCATTCACGAGGACTCTCCGGCGCTTAGGCGCATGGCGGTGTTCGACGTCGTCGTGAACAATGCCGACCGCAAAGGCGACCACATCCTTGCCATGACGGACGGACACCGGCACGGCGTGGACCACGGGCTCACCTTCCACCGCGACCACAAGCTGCGCACGGTGCTGTGGGGGTGGATGGGGGACGCCCTGACCGCCGAGGAACTTGAGGGCATCGACCGTGTCAGCGGAGGACTGCGTGGTGGGCTGGGCCGAAACCTGGCGGACTTGCTCAGCGCCGAAGAAATCGGATCGCTCGCCGCGCGCTGCGACCGGTTGCGCTTGGCAGGGCAGTTTCCGGCTCCGAGCGGTGAGATGTCGGCGGTGCCCTGGCCGTTGTTCTAGGGGAATTGGGGCTAACCGCCGGTTCTGGGTGCGAGGAGGATCTGCACGGCTTCGATCCGTTTGGCCATACCCGATGTGCCTGCCGTTCCGCCGTCGGCGACCCATGACTGCCAGCCAATATCTTGCACGTGGGCGAGGTAGTGGATTCTGTAATGGTTCGCCATCTCACCGGTCAGCCTGATTTCAAACGCTTCCAGACGTAGCCCTTGCCCGGTTGTTCCGATCGGGGACCCCGAGGATGTCCACGGCTGCCAGCCGAAGTTCTGCACATGCCCCCGCCACTCGATGTCCCCGGTATCGGCCGTGCTTGACACGTTGAGGCGCAACGCCTCGAGACGAAGGGCCTGACCCGTGGTCCCGGCAACGGTCCCATCCGGAACGTTCGCCATCCAGCCGAGGTCCTGAACGTGGGCGGCGTACACGGCAGTAAATGCGGGTGCGACCTTCGGAACCAACTCGATCGTAACGGCCTCCACCCGCAGACCTTGCCCGACGGTGCCGGCCGTGGCTCCGTCGATCCCGTAAGGCTGCCAGCCGACGTTCTGCACGTGGGCGCGGTACCTGATGCTGTACTGCGAGGCCAGATTCCCCGTCAACCGCAGCTCGAACGCTTCGAGGCGCAGACCACGCCCGGTCGTTCCGATCGGGGACGCCGACGTCGTCCATGGCTGCCAGCCGATATTCTGCACATGCCCCCTCCACAGAATGTCGCCCGACAGGCGGTCTCCTGCCACCGACAGGCGCAACGCCTCCATCGGCAGTGAACGGCCGGTTGTTCCTGCGGTGACCCCGTCCGAGACGCTCGACTGCCAGCCGATCGTCGCGACGTGAGCCTGGTAGACCCCGATGCACGTCATGTCGTAGTCGTAGGTGCCATCGGTCCATTGTGTGAGGTGGACGGTGCCACCGGAGAAGCTGGGATTCACACAGAGGTCGGATGCTTCACTGGCGAAGTCGAGGCGCCCTGCCGGTGACCAGACGGGCACGTCGGGAAGCTGCCACGATCCGGTGATGGCCTCCCAGCCGCTCAAATAGGAGTAGATCCCGTGCGGGTATCCGGCGTCCGCCAGTGCGGCCAGGAGCCCGGAGATGACGTACCGGTTCTCCTGCCGCTGGGCCGCTGTCGAGCTGGGCCAGGGCTGTTGCGGGCGCGGCTCGACGTCGACCCAGATTCTCTCCGGCCGCCATCCCACCTCATCGAGGGACGCGAGGGCCGTGCGCCCCTCGGCATACCCGACGTTGCGCAACCGGTCCGGCCTGGTGCTTGCCGGCCAGGGGCCGTCGTCGCCGTAGGTGTCGTATTGCGCAGTGGTGGGGAACGTAGCCATGGCGTAGGCCTGAGCCCGGACGCCTCGGTCGAGCACCCATTGGAACTGCACGTCCAGGCAGGGGTTCTCGGTGAACGCGAGTCCATTCGTCAGCCCCACGACCACGAACTCCGTGTCTTCCGGCGGCATTGGAAGACCACCCAGACACTGTGGCCACGAAACGTCATGTCCGTAGTCGACTGCCCGGGCGGGTGCAGCGAACAGCACGCCGAGTGCGAGCATAAGTAGAACCGCCAGGAGCCGGGGCGTGAATGCCCGGGAGCGGCGGCCGGATCGAAGAGCACTAAGGCCGGCCATTATGGGTCCCCTAATTGAAGGATGACGGAATTATCCCACTCGCCCATCTTCGCCGCTAGCCAGGAGACAACGCCCGGATTCGGAAGGTACGTTGTGCCCTGATAGACGGTTCCTGTCGACAGCATTTCTGTCAGTTGCATCAACCATGGGTCCACCGGCCAGGACCCTGACCTCGCCAGCCCACACATCTTCACAGCAACGCAGGGCACGGACCGCGGCCACAGTCAGAGGAACGCGCGGAGGGTCAATGTAAACACATCAAACGCAAAAAGCCCCTGACCTGCGGAAACACTGTGCCCGAGGTGGGACTCGAACTGCATTCCCGGCCTTGCAAACACTGGAAACCCGTGAAAATGTGCGGAATCCCACCCGATCCGATCGATGTATGGCCGAGTCCGAAGCCCCGGTGTGTTGACATTGTCAACACTCCAAATCGCAAAGCTGACGCCAGTGAGAACCGCGTTCCCCATTCAGGGGATGCGATTCTTCTTTGCCACGCATGGGATTTCAGGGCTGGAAGTGTTCACGTCTCTCCCGAGGACATGACGTAGCTTTGGACAAGGGCACACATGGTTTCCAGGATCTTCACGGCCGGTTCAACCTCCTGCAGCCTTCATGGACTGAAGGGCCCAAATTCGCTCGACCTGTCTTCTCATTCGACCGCATCCTTACCGGGGTCCTGGAACGTCATCGGTCTCCCCAGTCTTGCCGAAGCTGCTGAGATACGGGCCAAGGGGGTCTATGTGCCTTAAGAATCATAGGGAGCAGCAGACCAAGCGGGTGGTAGCAGGCCCTGCGCTACCACCCACGTGGTGTTACTTGTCCCTGCAGTGCTTACACAGGGGGTAATTGTTCGTTCCCGGGCGCTTGTTGTGCGCCGGAATCTGCTTCCCACTCATGCAGTCACTGTGCTTGTGGTGGACGTCCGGATCGCTTGGGTTGATGGAGTAGTACGGACTGACGAGCATGAGGCCTCCTGCTGTTAGACCCGCAAACTTGCGGGCTGGCATCAGACTAAAACTGACCTATGACATTCTCCGGTTCCCTTGGCGGAGGAGGCCCACTGCCCCGAAAGAGAAGGGTGGCTTTCGGACGCTCGCTGACTCGTGCCAGGCATCCGCCGACCATTATTTTGCAGTCGCAGTTAACGGCTGAGGGCCCCGCGGCGCCTGGCCGCGGGACCCTCAGTAATCCATAACAGGGAACCTGCCCCTGTCTTCCTCTACAGTTTAGTCCTATGGCCGCAGCGCACCAAACACCAATCGAACTGGTCCTTCATCACAGGATCAGCCCCGAGCGCCTGGCACCGTACATCCGCGAGACACCCACCCTGCATGAAGCCATCCGGCTCTACAGGTGGAACATAGATCTCTCAGGCGCCGTCTACGAAGCCCTACACGTTTTCGAAGTCGTCCTACGCAATGCCATCGACGAGCAGCTCTGTAGTTGGAACGCCACCCAGCCCGAACCTGAGAGCGGACGACTGCACTCTTCCGACTGGCTCCTCGATCCAAGTGCGCTGCTGCTCCGCATCGCAGGCCGCGACATCCCCGATGCCCGACGTCGCGCACTGAAATCGACCACACGCAGGCCACAGGGCCATCGTGAACCCCTACACGAAGACATCCTTGCCGCAATGTCCCTCGGAACCTGGCGATTCATCCTGCCCGGGCGCCATGACGCCGGCAAACAACGCCTGTGGGACGAAGCGCTCCGCACGGCATTTCCTCATCTACGCCGGACTCCCCGAGAGCTCGAACGCGCAGTCGAAGGCGTCTATCACCTCCGGAACCGGATAGCCCACCTGGAACCCATCATCAACAGCAATGTCCCAGCCCAACTCGTCAACATGCGAACCGTCATCGGCTCCATCGACCCGCAACTACTCTCCTGGTTCACAAGCACCGAACGCATCAGCGCCTCCCTCAAAAGGCGACCCATCCCCGCCTCAGGTTGACCGAAGGACAACATAGCCATAGGACCAACGACGGTAAGTTGCTGCCGCCGGTTTTCTCAGGAAATGCACTGAGCTCCCGAACCGGATCCCGCCCCTTGGGCCTTGCCTATCGAATTTGCGGAGCGCTGTTGCAAAGGGATGGAGATCGTCCTGACGGTGTCCCGGCGATCGGGCACTGCCCAAAACGGGCTACTCAGGGGCCTTGTCGACTGCTACGCCCCAGCCTGGAGGCGGACTCGGCGCGAGAACGTGCACGCTTTGAAGAACGCGACGCACTGACGATTGCCCCGCCCCTCCATGGTGGTATTCCATCACTTCGACCTGGACGAACCGGCCAAGCGCTGACGCTGATTGCGCGCGAAGACTCTTGGGTAACGTACCTGACATGACTGTGCCGTCTTCAAGTTTAAGATCGAAGAGGTTCCGCTCGAAACTTCCGGTGCGCCACTCACCCTCTCGCGTAAGAGGAACTTGATCAAGCCCAAGGGCTCTAATTGTGTCACGAAGGTACCGGCTGTCCGCTGCCGTTAGTAAGACCGGAGCGTGGCCCCGGCGGTCATCAATATCGACGTCAACGCCGAGCTCTACGCATCGCTCGGCAAACTTCTTTAATTGCGATGTTGAGGCCGCCCCAATCTCGATGAGCTTCTCCTCCAGCAGAGCAGGGCCGGTAGCTCGAGTCGCCACAACGGTGTCGAGAACAGCAAGGACCGTATCGACTGCAGCGTCTGCTGGCGTCGATACGTCGATGAGTTCGGCGACGGTAGTTTGGCCTGGTTCAGCATTGTGAGTGTCAGCATCGCTCGACGCCGCAGGCGGAGGGCAGACGAGTTCAAGAACAACTGAACCACGAGTGGCAGGCACTACCCACATCCCCAGCTGCTCACGAACGGTGTCTGTAATCTCTTTGTACGGCTTCTCGAGCGAGCGATTCACCGTCTGGACAATGAGTTCATTGAGTGACAAGACGGCCTTCAGAATCTGATTCGCCGGTCCGGCGTGGCCCACGACGGCCCCAGCATGGAATCGCGCCCGGAGACCCTTCCTTTGGGCAATCCAGGCGTCTTGCACCTGCTCATGAATCGCGGCCACGCTCGAAACCGTAGCTTCCGACATCCAATCCCCTGGGACGAGCTGTGCTGCCGCAAGGTTGTCCTCGACATCACGCAGAAAACGGCTCAGCGCCGGATCAGAATGCGGCATCGAGTATCACCTCCACGTACCCTTTGGTCGCAGTACCTTTGGAACCTTCTTCACACTGCCACCACTTACGCCAGTGAATCTCATTCTGGACCCCAACAGCGTAGTTGGGATGGTCCGCTGGGATCCTGACAACACCATAGATGTCGAGACTGACAATCCTCCCAAGACCCGGTACGGGGATTCGCTTGTAGCGGTCCCTCGGTGCGATCCAATTGTCGGTGATATGGCTTCTGATTTCTGCGATAGGTGACGAGGTAGCGCCCTCGATAATGGGCGAACAATCAATGTCGCTTGGTCCCGTCTTGTCGGACGCAAAGCTACCGTCAATGAGCACACTGGAGACAGTCAGACCGTGCATCCCAATCAAACGAACGTAGTCTCCAAGGTCCTTTAGCTGGGACAGTCTCAGCATTTCGTCTGGACGTCCAAAGGCAAACGCCTCCATCAGTTCGGGCCAGGTGAGTATGTGTGCGCCAGCAGGAAGAACCTGGTGACCCCCTCCCCCCGGGATCAGCGAAGGAATCAACCCCGACTACCTCCTACACTTCTTGGACTTTGAGCACAGACTAACGTACTGCCTGGCATCGACGAATTGGCCGATGTCCTGTGGATGGGCGGAGTAGTCGTTGGATCCCATCCTGACGTAGTAATCCCTTGGGAGCCGGACCCTTGCGGTGAAGCCGGTAACCGGTGGCAGCGCCAGCATGGCCGCCGTGTCCGCAGCGAGCAGGTCCGACGGGCAGCCCGCCTGACGAGCCGGGCGTTGGCCTTGCTGGTTGTTCCAGTCTTCCGGAGATGCGAAGACCCGGCCTAGGCAGGACGTCTCCAACTATGCGCCGCGGCCTCCACGTCGACAAAAGCTTCAGTCGGCAGAGGTAGTCGTCCCACATATGTCGGTACCCGTCAGTACGCTTGAAGGGTGATTTCAAATGATCCGCTGCGCGGGACAAACTCCATCCTCAACTCAGCCACGTCGACCGGTCGTGCCAGCGTGTGGGCAACGATGGACGCGTCACCTCTTTTGGCGAAGCCCTTCATGTTTGACATGAGCTCCCTCATGCCCGACTACAACAAGATGATGTCGCCACTGCTTGCAGACATCTCGAAGACCGTGGCATCGGCGATAGAAATGGCATACCCATCGGCCCAACTTGTCGGCATCCAGAAGATGATCATCGACGCTTCCGGCGTGAGTAACGTCGCGAAGATGTTCCTCGACTCCCACACCGAGATGATGCGCGGGCTCTATCCTACGCTCAACATGGTGGCTGGCTTGGGCTTGCAAGAGCGGTTCCCGTTGCCTGTTGCAGCACTTACCAAGTCCTTAGCTGCATCCATCGACACCTCCTACATCAACGGCGTCCTGGCCGACGCAATCAGGTTCCACGCCGAACTAGCTGAGCAGCATCTTGATGACTTGACCGATGACTTCTTCGAGAATCACCCCGACCTCGCGGAATCCATCGAAGAGCTTCCCGCCCTGTATGTGCTGTCTAAAACCGACCGAAGGGTTGCGATCTGGTTCGTACGCTTCACAGTAATGATGGCAGTCACGTGCTTCATCTTGAACATCAACACGGAGTACCCCGACCTGGAAAAGATTGTCGCCGCACTTGGTCTCAGCGGAGGATGGGAAGCAGGTAAGAAGGCTGGCGAGTTCACCGGTAAGGCCCTGGATAATTTGCCGCAGGCTGAGGAGTCTTAGCCCAAGCCGTCGATGGCGGACTGTGTCATAGCGCCCAGCGCGTCAGCCGCACCGCCGGCTGTGCCAAGTGCAATGAGCTCCAAGGACTTGAAGAGAAGGTTCTTGACGCGGTTCTGCTTCGGCTCTGGAGCCGAGGCTTCTTCTTCAAGGTCCGCTATTACTTGTACGGCTTTATCGTGGCTGTCTTCGGGAACACCAAGGATCGGCAACATCTGACGAAACGCAGTGACAACCTTACGAGCCTCATCAACCTGCGCAGCATTGAGTGTGTTGCTTTGCACAGCGCCAGGACTGTTGAGCGCAAAGTTCATCGAGTGGGAGTCACGGATGTTGAAGTTGTTGTTCACGATCATTCCTTCGGGCGTTGCTGCTGATCCGGCCGATTCTGTCAGTTCGACGATGTGCATGCCGCTGGCCGTGACTCTGGGTGACATGACCTCCCCATTTATTGGAGTCCACGCCTGAATGTAGCCCTTGTCCTTCAACCACTTAGCCGTACGTGTGATCTCATCATCGGTGTAAGCAAGGCCTAGATAGCTGCCCCCGGAATCGGCCCTGAAGGACGCAAAGTCTTTCGGTTCCTCCCCCGCGAGGTACTGATCGTAGAGCCAGTTTAGAAGTGCAGTTTTTAGTGACGAAGCTCGCTGGCGAGGAGTGCTCCGCTTCGCCTGGTACTCCAAGGCAACATCAATGCCCTCCTGAGTGATAAGGATTTCATCTACGCCGCCAGCACTCGCTTCAAAGTAGAGCCAGCCAGCAGCCATCAGTGCGGTGAAGTCGCTGCGGAGTGCGGAGACATCAATCCCCCAGTCTTGCCCCTCGTTGTACAGGTCGGCTGTGGGAATCTGGCGTCGCTTCCAGCCTACAGACAGCCGATAGATCTCGCCAAGGAGATGCACCTGCCGAAGCGTTGATGGGGACTTTGCAGCGTCTTCTAGATCGATCATTTACTTCGAGACACCTAACGTGCGTGGATCTGTACTAGATCGGAAGTTTACCTGCGGGGGCCGACACTCTTTAGTCGGGTCTTTTCCTCGCTCGGTCGAGCGGCCGTAGTGCACGGACCTAAAGAAAGCGTCCGAACTCCGACGCCTTCTAATGAACTAGGAGTTACTCTGTGTTTTCGCTGGATGGTTCTTCCCGGCGAATTGCTCGACGGCGAGTCGGTGGTGCCGTGCCGTCTGCTTCCTCCTGTCGGAGATGCTCTTGATACTGCTGCCGGAGCTTACCGTCCTTTTCGTGACCGCTGCGCGTGTATACGCTTAGGCTGCCTCGCCCATCTTCAGTCCACTTTTCTTGGTTAGCGCGGATTCCCCTAACGGCTTTCGCCAAGTCGTGCACTCCATACTTCACCATCCGACGTCGCGACTTGTAGATGGACCAATCTAGGATTGCTTTGGAAGAGATTTGTTTTTTGTAAACATCCTTCTCGCCGAAGTAAGTGATAGTTCCTTCGTGCCTGTCAGGCAGGTCAGAACTATACCTGTCACTAGCCGAGTCCCAGTGGGTGCGCCATTCTTGACCGGGAGCCATGACCGGAATTACCTCCGGGAGGTGCACGTCCTCCGCACCTTGTTGAACCCTCGTCGGTGACGGGCTGAGTTCCACTCTCACGTCATAGGCCGCCGTTTGCCGTAGTTTTTGATGACTAGGTCAATGAACTCAGGACCGATGCTCTCTTCCATAGTCATGACAACGTACGGCTGGGACTTATCGAGCTCTAGCTTCTTCGCCTGTATCAACTGAAAGAGGGCAATCGCGGCGGCAACGATCGCGATCAACAGCGTCGCAGCCGTGGAGACTGCTGAGATCCAGTCAGTGGCACTAGGCGCATCATCTTGTAGTGCCTGGATAAGCTGTCGGGCCAAATCAGCCCATTCATCGTCTGTCACTTGGAAGGCTCACCCACAACAGAAGTCACTTCTTCTTCCCTGAAGACCTCTCGTCCCGAAACATGGCGCCAAATGACGTGGTCAAGCCGTCGGGGCTGCGTCGGATAAAGCTCGGCCACCTTCTTGATGAGTTCTGCGGCCTCGGTGGGAGTCGGACGCCGCCCACCGAGTTCAGCATGTTCTTCAATGAAGCGGATCACCATGCGGTCGGGCTTAACGGACTGGAAGCCGGCCAGGATCAGCAGGTAGTTAAAAGTGACGCCGGATCTCTGACTCGGCAGATGAAGCCAGGCTTCCTTCAAAGCCGTCAGCTCGTCGTCCTTTGCGTAGGCGGTGTGAAGGTCTTCTCGTGTCGTATAGCCGAGCTCATTCTGCAGTACTTCGGCGGCTTGACGGATAACTTCCGCTTTTAACGGAGCATTCGCCTTGGTGTGGGCGGGCTTGCGGTTATTGACTAGCTCAGCCCATCCCCCGCTGCTTCCTGCCTCTTTGAAGGTGGTCAACAGCTCCACCGTGCCATCACGGTCAGCGTCGCCGCCTTGAGCACGCCGATATGCGCGGTACTCGTTCACCACGTTGATCACGGCCTGGTAGTTCGAACCAGTCGAGTAGATGGAATCGATGATGGACAGAGCCAGGCTATGTCGATAACCGTCAGCGGTTATCCACCTAGATTCGTCACCGAAGATCTTGCGGCATACCCCTGTTAGCTGTTCCGCTTCTGCGGTGAAGTCATTCGTCATTTCTGGACTCTACAAGCTTTCATCGTGGAGATCGGGAGGGCTCAACTACGTGTAACAGGGCAACTCGTCCACAGTGTTCGTATTGATGGCGAAGCCGGGTCGCCGGGTCGAACGAACAGAGCGATTCAATTCCCTAGGACTCCACTGATGAGGCTCCCCCAGCCATTAGGACAGCTTGGCAGACCAGGCACCTCGTCTAACGCCAAGTAAGGCCACAACAAAGGTGGCGTAGAGGCTTAGGTACGTAAGTGAAACACCCAGCCAGGGAACGGCGGCAAGATCAGCCGGCACGCCGCTGAGGAGGATGCCTAGACCGATGACAGGTAGAGCGAAGGCATCCACCTGGGCCGCTCTCTCTTCATTGTCGAGGATGATCTGATGAAGGTCTGCCGGGCTTGATGTAGAGCGTTGGCTAAATTGGTACTACGAGCGCCAGATTCAAGTGCTCTAGTTCCCTCCGTTGATACAGTCAGCAGATGGCCGGGGAAATTACTCAAGAAGCAATCATGCTTGCACTAGGTGGAGCCGGCGTCGGCGCTACGGGTGCAATAGGAGCACAAATAGTGGCCGCGATCTTCACTGCGAAGCGCGAAAAGAAGAAGGCCCTCGCTGATGAAGTGCGATGGGAATTTGATTCTGTGGCCAAACGCCGGGACCGCAACATGGACCAGAAGGCAGCATTGTTCGTTCGGTTCCTCTCCACAGTCCAGGAGATCGAACGCAAGGAAGCGTGGGCCAACGTCATCTCCGACGCGACGTTCAAGTCCTACGGTGAGCAGCAAGACCAGCTTGAAGCGATGGTTCAAGAGGTAAGTCTCATCGCTCCTGACGTCTACCGCCACGTTTATGCAACCAAGAAGAATGTTTCCAAGATGCTCATCGAGAAGAGCGCATTTCGAAATTCGATGCGCTCAGAGGACGAGAAGTCGGCTGCGATCACCAACGCAGAGAAACAGGTTCAGATCTGGCTGGGTCGCACACAGGTCGCCATGCGTGCCTACATCGATCACCGCGAGGTTGTGTGGCCGGATGAAGAAATCCAACTGGAGCGGATCGCACAGATGAAGGGGCGCCCGTCTAATACGTAGGGCAAATAAGCGGTCGGTCTCCCAAGTCCTCCGTTCTTGATGTCGCCACAGAGGACGGAAGGAGCGGTCAGGATGAACGCGAGGGTTTCATGGCGCTGTTCCGGGGCACAATGGTCGGCATCGGCAACCCGAAGGCTCATGAGCTGTTCAGGGAAGAAGACCCGCAGCTGGCCTTGTAGTACTGGCCTTGTAGTACTGGCCTTGTAGTACTGGCCTTGTAGTACTGGCCTTGTAGTACTGGCCTTGTAGTACTGGCCTTGTAGTACTGGCCTTGTAGTACTGGCCTTGGCCAGCCTGCTCAACCGCCGCATCGATCTAACCGAGTCCTCTAACTGAATGCGATCCTTACGATGCGTTGATCTGCACGGTGGGGTGCAACGGATTTGACGCTCGTCAAGGAATAACACTCAGCGTGCGCCCGAAGGCTGTATCAGACAGGGCGGCACAACCTCGCCAGAAAACATAACGCCACGGTGCGCCTAACTTCAAAAGTCAAGATTTGTCAACAGCAAAAAGACAAAAAGCCTCTGACCTGCGGAAACACTGTGCCCGAGGTGGGACTCGAACTGCATTCTTGGCCTGGAAAACACTGGGAACACACGAGAACATGCGCAGATAGGGGCAGTCTGGCGGCTGTAGGTCCCAGACCGACAGGAAAAGTGTTGACATCGTCAACACTTCATTTTCGCCCCATAAGACTCGGACCACAGAACGCTTCCGAAGTAAGAGTTGGTTCCTCGTCTTGTCCCATCAAGCCCGATTCCGGGACGACCGAATTCATGGAGACGCATCTACACCTACCACAATGCATAAGAAACCCCTCCTACTCCAGCTGGTTGGGGCGACTTAGCCGATCTTTGTCCACACGCCGCAGCGCTGGGATTCGAAGCCTTCTCCGACATATACGGTGACGGTGACCCCTTCAGGCGCGAACCCGATGAAGTTGTTGGTGATGATGTCTCCTCCGCCGTTGGTCCGGGACCAGTAGCAGTCATTCGCTGCGGGCTTGGTCCGGTAGGTGCCGGGCTCCATACGTTGACCGACGACGTGGGTCCCATCGACGACCTTCACGGCGGTCAGGACGTCCCGCAGGATGGCAGCGTCTGGCGCATTAGGGCACAGTGCCAGGGCGGCTGTGGCATTGGCCTTCTTCGGATCCACGCGGTTCCAAGCCCCATCGGTAATCCGGCTTCAGCTTGATACAGAGTCCGAACACTTTGGCCGCTACGGCTGCGCATCCTTCGTTGTCACCACTAGCAAGCAACCGGACGGCTGTCTGTCCGGGCTAAGTGTGAACGTATCATTCCTGGCCGCGAATGGGCTCTCCGTGTACAGCTCGGTCGGGAGCACCGGCACTCTTCATATTGGAGAGCAAGCACAGCTGGACTTCACCGATCTATCGGGCAACGGGGCGAGTTTTCGCGTAGATTCTATGCGCTGCTACTGAAAACAAAAGCTGCACCCCGACAAGATCGTGAGGTGCAGCTTTTTGCTACTTATTTTTCGTATCCTTCGGCGGATACTGTTTGGGCTCCCTGCTCGAGAAGTCCGATTCTTTAGTTACCCGCACAGTAGTCGATGGAATCCTCGTACGGGGTTCAATCGTATACTTTGGCGACTTATCGTCTTTCCCCATTGGCGATCCTCTAAATAATTTTTGCGTTCACCAGGACGACCATGACGGGCATAGCAATCCAACTCGCCACAAGTATCCCATAGCCGACTACGATCTGCTTTCCGAGAAGCTCGACCTTCTCCATGTCGTCCTTAAGGCCCGCGATACTATCCATGACGATGCTGTGTTCGGTCTCGTACGGCTCAGCTTGAAGTCGCTCGTTCAGATGAAGGGTCACATTGGCGTCAATGCCCTTAGAGGGGCGTACTGCCCAAAGGCCCAGAATCGCTGCAGCCAGGGTGAGCAGAACGCCGATGAACTGCCAACCAGATATCCAGCTATTCGCAAGTACCGTGGTGGTCAGACCTGAAGCGGTCACCAGAATGACCCCTCGCGTATGCATGCTGCCGAGGCGCGTTGCGACAGCAGTCCTCTGCCTTGTGACCTCGGCGTGGACTAGCTTGAGCTGCTCGTGGGGATAATTCACCTCGTCGTCAGCTGCTGGATCTGGATCTGAACCAGGCTCTGTTGGCGTCTCTGGCTCGTTGACCCGAAGGCGCAGCGCGGCAGGTGTGAAGTTAAAGGAGATGGAAGGCACTGGGGTAACTCAGTTCTTAGTACGCGTCGGCAGGGCACCAAGGCTCTGCAGTTCGTGGCCGTACACCTGCTCAACGGAGGTCCGCTCCGGCGGTCTAAGCTCGGTGGCGGGCAGCAAAGAAGTCATGAAAAGGAGCCGATCCTTCGGTTAGAGAGGTGGGGCAGGTGCCTAGTTTAGTCGCTACAGCACCTACCCAGCCGAGCGTGCCCTCTGGTTCCTGCAATCACAAGGTCGTCGTACGCGTTCGCTTCTGACTTAAGCGCCGATCTGAGGGGCTACGGCGGCAGGGATATACAGCTTGTCAATCCGTTCGCGTCAGATGCGCATATACCCTAAGTTTGGGGCAGTCCCCCGCGTGGTGATCTGAAGCTCGTCCCCTGCCAGCATCAAGGCTGACTAGAGGTGCCTTGGTGCTGTGGGTCGCCTGCGATGCTAGAACAGTAGGAGTTGACCCTCCACGATTGGGCCCCAGTGAGCCGGCCGATCTCGGGCCATCCAGGGGCACTCTTTAGAGCAAAACTTCCGGCTCGTTGTGTCTTTTCGCTTCGGCAGTTCAAACTTTTTGGCGCATAGCGCGTTCCGACACGTCTTCACTACTACTTGCGCGCGTTTTGCGTCATCGGTACATGTCTTGGAGCAGTACTTGATGGTCTCCATCCGGTGCGCTCTGATGAGTAAGGTTACCTTGCACTGCGGGCAAGTCCACGTGACGCGGGGTCTCCGGGAAGCCTTCTCGTCTTTTCCTGCTCGTGGACAGGGATGCAGGAAGTTTGCCCTTAGCTCAGCCTTTCCAAGAGGCCAGCGTCCGCCCTTTGAAGAGTTGCAGGAGTGACATATAGGCCTCAAATTGGCCAAACAATGAGATTCACCCTTCGAAATCGGCTTCACATGGTCTTCTTGAGTTGCGGCCTCGATTCCACACATCCAGCACCGCCCACCCCATAGCTCGAAACGTGATGCCTTTTCAGCTGCCGTGAACTCGATAACGACACCACCGGGAGCCGCTTGGTAGCCGTAGCGGCGGAGGCGGTAGCTGTCCTTATTCTTCTCGTAATAGCCACGGGCGCAGTCCTTACATGTACCTGACAGCCCGTTTCGATTGCTGCGTTCTTTCGTAAAGTGGTCCGCGGTGCGGATTTTGCTGCATCCGCCACATCGCGCAAACACAGTCCCGGTTTCGCCCGCGATTTGCTCAAGCCGAGCTGTCAGCGCACAGTCCTCAGAGCAATACTTGTCTCCAGCAGCTTGTCTGGCGGCTGGCCGGATCTTGGAACATATCGCACAGCCCAAGGCGGCAAACATGCAAGCTCGGTTACAGAACCGTTGGATTCTTGCCCGATTAGCCTTGAAACTCGTCGTCTTGCCGCAATGCTCGCACGTTATGTCTCTCCGGCCGGAAGCGATGCGGCAGGCAACAGAACAAAAACGTTGCTTCGAAATGGAGTCTGTAACGCTGAAGCTTTTGTTGCAGTGCTCGCAGATTGAATCGCGACGGGTGGACGCGGCCCGGCGGCATGCCATTGAACAGAACCGTGCCTTGCGTTGCTGCGCAACAGTAGTGCCATTTGCCGGAATTGTCAGTCCGCAAACGTCGCATTTATTACCCGCGAATACCCTTGCACGAGGCATCCTGTCCCCCATTTCCAATCCGATAGCTCCGCCTGACACATCATTCTTGTCTGGACGCAAGAATAAAGGGCAACAGTGACAAAAGTCGCGGCGCAATGAATTTCGGTGGAACTACAGACGAGGGCTGTGCACGTGACGACTGTTCTCATTGCACTTTCCACCTGGGTGCGTGGACTTTGCTGCCACTGCTGCTCGCATTTGAGTGGGGGGCCGGCAAGGCCCGCGTTGATGCCTACATGAAGGACGAGAAGGGCCTGGAAGCGGGGCTTGCTAACTAGCTCAGCTACACCCTCTCACCCAAGCATGTCATGGAGCTCTACTTCAACTACGCGCAGTTCGGACCGCACCTCTACGGCGTCTTCGCGGCGTCCTGGTACTACTTCAAACACGCACCCTCGGTGATGACCGAAGAAGTGTCTGCTGAGCTCATGAGCGTGCTGCCACTGCCGGACCTGGTTCGTCGTACGCCCCATGGCGGCATCGATCTCAGCGAGAATGCCAAAGCCCCGCGGTATACGACATGGTCAACGGAGCGAAGAACGTCTGGGGGCCTCAGCAGATCGCCGGCATCCAGGAGTGGAAGGTTACGGTGGCCACCGGACTGATACGCAGGGTTGCAGGAATGTCGGAGGCTCTCACTAGGCTTGATTCAACAGATCAACAAGGGGGAACCATGTATCCGACAATCGAGAGCAGCGTCAGCGACATCCTTACGGCGGCTTGGTCCATCACAGACGGACGTGTTGTACCAAAGACCGAAGACATCGTGATGAAGAACGGTGGAAGGCTCGTTGACGCAACGTACCTATACTCCGACTTGGCCGGCTCGTCGAAGATGGCAAACACGCTAAGTAAAGAGGCGACGGCCAAGATAATCCGTGCCTACATCAACACCGCTTCTCGCATTCTTCGCAACTTCGGCGGCGAAATCCGGAGCTTCGATGGTGACCGAGTCATGGCCTTATTCATCGGGGCAGATAAAGAAACGAAGGCCGTGCGTGCAGCCTTGGCCATCAACTGGGCAGTCTTCGAAGTGTTGCGCCCGAAGATCATGGCGAACTGGTCTGATGGAGAGAAATTCTCCGACATCACTCATGGGGTAGGTATCGACACCGGCGAGGCCTTGATTGTCCGCGGCGGCGTACGTGACAACAACGACCTGATCTCTGTCGGTAAAGCACCTAACCGTGCTGCGAAACTCAGCGAACTCCGTGGCAATATGCAGCTAAGTATTACCAAAGACGTCTATGAAGCAATGGATAACGAGGTTGCTTTCATGCCCAATGGCAACCGGCTATGGCATCAGGCCTACAACCGCAACGACAGCGGAGTAAACGAAATGATCTACCGTTCTTCCGCTTACTGGGGAGTCTGAGTGGAGGTCAAGGAGTCCATCGACAATGCCTGGAAGATCCACGCGGCTCAAGCCGACTGGACAGGCAAGGTTGACGCCAAAGCATCTTTTGCGTTCGGCTTGGAGTCAGCAGCCATCGTGGCAGTTGTGGCCCTCAGCGCAAAGGGCCGCCTATTCGGTGATTTGAGCGACTTGTCCGCTGCCTGGTTTTATGGCATTGGTTTAAGTCTTATCTTGATCGGCGCGCTCTTCGCCGTCACAGCAGTTATCCCTCGACTCAAGTCGGATGGCGTGAAGGCCAAAGCACCGGACAACTACATCTACTTCGGGCATGCTCAACACTGGGAGGCGACAGACCTAGAGGTTGCACTCAAGGAACGCGAGATCCTGCCAGTAATCAGCCGGCAGATCGTGGTCATGGCTGACATAGCCTGGCAGAAGCATCGGTGGGTGCAGCTATCCATGTTCACAGGTTGTGCGGGCGGCGTCTCGATCGTAATCGCTGCCCTGATCTTGCGGTTTGGCTGACACGGAACCACCTCTTGACCAGCAGTTTCCCGACTGTGGACTAGAGTGCGCTTCATTCTCCGTGCCAGTATTTCTGCGTGTCGTCGAGGGACGCTCTAGTGCACCCGGACCGGATGCAGCTCAAACGCAACGATAGTCTGCGCAAGAGGTGCTTGGAGGCGCGTCGCGACACGACGCTTGGCCGGCAACCTCTATCGCCTCAAAAAAGGCCTACTCAGGCACCACACATCGGACCGGCAGCCAGAAAGCTACCGCACGTTGCAGAGTCGGCGGCAGGTTGTAGCCCTACGCGGGGCGGCCGCATCCTACTTATCAATGACTGACAGAGCACCCGAATCGGGAAATGTCAAGCTTTGTCAACACTAGTCAGGCCAATAAGCCCCTGACCTTTGGAAACACTGTGCCCGAGGTGGGACTCGAACTGCATTCCGAGCCTTGCAAAGGCTAGTCTCCCGCGGAAACATAAGGAATTCGGCTCGTTCCGACCCTCAAACGACCCGGTCCGAGACCCAAAGTGTGGACAATGTCCGCACCCCCCAAAGTCGGCGTGCTGCAGACACCAAACAACAACCGCGCTCCCCCACTGTGGGAACGCGGTTCTTGTTTGCGCCGGGACTACAGCACCATTCGCCCCGTCCTGGTTGTGGTCGACGCCGCCCGCCGGCAACGGACGATCCAATGCCAGCGGGGCGACTCAACAAGGAAAGACTTCATGGCGGCAGACACCTCCTTCGCTCACCTCACTAGTTCGGCCACAGTATTACGCGGCTAAAGTCCAGCGAGGTGCGCGGCAATCATTCCTGCGCTATCTCCAACGACAAGTGGGCGGCGGCAACGCCGACGACGAGATCGGACGCCTCCTCGGGTGCTGAAGTCATGTCGGAACCCGTTGATCCACAGCATCAGACCATCAGCACCCAAGCAGTGCGCTTGGTGCCGTCGATAAGCGAAAAACTCCGGATTCAGGACCTACGCCTTGACGTAGCCGTTCGGGTTCAGCACGAATTTGGTTGCTGCTCCCGCGTCGAATTCCGCGTAACCGCGGGGAGCGTCCTCGAGCGAAATAGCCCTTGCGTTGACTGCCTTGGCGATCTGGACTTTGTCGTGCAGAATGGCCATCATCAGCTGCCGGTTGTACTTCATGACTGGGCACTGTCCGGTGGCAAAGGAAAGCGACTTCGCCCACCCCGTGCCCAGCGAGAGCGAAAGTGACCCGTGCCTTGCAGGCTCGTCGATTCCTCCCGGATCTCCCGTGACGTAAAGGCCAGGGATGCCCAGGCCGCCGCCGGCGGCGGTGACGTCCATAAGCGAGTTCAGGACCGTGGCAGGGGCTTCGTGCGAAGCGTCCTTGCCGTGGCCACGGGCTTCGAATCCGACAGCGTCAACACCGCAGTCAACTTCCGGCACCCCGAGAATCTGTTCAATCTGGTCCCTCGGGTGACCCTTGGATACGTCCACCGTTTCGCACCCAGAGGAGCGGGCTTGCGCGAGCCGCTGCTCATTCATGTCTCCAACAATGACGACAGCAGCTCCAAGAAGTTGGGCTCCGACAGCCGCCGCCAGTCCGACCGGGCCTGCCCCGGCGATGTAAACGGTGGAGCCCACGCCGACGCCGGCTGTGACTGCACCGTGGAATCCGGTGGGGAAGATGTCCGAGAGCATGGTCAGGTCCATGATCTTCTCCAGGGCCTGGTCACGGTCCGGGAACTTTAACAGGTTCCAGTCTGCGTAAGGAACCAGCACGTATTCGGCCTGGCCGCCCACCCAGCCACCCATGTCCACGTATCCGTAGGCGCTGCCGGGCCTGTCCGGATTCACGTTCAGGCAGATCCCGGTCTTGCGCTCCTTGCAGTTATGGCACCGGCCGCACGAAATGTTAAACGGCACAGAGACGATATCGCCGACCTTGATAAACTCCACATCCGGGCCAACTTCCACCACCTCACCAGTGATTTCGTGGCCGAGAACCAGGTCCTGAGGGGCAGTGGTGCGGCCCCTTACCATGTGCTGGTCCGAGCCGCAGATATTGGTGGTTACCGTCCTCAGAATGACTGCGTGCGGCACCTTCCTGCCGACGTTGGCAGGGTTAACACCGGGTCCATCCCTAAGCTCAAATGTCGGGTATTCGGTGTCAATTACCTCGACGACGCCCGGCTTCTTGTATGCAACTGCTCGGTTTCCTGACATGGGCACTCCTATGGGCCACTCATAGCGCGGACGCAAATTCGTGCAGAGACTCTCTGCGGGGGTGAAACTGATTTCTCTTGGTACCCGACCCATCCTGGACTGTCAGCCCGAAGGTATTGCCGAGTGCGGGCACTTCACCGCTCAGAAAATGCGGGCGGCGATTTCCGCCGGCGCCGCCAGCAGCTCCTCGATCTCATCATCAAGCTGAACCAATGTCACCGACGCTCCCGCCATGTCCAGCGAAGTGCAGTACTCTCCCACATAGCTTCGGCCCACCGCGATTCCCTTGGCTGCAAGCTGCTCGTGAGCCCGCCCATAGAGCACGTATAGCTCGCTGACCGGGGTGCCTCCAAGCCCGTTGATCATCAGGGCCACACTGTCGCCGCCCGTGAAGGGCAGGTCCTCCACCACACTGTCCAGAAGCTCGTCGATGATCTCGTTCGCGGTGGTCATTGGGGCGCGGCGCCTGCCCGGTTCCCCATGGATTCCCACTCCCATCTCGATCTCGTCGGCGCCAAGCTCGAACAGCGCGGATCCTTTGGCCGGCGGGGTGCAGGCGGTCAACGCCGCGCCCATTGTCCGGGTGCGGGCGTTGACCTTTTCTCCGATACGTACGAGCTCCTCGAGCTCCGCGCCGGCCTCGGCGGCTGCACCCACGGCTTTCATAACGAAGAAATTGCCGGCAACCCCACGACGTCCCACGGTGAAGGTGGAATCTTCCACGGCAACGTCGTCGTTGATAAACAGGATCCGGACCTTGATCCCGTCGGCCTCGGCCAATTCCTGGGCCATTTCAAATGCCATCCGGTCGCCGGTGTAGTTGTTCACAAGTAGCAGCACCCCCTTCGGCGAGGCGAGCGTCTTGGCCGTTTCGTAAACGTAATGGGCCGGCGGGGCGGCAAAGACATCACCCGGGCAGGCGCCGTCGAGCATTCCCCTGCCCACTGTCATCACGTGCGCAGGCTCATGTCCGGACCCTGAGCCTTGGATGACGCTGACCTTGTCGTCGCGTGGTGCGTCTTTACGCATGATCAGGTTGTACTCGGGGAGGTAGGCCAGTGTGTCGGGGTTGGCCAGCGCGATGCCTTGGAGCATCTCGGGCACGAAGTTTTTCGGATCGTTGACGAACTTCTTCATAGCAAACTCCACTTCGTTGTGAGTGTTAAGGGGTGATTCGGGGACGGCGGTCGAGCCACTGGGCATTGGCCCGTTCAAGGATGATGGCGATCACCATGGCACCGGCATCCGGAGACCCGATGCTGCGCTCCCCGCTGTAGCTGGCCCGGCCGCGTCGTGCGGTCAGTGCACTCGTCGCCTCAGCCGCGGCACGTGCGGTCTTCGCTGCAATTTCGACGGCGCTGGAGGCGTCCCTGCCATCGGTATTCGCTTGCTGTAGGGCATCAGCAACGGGGACCAGAACGTCCAACAGGGTCTTGTCGCCGACGGCTGCCCCGCCGCGGACCATGATGCCCTCGATCGCAGCGCGCAGCATCGCGACGGCGTCGGCTCCGGTGAGCTCTTGTCTGCCCTTTGCGACGGCGGCGGCGCGGAGGAAGGCTGTGCCCCAGATCGGGCCCGACGTGCCGCCGATCCGTGCAGAGATCACCATCGCGACGCTCCGCAGAAAGGCACCAGCGTCGCTGCGGTCGAAGGTGTCCCAACTGCTTAGAACCATCTCAAAGCCGCGGGCCAGGGAATAACCCATATCGCCGTCCCCCACAACGGCGTCCAAGTCGCAGAACTCCTGCTCCTTCTCGACCGCCGTCTCGGCGATGGTCCTGACAATGAATTCCGTGTCTACGAAGCTCTGCGCGGTCATGATGCCTTGGCCTCCAGTGATTCCAGGATTGCGGTGAGTGTTGCCAGAGTGACTTCCCCGCGCGGGCGGAGGGCAAGCGGGTCGCTGAGAATATCGGCCGGCTCGTCGATCTCCCCCAGGGAGGAAACCACGAGGGCGGCTCCTCCGAAGTTTT
Organism: Pseudarthrobacter sp. DSP2-3-2b1; assembly: GCF_049895945.1. Taxonomy (NCBI): domain Bacteria; kingdom Bacillati; phylum Actinomycetota; class Actinomycetes; order Micrococcales; family Micrococcaceae; genus Pseudarthrobacter; species Pseudarthrobacter sp. DSP2-3-2b1. The sequence goes on along the minus strand of NZ_JAFCTI010000007.1, from coordinate 52,864 downwards.
CTCCGGCGGTGTAGCTGCTGACTGTCACGATGGTCTTCAGACCAGCGGCGAGCGCTGCCCGAAGCCCGTTTTCACTGTCCTCCACCACCACCGCGTCCTTCGTGCTGATGCCGAGGTCCTCGATGGCAAGTTCGTAGATATCGGGGGCTGGCTTCTTCCTCGCCACGACGTCGCCGGCATAGATCCGGAAGCCGGCGGCCCGTTCTGGCCCTACAACGTGTTCCAGTACCGCCCGGACGGATGATTCGGCAGAGGTCGAGGCGACCGCCAGCTGCCAGCCGGCGGAACGGGCTTCGTCGACAATCCGGACAATGCCGGGCCGTGCCGGCATCTGTCCGTCCTCAACCGCTGCCGCATAGTGCTGGGACTTTGACTTGTGCCAGGCCGCGAGCAGTTCCTTCTGGGCTTCGGGTGCGGCAGGAAGTCCGTTGGCAGCCACGAAGTCTGGGGTCAGCAGGCTGGCCATGCGTTCCTTGCCGCCGCCTATGCGGAGCAGGTCGGCATAATCGGCCTCGCTCCAGTGCACCGGCAGTCCAAAGTCGGCGAACGTTCGGTTGAACGCCGGCAGATGCCCGTAGCGTTCCGTGTCCGCGAGGACACCGTCGCAGTCGAATATCAGCGCGGGCATGGTCACCACCCCTTCCCTGCGCTGCCGAACTGCTTCGCCAGGGAGACGGTCAGGTCCGTAATGTCCGCTCCCACGTGCTGGAACAACGACGGCGGATCCCACTTGTCAGTTTGTTCGGCGCGTTTAAGGAAATCGAGGCTGGACCGCATGTACTCGACCTTCAGGGCCGTGGAAATGTTGACTTTGGCACAGCCGCGGGCAATCAAGTCGGTGAATTGAGCATCGGAAAGCCCGCTTCCGCCGTGCAGTGCGATCGGGACTTGATGGGCGGACACAATGTCGCTGACCCGCTGGAAATCCAGCACCGGTTCGCGCTTGTATGTGCCGTGGGCGTTGCCGATCGCGGGGGCGAAGACGTCCACGCCGGTTTGCCTGATGAAGTCCAGCGCCACTTCCAGCGGCTGGCGCACGCCCTCCTCATTGGAGCCGATGCCATCCTCCATGCCCGTGATGGCTTCGATCTCGCCCTCTACGTGAGCCCCGAACCTGCGGGCCTCGGCCACCACGTCCACAGTTTGGCGAAGGTTTTCCTCTACCGGCAGTTCAGAGGCGTCAAAGAGCACCGAATTCCAGCCGCGCTCCAGGCATTCAGTGATCACCCCGCGGTCGGGGCAATGGTCAAGGTGAAGGGTAACGGGCACTTCGATCCCCGCCGTCATGCCTTCCCACATCCTGAACAAAACATCGGACCCGATTGCCCGGACGGTCTTGACCGAGGTCTGCACGATCACCGGGGAGTTCGCTTCAACCGCACCTGCGAGCACGGCTTCAAGGGTCAGGTCATTAAAAATGTTGATTGCAGGCACGCCGTAGCGTTCATCGAATGCGCGCTGCACGATGTCCTTCAAAGGCACAACAGCCATGGAAACTCCTTCGTTTGGGCTGTTAAAAAGTCGGCTCCCGGCCGGCGCCAACGGCAGATCCGGTCGCGCGGGCCGCTAAGGGCCAAAATGCTTTAGAACCGGGCTTCAGCGTCGGCGGACCTGGCTGCCTCAGCCCGGTAGTCGGCAAAGGCTTTGGCCCGCTGTTCGGCGCCCTCCCGGTCGCTGTTCAGATCCGGAAAAGCATCCAGGATTTTCTCGAAGTGGCTGCGAAGTCCGCCCTTCGTCTCCGGGTATGGAAGGATGTAGAGCTCGTCGTCCTCGATGGCCTTTTTCACGTGCCCCGCGAGCACCACCGGGTCCATGCCGCTGCTGTACAGCTGGTGTTGCAGTGCGATGAACTCTTCATCCGAACGGAAGCCGCTGTTGCTGGCCAGGTGCTCGGGGCGGGTCTCCTGGGCGTGCGCGATGTTCGAGCGGATGCTCGCGGGGCACAGGACGGACACACCCACGCCGTGTTTGGGCAGCGCCATGGCGTAGCTCTCCATGAGGTTGAAGACCGCCGCCTTCGTGGCCGAGTAGATGGCCGCCGTCGGGCTTCCCTCAAATCCGGCCATCGAGCCGGTGGTGACAATATGGCCGTCACGGCCGCTTGCGATCATCCTGGGCACAAAGGTCTGCATGCCGTTGATGACCCCGTGGAGGTTGACGCCAAGGATCCAGTCGAAGTCTTCATACGTGGCTTGCTCAAGCGGGCCGAAACTGTTGACGCCCGCGGTGTTGAACAGCAGCTGGGGCGGTCCGCCGTAGACGGCTTTCACTTCATCGGCGGCTGCCTCGTAGGCCTTGCGGTCCGAAATGTCGAGGCGTATGGAATGCGCGTCGATGCCTTCAGCGCTCAACCGCGCCGTTGCTTCATCCAGGGCATCCTGGCGAATATCAGCAATGACAATCCTGCAGCCCGCGCGGCCGAAGACCTGGGCCTGGCCAAACCCCGCTCCGGATGCGCCGCCGGTAATGAAGGCGACTTTGCCGTTGAACTCTTTCATTTGCCGGTCTCCCTAACGTCCCAGTGGAATGATGCCCAGGTCATGAAGCAGACTCGCCTTGTTCCACGAGGCCCACTCTTCGGCGATCTGCCCATTCTCAAACCGGCACATCACAATACCCTGCGCCGTGATCGGCCTGCCGGTAGCACGGACGCCCATGTACTCCCCGCTGTGGGTACCGGTGGCTTCCCAGCGGTAGGCCGCACGATCGCCGTCGACGATTACGTCATGCTGCGTCCGCTTCAAATCCGGGAAGCCTGCATAGAGCTTGCTCAAGCCGACGGCGAGCCGTTCTTTGTCGTAGTCGCCCTTGTCGCCGTGGCGGACGAAATCCGCGGCGTAGTAGTGCTGCAGGGATTCAATGGCTTCCTGCGGGCCGTCGTGGCTCAGGGCCAGCAACAGGTGCCGGCGGTTGTTCTCTTCGGTTGTCTTCGGGTCAATGCTCATCATCATTTTCTCCATTGCTGATTCGGTCGAGGGCCCGCTACCGGACCGGTTCAAGCCGCGTCCCGTCAAAGAATTGACCGGCCTGGTACACCAGCGGCGCCTTGTCCGCCGAGGCGGCCTCGACCACCTGACCGACGAAGATCGTGTGCGAGTATGCCGGGATTTTGTATTTGACTTCCAGCTCGAAATGTCCCGCAACACCGGCCAGGACAGGAACTCCCAGCTCGCTCAACTCCCATTTCAGTTCGGTGAATTTGTCGCCGCCGGATTTGGCAAAAACGCTGGCCACGTCAATCTGGTCCGCGGCCAGGATATTGATTCCAATGTGGGAACTTGCAAAGACTGCGCCGTAGGAGTTGGAGGATTCGTTCACGCAAACCAACACCAGCGGCGGGTCCAGTGAGATGCTGGAGAAGGCATTCACGGCCAGGCCGTACGGCTTTGCGTCGACGGCGGCGGTGACGACGGTAACCCCTGTCGGGTACTGTCTGTGCACGCCGCGCACGCGGGTGCTCAGTGCGGCGGAATCCGCCTGGATGTCTGTGGTGGTGTTCGTCATTGTTCTCTCTCCTCCGGTGACGATGCGGTGACCGGCCTCAGTGCCGGGCCGCGAATTCAGATGTTCTGTAGGGCGGGGAATCCGCCCTGGATGAGCGCATGCCGGCTGGCCACCTGGGGCAGCCACTCCGCATGGGTGGCCGCGTAGAGCCGGTTCGCGCGGATGGCGTCCAACACGATCTCTCCGACCTCTTCCACTTCCAGGAAACGGAAGCCCTTGCCGTTGCCCGAAATATCCACGTCGTAGAGCGAGCTGGACTCGGACTCGGGCTTGGTGCGCAGGCTGTTCGCGATGTTTGTCCGCACGGGCCCAGGGATAAGGGCGGTGGCTCCAACCACCGACCCCTCTTCCTCCAGTTCCATGGACAGCACTTCCGTGAGGCTCAGAACTCCGGCCTTAGCCGCCACGTAGGCCCCCAGATTGGAGGGCGGGGAGAGCACCGACATTGAAGACGTGTTGATGATCTGGCCCCAGTCCCGGTTCCTTTTCAGAATGGGCAGGAAAGAATGCACGCCGTGGATGACCCCGAAGAGGTTGACGTCCAGCATCCACCGCCAGTCCTGGAGAGTCAGTTTTGACATTGGGCCCATTGGCCCAACACCGGCGTTGTTACAAATCACGTGGACCTCCCCGTATTCGGCAACCGCCCGGTCGGCCAGCGCCTGCACGCTCTCGGCATCGGTCACGTCGGTCCGCACGCCCAGGACTCCGAGCTCCTGCGAGGTAGCCCTGAGGGCCGCGTCATCAATGTCGGCGATGATCACGTTCGAGCCGTTGGCCAGGAAGGTCCTGGCGATGCCCTTTCCGATGCCCGAGGCACCTCCGGTGATGACCGCCGTCGCTCCGGAAAATTCCACGGTTCTGTTCATGTCCACTTCTCCTCTGTCCTGCATCAGTGCAGTTCGTAGCGCTTGAGCTTGCGATAGACCGTTGCCCGGGACATCCCGAGCCTTTCCGCCGCAACGTTTCGGTTGCCTTCCGCGTCCCGGAGGGCCACCATCAGGGCCTGCCGCTCCATGCGTTCCATCTCCCCGATGGAGCGGCCGGCCTGGCCGCGGCCGTACCGGGCAGGAAGATCTGCCTGCTTGATCTCACGGCCAGCCGCACGAATGCGCGACGTGGCCAGTACCTGGCGCAGCTGACGGACGTTGCCGGGCCAGTCGCTGGCCACGAGGGCCGCAACAGACTTCGCTGCAAGGGAACTGGCTCTGCCATCGGATCCTTCCAGCTCGTGGAGGATGTCCCGGCAAAGTTCGTTGAACTCGTGGGCGCGGTCCCTGAGCGGCGGAACCGGCACCACAACCGGAAAACTTTCGCGAACGAAAACCGACGGGCTGTCGTCGTCCACCTGTTCCGACGTTGTCCCCACCAGCGAGCACGTGGCCCTCGCCACGAGGTCGGACACGGTGGTCATCAGCCTCAGCGGGATTTCTTCAATGTGGCTGAGCAGGACGATGGAGTCCGCGTCCTCCACTGACTGCTGCAGTGCTTTGAGCCACCGGTCCTCATCCAGGTGTGCCACGGAGCCGTCGATCTCTGCGACGTCGGAGCTGGGCGAGTTGCGCCGCAGCGCCTCCGATCCGATGAACCGTTTGCCGGTTCCCCGTTCGCCGGTAAGAAGTACGGAGTGGCCCGCCGCCAGGGCCTGCCCGAGCTGGCGCCGCGCGTCCGGGCGGTCCAGCTCTGCGAGGTCGCGGCCGCCCAGGGTAAAATGGGCAGAGGGGTTGGCGGATTCGGGCTCGAACGTCAGCACTGCTGCGAAGTCCCCCCGAGCTTGTTCCACGGGGGCGATCTGGACTGATGCGACAATCCCTGAGCTCAGGCGCCGCCGCACCGTGCGGGGCTTGGACCGGGCGCATGCCTCTTCGGCGAGGCGGCGCAAGAGTTCCTCATCGGCCTCCCCGACGAGCTCCCTGGACTGGGTATTGGTGATAAACAAAGATTTCGTGATGCCGACGACGGCGCCGCGGAAGCGCCGCTGCGTCCGAAGGAAGACGTCGAAAAAGACCCGCTCTCCGTCAGCCCGGCTGGCCAGCAGCTGGGCCTCGATGGACCTGCCGATTTCAGCCACCAGCGGCAGAAGGGCCGTTGATCCGTACTCCCGGCGGCAGTGGACCCCCAGGGTTCCGACAAACCTCTTCGTATAGGGGTCCCGGATGTTGACGCCTGTCGTGGTGATGATCCCCGTGTGCATCTGGAAGTGCTCGGTGCCGGAAATGATGAAGGACTGCTGTTGTTCCTGCGCGCAGCCGATGCCGTTGGTGCCGATCTGGTCCTCAGCGAAGCACAGCCCGGGCCGCAGGTCCACCTGCCGCATGCGCTTTGCTTGCGGCGAATCGCCAACCACGGCGGTGAGGAGCCTGCACGCCCGGTCGGTGAGGAAGCCCCAGGAGCTGAGATCGGAGATCTGGTCCTCGAGCCGGTTCATGATGGGCTGGGCGACCTGGGCGAGCCGGCTCTTCGGCGTGAAGTCCTCATCGAACGGAATCACCGTGGACCCAGGGTCCACGCCGGCCAACAGCGACCGCTTCCAGGAGAGCAGGACGTCGCGGCGGACCTCCGGATAGTCATGCGGGTCCAGCAGCAGCGGATCCTTTTGGATCACATCCAGCTTGATTTCGACGATCCGATCCCACTGCTCTGGTTTGGAGGGCACGGGAAGCCCGAGAACGCGCGGCTGTTCAGTCATGGCTGCGATGCCCTGCCGTCCTGTCGTCCTGTGTCATTTCCATGCCTCTCATTCGTCCGTGCCCGATCGTAGGGTTCTGGTGCCAGGTGCCGGCCGACCTACATCGGCGGGCACCTGGCATCTGCCTGGCCTAGACTGCCACGCTGAGCTTCTGGCCGTTCAGGCTGCGGGCCTTCGGCATGACTTCGCGGGCAAACAGCTCAAGGCTGGCACGGGCCTGGTCGTAGGGCATGCCGCCGAAGCAAGGTGCGATGATGATTTCAAAATCGCCGAGCGTGTCCCGGATCGCTTCGATCTGGCCCAGGATGTGCTCCGGGTTTCCCCACAGGGCCGTTTCGGCGTACTTATCGGCAGCGCCCTGCAGCCCGGCTTCCTGGATGCGCTTTGCCGTATCTGCGTAGCGCTCATAGCCCTTAGTGGTGGCGAAGTGGTCGCCGGCCATCTCATAGTGGTCCACGTTGGAGTGGAAGAACCGGGAGATGTATTCGAAGTGTCGCTCCTGGGCAAGTTCGTTGTCCTCGTGGCAGTACATGTTCACGTTCAGGCAGATGGCGGGGGCCACCACGCCGTGCTTTTCCTCGTACATTTCGCGGTAAGTGGTGAAGTTGCCCATGAGGTCCGGGACAGGACGAACGATGAACGACATCAGCCGGGCACGCAGGTTCACGGCGGAAACGAGGGAGTCCGGGGAGCCTGCCACGCAGTAGCGGCGGTCCGCAAAGGAGCCGCGCGGTCCCGGCCGGAGTTCAGCCCTGGGCTGGGGGTAGAAGCGGCCATCGCCTTCGATGACACCGGATTCGACAGCCTCGAAGATCATCGCGGACGCTTCGTCGAAGCGTTCGCGGGTTTCTTCCAGGGGGATGCGGAACGGCACGTACTCCTTGCGGGACAGGCCCCGCCCCACCCCCAGGAGCAGGCGGCCTTTGGAGAGGGTGTCCACCATCAGCGCCTTCTCGGCCACGCGCAGCGGGTCGTTCCAAGGCACGATGATGGCGCCGGTTCCGAGCTTGATGTCCTTGGTCTGTCCGGCAATGTTGGCCATCAGCAGGAGATTGTCGGGGCACATGGAGTAATCGCTGAAGTGGTGCTCGACGGCCCACACGCTGTCATAGCCCAAGGCCTCGGCGCGCACCGCGAGGTCGAGCTCGCCGTCGTACATTTCCTCGTCAGTGAGGCTTTCGTCCAATTTTCCGAAGCCTAGGTTGATCCCGATGTTCAGCATCGAACAGTTCCTTTCAGTGGGTGGAAGTTTTGTAATCCACATCACTAGGTGATGTATTTGATATCACAATATCGGCGGCTCAAGCTCACCTGCGTCTCACTTTGAGACTGTCAAGAAGCCGGCCTGCAGGGCCGGAATTCCGCGAAAGAGAGCCTCAGGCGGTCGGCTCGGCCCCGGCGTCGAAGTTGTAAATGGTGTCGGCGCGCAGGAAGTCTTCGACGGCCTCTGGCCCGTTTTCGCGCCCCGAGCCGCTGGCCTTGATGCCTCCCCAGGGCGCGGCCATGTCCGGCAGGTAGCCGTTGATGCCGAAGGATCCTGCCTCGATCCGGCGGGCCAGAGCGAGTCCCCGTTCCACGTCGCGGGTCCACACCGAACCGGCCAGGCCATAAGGGGAGTCATTGGCGATGCGGACGGCGTCATCCTCGTCCTTGGCCGGGATGATGCAGACGACGGGGCCAAAGATCTCTTCTTGCGCTAAGGCCCACGCGTTGTCCACGTCAGCGAAAACGGTGGGTCTCACGTAGAAGCCCTTTTCGGGAACCTCGCCAGTGATACCGCCACTTACCAAACGGGCACCCGCCGAGACGCCTTGGTCAATGAACTCATTTATCCGCTGCCGTTGTCTTGCCGATGCGACCGGCCCCATCGTGGTGCCCTCGTCCAGTGGGGAACCGAGGACCTGGGACTTTGCGTAGAGCCGGTACCCTTCCACGATTTCCGTGTAGACCTTTGGGGTGGCAATAACTCGGGTCTGGGCGAAGCATGTCTGCCCCGCGTTGAGGAAGGACAGCGTCGGCAGCTGCGACAACGTGTGCACAACGTCTGCGTCATCCAGCACCATCGCGGCAGACTTGCCGCCAAGCTCCAGATTAGCCGAGCCGAGCCGCCAGCCGACCTCCTTGGCAATGCTCCTTCCCACCGGAGTCGAACCGGTGAACGCGACTTTCCCGACCTTCGGGTGCGCAACGAGCGCCCGCGCAAAGTCAGGTCCGCCGGCCACGATGTTCACCACGCCCGGCGGCACCTGCGCTTCGGTCATGATGTCGGCGACCAAGTAGCTGCTCAGAGCATTTTCCTCCGCCGGTTTGATGACCATCGTGCAGCCGGCAGCCAGCGCTGGGCCCAGCTTGGTGGCCATAAGCATCAACGGATAATTCCACGGCACGATGGCTGCGACCACACCCACCGGGCTCTTTCGCACGATCACCTCGCCTGTGAAGGCAAAGGGAGCACGCCGTTCCTCCCGTTGTAGGTTTCTGGCGAGCCCGGCGTAGTACCGCAACACGGCCACGGGCCCCGCGACGTTATTGAATGCTGAGTCCCTCAGAGGCATCCCCATTTCCCTGGTGACCAGATGCGCGATTTCGTCACCCCGTTCCTCCCATGCGAGGGCTATGCGTTCCAGCAGTTCCGCCCGTGTTGCGCCGGAGGTGATCGACCAGGAGGTTAGTGCGCTGTGCGCTGCCTCAACGGCTGGCCCGGCGTCCTCGGCTGTGGCTATCACTGCCTGCCCGAAGACTTCCTCGGTGGCGGGATTCACCAGGTCATGTTGGATGCCTTGCACGGTTGCCTGCCATGCGCCGCCGATAAACATCTTTGTTCGGTTCATGCCGTTTCTCCTCAAAAGGTCACAATTGCCTTGACGGTGCGTCCTGCCGCGCTGTCCTCAACTGCCTGCTGGATTTTGTCGAACGGGTAGAGCTCCACGAACCGCTCGAAGGGGAACCGCCCTGCCTGGTGGAGGGCAATGAGTTCCGGAATGAACTTTTGCGACACGGCGTCGCCTTCCACGATGCCCACCAGACGGCGTCCGAAGCCCATTACGCTGTGGTCCAGTATGATCTCCGAGCCTGGCCGGCCGAGCCCGATGAGTCCGGCGGTGCCCCCGACATCAAGCACGTCCACGGCGTTCCGAACAGCGGTCATGTTTCCGCTGGTCTCGACTGAGTAGTCGGCCCCGCCTTCGGTGATGTCGATGATCTGCTGCCGAACGTCCGCAGCGCGCGCGTCGACCACATGGGTGGCACCGAGGCCCAGTGCCAGCTCAAGCCGGCTTTGGTTCACGTCACAGACGACAATGGTGGTGCAGCCGCTGACAACCGCAGCGAGGAGCGCACTCAGGCCCACACCGCCGGCACCGAAGATGGCGATGGAGCTCCCCGCCCGGGCGTTCAGGCTGTTAAGGACGCCGCCGGCGCCGGTCTGGATGCCGCATCCGAGCGGGCCAAGAAGACGCAGCAGCTCAATCGGCGTGTTGTCCGGAAGCTTCACTATGTTGCGTGGTCCCGCCAGGGAGTATTCCGCGAAGGAGGACTGCCCGAAGAAGTTTCCACCAATCTTCTGCCCGTCCTCCCGCCGGATGCTGCGGCTTCCGTCGGGGCGGGTCCCGAACATATTGAGTGGGATAAAGCCGCGGCAGTGAGCCGGAGTGCCCGTAAAGCACTTATCGCAGTCCCCGCAGGAGGCGAAGGACATGATCACCTTGTCTCCCGGAGCCAGTCCGCGGACGTCCTCACCGACAGCTTCGATGATGCCTGCACCCTCGTGGCCGAGAACCTGGGGCGCCTGGACTCCGTTCCGGACGCTTAGGTCTGTATGGCAGACCCCCGTCGCCACGAGTTTGACGAGGACCTCATCGGCCCGCGGCTCGTCCAGCATCACGTCTTCGAGTTCGAAATCTCCGCCGGCTTGGTTGACCACGGCGGCCTTCATATTAATCACGGGGACCTTTCAGGTTGCAGCCGTGCGCAGGGGCGCCCGGCGTCTGAATTGAATGTTGCAACTGCTGCCCTGCCGGGGGTCACGCCGTCAGGGGCTGTTTCGCCTGCGGGGTGCCTGGGAGCGGATCTTCCGGCCACCGCTGCGGAGCAAATGCGAAACACCTCGCGGTTCAAAGACCATGACGAGGACCAGAGCAAGACCGTAGACGAGCAGGCCGACTTGCCCAACCGGGATGCCAATGGCCCCTGACTGGCTGAAGTCTTCCTGTAGAAACGGGATGTACTCCGCGTACTGCGTGGCCAGGACGGGGATCGAGCTGATGATGGCGGCTCCGACCACAGGCCCCCACGTGGAGCCCAAGCCGCCCACCACCACGATAATCAGCAGCTCAAGGCCCATGCTGATGCCAAACTGCTCTGCCTGGACAAAGCGCAGCTGGGCAAGGAGGAGTCCTCCGGCGAGGCCCCCAAAAGCACCGGCGATGATGAAGGCCTTCATCTTGACGCTGCCCGCATTTATGCCGGCAATCTGGGCGGCCGTTTCCGCCTCGCGGATGGCTGTCATCGACCGGCCGAAGCGGGTTCGGTGCATGTTTACCACGGCCACCATGCTGGCTGCCACGCAGAGCCACACCAGGATGAACAGGCCCTGTTCGTAGGTGTACTTCATCCCGCCGATCGTGAGTTGGCCGAAGTCGACGAAGCCCAGGGACATGCTGGGGGCCGCGGAAATGCCGGCATTTCCGCCGGTGAAGAAAGGTGTATTGACGAAGATGTAGTTGCCCACGAAGATCAGGCCCAGACTGAGAACAATCTGGAACACTCCTTTGAGCCGCAGGGTCAGGGGTGCAATGATGGCTGCTGCCAGTCCACCCCCTATGGCGGTTGCCGGAAGCCAGATTACGAGCGGCAACTCCGCGATGCTGCCGAGCGCGACGCCGGTGAAGGCACCGATGCCCACGAACACGCTCTGTGCCAGGGAGATCTGCCCCGCGTAGCCGGAGAGCACGTTGAGCCCGATCGCGGCGATGGCAAAGACGCCGATGGTGCCGCCGAGGGAGAGCAGGAAGGGGCTGCCGACGCTGAGCGGAATGATGAGAATGAGCAGGAATGCCACTCCCAGCATGATTCGCTGGCCGGTGGAACGGCAGAGGCGGGATTCGTCACGCCGGCCGCGGGGTGCCGGTTGGTGCGGTGTCAGGGGCTTGACCAGGTCGGTAACGGCCACGGGGATCACGCCTTCCTAGTTTCGAGTTTTTTGGCGAAGCCGTCCGGCTTGACCAACAGCAGCAGAATGAGGCCCACCCAGGGCAGGGTGGTGGCGAATCCTTGTCCGAAGGTGTCCGGTGCATATCCGGCGGCATAAGTCTGCGCCAGTCCGAGTGTCAGTCCGCCGTAAACGCAGCCCGGCAGCGATGAGAGCCCGCCCAGAATGAGCGCCGGAAGCGCGGTGAACGCCACCTGGTCCAGGTTGGCCACCAGTCCCCCGCCGATCTCGGTGGAAAGCATCATTCCCGCCAAAGCCGAGGCGGCGCCGCACATGGCCCAGGCAGTTGCCGAAATTACATGGGGGTTGATGCCCTGTGCCCGTGCCGCTTCGGGATCATTGGCCGCGGCACGCATGCCCACGCCGATCCTCGTGTGCTGGATGATGTAGTAGAAAACGCCCAGCAGCATCAGGCTTAGCAGCACACACCAGATATCCCGCACAGCGATGGCGATGCCTCCCAGGCGGACCACGTCCAAGCCCCACGGGTCCTCGATGAGATAGTTCAACGGGCCCCAGATGCTTACCACCGCGGCTTGCGCAATGGAGATCAAGCCGAGGCTGACGAGCAACACGGACATGTGCTCGATTGACTTGTGGCCCTTTCCGCTAAGGCGTGAAAAGAGGAACCGCTCCCCCAGCACCCCCAGTGCCGCGCAACCCACCGCCGCCAGCGCCACGGCCAGGGTGAAATCGAGCTTCCACAGCACGTGGAACTGGTAGGTCAGGTAGGCGCCCAGGAGAACCAATGCTCCCGGCAGCATGTTGAAGTGGCCTGTGGCCTTGAGCAGGACGGCGAATCCGATGGCCACCAGGGCATACAAGATGCCCAGGGAGACGCCGGACGCCGTCAGCTGGATGAAACTATTCACTGGTGGCCCCTTCCAGGAGCAGCTTGGTTTGCACATTGGCCTCATCAGTCGCGCCCAGATAGGCAGCGATCACCCGCTCGTTCTGCTGGATTTCCGCCGGCGTGCCCAGGCCGATCACTTCGCCGAAATCAAGGGCCAGGATGCGATCGGCAATTTTCATCACCATGGCTACATCGTGTTCGATCAGCACTACAGTGAGGCCAAGTCGTTCCTTAAGCTCCAGCACATAATCGATGAACGTCGCGGTTTCTTCGTGGTTCATGCCCGCTACGGGTTCATCCAGCAGCACCAGCTCGGGCTGGGAGGCCACCGCTTTGGCGATCTCCACGCGTTTCCGGATACCGTACGGCAGGGTGCCCACGACGGTGTTGCGGTGCTCCTGCAGTGCCATCAGTTCCATGAGCTCGTCGGCCCGTTGCCGGGCCTGCCGTTCTGAGCGGAAGACGCTTGGCCAACGGAGGGCAGCCGCTACGGCCCCGCCACGGATCTGCAGGTGACCGCCGACCAGGACGTTCTCTGCAACTGTCATTGACCCGAACAGCCCGAGGTTCTGGAATGTCCGCGCTACGCCCATACCGGCAATCTCATGTGGTTTCTTGCCGGTGAGCTCCTGCCCGTTGATCTGAATCGACCCGGTGGGACTGACGAGTCCGCTCAGGCAGTTGAACAGCGACGTCTTGCCGGCACCGTTGGGGCCCAGAATGGCAAAGAGCTCGTCCTTTTTTACATCGAAGGTCACGTCTTTCAGCGCAACCACTCCGCCGAATTCGAGCCTCACCGCTTCCACGTTCAGCATCAGTGACCTGCTCCGTTCTCAATTTTTTGGCCGGCTGCCGGGGCGGCGATTCCGAGGTACAGATCACGCAGGGTGTCGTCCTCGAGCAACGCTGCCGCCGTGCCCTGGTGTTGGACCCGCCTGCTGTCCAGGACGTAGGCGTAGTCGGCGATTGACATCGCCGTCGCCACGTTCTGTTCAATGAGCAGGACGCTGCAGCCCTGTCCATTGATTTCAACGATGATGTCCCTGATCTGGTTGACAATCAGTGGCGCCAGCCCCAGGGACGGCTCGTCGAGCAGGAGCAGCCGGGGCCCCTGCATGAGCGCACGTCCTACTGCCAGCATCTGCTGCTCGCCGCCGGAGAGCAGCCCCGCAGGGAGGTCCTTCTTCCGCGCCAGGACAGGGAACAGGTCCACCACGTTCTCGTAGGCCCTCGCGGCGGCCACCTTGGACTGGATGTAGCCGCCGGCCTTGAGGTTGTCCCGCACGCTGAGGTCCGTGAAGACGCGCCTTCCCTCAAGGGAGATGGAAATTCCCTTGCGAACCCGGGCCCAGGCGCTCTGGCCCGAGACATCGCTGTCCCGGTATCGAATCGCACCGCCCGCAATCGTGCCGCCATGGATTCCCAAAAGCCCTGATATGGCACGCAGCAAGGTTGTCTTCCCGGCCCCGTTGACCCCCAGGAGAGCAACAATCTCTCCTTCGAAGACGTCAAGGCTCACACTCTCGAGGGCGGATATCGCGCCGCCGCTGTAGGCGACGGAGAGGTCGTCAACCGACAGCACCTTGGCGGCGTGTGAGCGGTCGGGACTCTGCCGTGCGGTCCGTCTCTCGCTGTTCATGGTTTCTCCTTGTGGTGCCATATCAGGCTCATGGGATTACTTGCTGAGAACGGAGGTGTTATATTTCTGCGCCACCTCGGACTGGAAGCCGTATTCCAACAGCTTCAGGCCGGTCTTGGCGGACCCGTCGACGGTGAAGATCGAGACGGTGTTGCCGGACGTTCGCTCGTTCAGGTTCTGGCCGTAGTTGAAGGCGCCGCCGGCAAGGCCCATGTCGTCCACGGTGCCCAGCGACTTTGCAACGTCGAGCAACTTCTCGCGTGAGAGGTCACCTGCTTTGACGGCCTTTTCGAGGACGGCAACTGTGGTGACTGCCGCCATGTACCCTGTCTGGTAGCTGTTGGCCATGGGCTTCGCCTCAGGGTTGATGGCCGCGATGTCCGCTTCCATCATCTTTTGGCCCTCGGCGGAGGCGTCGCCCCACTCCGTGCCGGTGACCACGAAGCGGGCGTTCTGCTTGATGTAGTCGGCGGCGGGCCCGGTTGCGAGGCTGGCATTGTAGGCGGTGTTGCCGGCCAGCCAGCGGGCGTCAAAGTTCAGCTGCACGGCGCGAACGGCCGCGTTTTGGATGGTGGCGCCGGCTCCGCCGAGGTCAACAACCCCGCAGCCGGCCTCCTTCAGCTTGGAAATCTGCGGAGTGAAATCCTGGAGTCCACTCGGATAACGCACGGCTGCGCCGGTCTTTAGGCCCAGTTCCTTGGCGGCAAAGGTGAAGCCGTTCTCAACCTGTGTTCCGAAGTCATCGTCCTGCAGCAGGGCGCAGTACGTCGCGTCTTTGAGGCCTTCCTTTTCCGCCAGGTACTGGAGGCCCGCAGCGTGATAGGTGGCATAGAACGGTCCGAAAGGAACGAGGTTCGGATTGGAGATCAGCTTTTCGTCCGAGGACGCCGGCACGGCGAGAATGTTGTCCGTCTTCATCTGCGGAAGCAACGCGGACGTAATGCTGCTTCCCAGCACATTGGTGAACATCAGGACGTTGTTCTTAAGCGAGTTGTACAAAGGAACTGCAACTGAGGGGTTGTACTCGGTGTCCACGTTCTTGACCTTGATGGTAAAGCCTTCCAGGGGACCGCCCGGCTGGGTAGCCCTGTGGAAGTAGGCCTCCGCGCCGGTGATGTTCGTGGCTGCCGGGGCCCAGATGCCGGACGTCGGCACCATGGAGCCAACGGTGATCGTTTTCGTCCCGGCGTCGAAGCCGGGGACACTGACCAAAGCCTTGGCACCTTGGCCTGCTGAACCGGCGTCGTTATTGGATACTGCAGTGCCGGCACAGCCGGTGAGCATGAGTGCGGCGGTAGCCGCCAAAGCAAGGGCGCGTCGTCGAGCAGTCATTTTACTTCTCCTTTGAAGAAATTACGGGTAATACAACATGGCTAGGAAAAACTGACGTGCAGAAGACCGATTGGGTTGCCGGCGACAAGTCGTCCTGTGTCACATGCCCGGCCAGCTTGCCGGTGCCGGAATTGCGGTCGAAGCACGGGAAATTCGAACTTGCGATGTCTATGCGAATTCGATGGCCCTTCTTGAACACCTGGCTCGTCGCGACCAGGTCGATGGTGTATTCATAAACTTCCCCGGGTTCCACGGTTGAGGGGGCATCCATGCCATTGCGGTAGCGCGCACGAACTATCCCGTCCGCCACTCCCATGGCTCGTCCGTCGGGAAAAACGTTGACGAGTTTCGCAGTGAAATCCGCGTCCTCGGCCGAAGTTGCCGCGAACAACGTGACGCTCAGCGGGCCGGTCACCTCCATGTCCTGCTCCAGGACAGAGCTGGAGAACCGCAGCACGTCATCGCGGCTGTCCAGCACACGTTGGTCCCGGGACCCGGGCATGTAGCCCGCGCCGCCGTCGGGCCCGCCGTTGATGAGGGTGCCGCCGCCGACGGTAGGCACGGGGTCATGGGGGTCATGGACGTACTGCAGAGGGGAAGCGTTGCCTGCCGGCACCGTGTCACCGAGCGAGCCGTCCGGCTGCAGGTACCACTTCTGCCAGTCGGTGCGCGCCAGCGGCCATTCCTCCTCCGACCTCCAGCGGTCGGCTCCCATCACGAAGATCTGGACGGGCGGAATCGAACTCGGGATGCTGTCGACACTTTCGCGAAGGAAGCGCATCTGTTGCTCCTCCAAGCGGATAACCTGTGCTGCGCCTGCCGCGAAGTGCAGCTCTCCGGCCGCCCCGGACTGGTCCGCGTGCGTCCAGGGCCCGATGACCAGATGCTGATTACTTCGGGCTTCCGCGGTCTCGGCTCCTTGGGCAATCGCGGTGAAGTTGTCCAGGGTGCCTGCAAGGAACAGGTCGAACCAGCCGCCGACGTGCAGGGCCGGTACGGCTGTTCGAGTCCGGTCCTTGGTGTAGTTGATCCCGTCCCAGTAACCACTATCAGTTTCCTTCTCAAGCCACGTCGTCCAGCTGGGCAGGACATCACTGACCGCTGTGAGATCAGTCAGCGGCAAGGTGCGGAAGGTCGCTTCCATGTCCCGTGTCATGCCCAGGAACGCACCCATCTGCGCAGCAATATCTTGCCCGCGCTGTGCGCGCTCCCCCAGCGTCTGAGCCGTCTTGAGCATGTGCCACCCCAGGCCCTGACCGAGCTGCATGGCTCCCTGCCTGTAGACCAGTCCGTCCCGGTAGTTGTTGGTCGCTACGATCGGGACGATCGCGGCCAGTCCTTCGGGGTTCTTCCCGCTGACAGCAAGTTGCGCCATCCCAAGGTAAGACGCTCCGAACATGCACACCTGTCCGTTTGCCCAGGGCTGGTCGATGAGCCAGGCAATAGTGTCAAGGCCATCGTCCGACTCGTTTTCAAAGGCATGGAGCACACCACCGGACTCTGCGGTCCCGCGGCAGCTCTGGACGACGACCGCGAAGCCGGCGGCCAGCGCCGGGGCCACGGGCAGCGTCCGCGCCATCGATTCCACATACGGAGTCCGGACCAGAAGCACCGGCTGGGGCTCTGCTGACAAGGAGCGGTACGCCGTAGCGACAAGGACAATGCCGTCCCGCATTCGAATCCGGACTTTTTCCATCACCCGGGATTCCATGGTTTCCATGGTCTGTGTCATAGCCTGACAAACAACCTTTCGCACTCGGAGCCGCGTTGCTCCGTCAGCCCACTGTGAGGCGTCTCACATAGACTATGTGGCAGTTCGCGGCTGATTTGTCTCAAATTGAGACTGTCAATCTGGCTGGTTCCGGGCAGGCAGAATCACTTGGTCGTCGCCTGACGCGGCGTCGGAGAGGACAGCGCTAGACCCTAATTCAGCCAAGACCAATGACGACGCCACTGGCTGCCGCCGTCGTCATTCCTTTTCGATGTGCTAACACGGGTGGGATCAGGAGACCTCGATGGTCACCACTGCCGGGCCGGCGACAGACGCCCCGGCCATCAGGCCGGTTTTTGAAGTGACGGCCCGCGAGACGCAGCATGCCATCTTCTCGGTGGCATTTTTCTGCCTGGCACTGTAGAAAACATCGCGGTGGTCAATGGCGCCCTCGAGTTTGAGGATCTTGACCTCGCAGAGCCCGCATTCACCTTTGCGGCAGTCGAACATCATGTCAGCTCCGGCATCCTCAAGGGCTTCGAGCATGGACCGGTGCTGAGGCACTTCCACTTCCAGGTTCAGGCGGGGCACTTTTACGACAAATTTTTCGGGGTCATACCAGCCGCTGTTGCCGAACGTTTCGAACCGCAGGTTGGGGTAGCTGAGCTCGCGTTCGGTCCAGGTGCGGCGCACTGCGTCCATAAGCCGGATGGGCCCGCACATGTACAGTTCGGTGTCCTCCGCTGCGCCGCCGACCAGCCGTTTTACGTCCAATGATGTTCCCTCATCATCGACGTGGACCACGAGATTCTCTCCGTGCAGCTCCTGCAATTCCGTCAGGTACGCCATGGCTGCGCGGCTGCGGCCTGCATAAACGAAGGTGTATTCCAGCCGCAGGTTTTTCAGGACACGGGCCATGTTGATCATGGCCGTGATGCCGATGCCTCCCGCCAGCAGGATGTAGCGTTCCGCTCCCACCCGGAGGGGAAAGTTCTGCAACGGCTGCGTAATCTCCAACTGGTCCCCCGGCTGGAGGGTATGCATGAAGACTGAGCCGCCGCGGGACAGCGGTGCCTTCAGCACGCTGATTGCCAGTCGGGTGCCGTCCTCGCTGGACTCGACCACGGAGTAGGAGCGTGTGTCCGTGTGGCCGTCGATGCGCACCTGCACATCTATGTGGGAGCCCGGTTCCGCTTTTTTGGGCAGGGATGGTTCGATCACGATGCGTTGGATGTCGGTGGCGATGTCCCGGACCTCGACAACTGTTCCCAGTTGCCAGACCTCAATGTTTGTTGCTGCCATGGCTGTTTAAGACCTGTTCTCGTTGCTGTCTGTTCCCGGGCTAGGCGACCGGGACCAGGCGGCCTTCGGATTCGAGCTGGCGTTCGATCAGGCGGCGGACCCACATGCCGCCTGCATCGATGTTCAGGTTGTAGAACTCATAGTCCGGGTTGGCATCAATGGCGGCCTGCTGCGCGGTGAGCATGGCCTCGTCCTCCCCGAAGACGCCGTGTACGCCGTCGCGCAACTGGGTGGTGATGAGCTGGCTGTCCAGCCGGTAGTTGCGCATGACGGCCCAGAAATAGTGGCAGGACTTGTCACTCTCGGGCGTGATCGCATTCATGACAAAACCGTTGACGCCCTGGCTGCGGTCGCCCTCGAAAGCGCCGGTACCCGCCTTGGCCACTCCTACGTCGATGTTGATGACCGACGGCGAGCGGAAGGTGATGATCTGCCAGCGGTCCACCTTGCCCTCAAAGCCCGGAAATTTGTCCCGCATGTTTTTGAGCCAGAACGGCGGAGCATCAATGTTGAACATCCACCGCGTCACCGTGACAGTGCCGTCGTCGTGCGTGACCACAAAGTCGGACTCGCTCAGCTCGTCCTGGCCGATCGAGGAAGAGTGGATGAATTCCTCGTGGGTGAGGTCCATCAGGTTGTCCAGGACCAGCTGGAAGTTGCACGGGGCATAGATGGTTTCGCCGTCGCCCGCCCATTCCGGTGAATCCAGCTGGTGCATGTCCGGCACCAGTGCAGGATCAGCCTTGGTAGGGTCCCCGAGCCAGACCCATACGTAGCGGTGGCGCTCCACAATGGGGAAAGACGGCACCGTGGCGGAGGGGTTTATGGTCTCCTGTGCAGGCATGGAGACGCAGCGGCCCGCAGCGTTGTAAACGATTCCGTGGTACGGGCACTGGATCTGGTCTTTGCCGAGGGTCTTGCCCATGGACAGCGGGGCCAGCCGGTGCCAGCACGCGTCGGCCAGGGCCACGGCCTTGCCGTCCTCCGTGCGGTACATGGCAAGCGGGCGCCCGGCAACCTTGCGCGACATCGGCTTGCGGGTCACTTCCTTGTCCCAGGCGGCGACGTACCAGACGTTCAGCGGGTAGCCGAGGACCTTATTAGTGGTGGAGCTTTGGGGCCGGACAGCAGTCACGGTTCTTCCTTCCTTTCGGCGGGCAACGTCTGCAGTGACGCCGCCCGCTGGATACGTGGAGAATTCGATGCCACCCCATCAATGACTAGCTATCTCCATAGATAGTGTGCTGGATCACAGACTACCTATGGGGATAGGTATTTGCAACAGGCGAGGCAATGATCCTCCCGCCGCTAGGTGTCCCGGCCAGGCCATATACCGTACCGGCCTGGCGAGAGGATGCCATTTGGGTCCACAGCATCTTTGATCTTCTCGCAAAACCGCCGGTAAGAGTGGTCGTTAAAATCAAGAAGTTCTGCAACGTCATCCATCAGATCAACGTGCGTCCGGTACTCCGAATAGCCAAGGTCGGCTACTCTGCCGATCATGATCCGGGCGACGTCGTAGGCGCGCCTGGCCTCCTCAGCATTGTCGCGGGCGAAGTTGATGCTGGAGACGACGGCGCAGGCGCGTTCTCCGGTCACCAGAATTCCGGCCTTGAAATTCAGCCCCATTTCGGAATGCGTGATCTCACGGAGCAGATTGACGACCTCCATGACCTTCCCGCCTTGCATCGGTACGAGGGGAGACATCCCAATGTGCGCGAAACTGTTGTCCTTGTACTTGATGACGTCCAGGTTCGGGACCCCGGCAAGGATGCGGTCCGAGATGGATTCGATCGACTCGTATTCCTCCGGGGAATAGTAGCCGGAGACCGTTGCCTTTGCCCCCGGTATGGCTTCCCAGACCTTCCGTATGCTGCGCAGCTGGAAATCCACCTCTTCCCGGTCTCCCCACATGGCTGTGCGGACGTACCAGCGCCCCAGCCCGGTCGCCTCACCGATCCGGTCGATTTCCTTTTCCGTCATGATGCCGCGGTCGCCTGCCGCGATAACGTCGGGGACCCCCGTCATCGTCGCCGCCATAATGGTGTTGTAAAGGCATGGGGTGCCCCGCAGGTGGTTCTTGAGCCTGAGCTCGCGGATGGCGTCGATTGCCGGTGCCAGATCGGCGTCGTTGGCCACCGTAAGGGTCAGCGGCGCAAACGTCTCGGGCTGCGGCATCAGCCACAGTCCCATCTTCACCACGATGCCGTAGTTGGACTGCATAAAGAGCCCATCAAGCACGGGTCCGGCACCACGCTTGTAGAGATGGAACGAGGGATTACCTTCCATGGCCCCGAAGCCAGTGCGCATGATTTCGCCGTCGGGCAGCATCACCTCCATCCCACAGGGCGCTGCAAAGTCCGGGCCATAGGGCAGGTACGTGACGCCGTTGTCCAGGGAGTTCCCCACGACACTGCCCCAACCCAGATCGGGCACTGAAACCATTAGCCGTGAACCTCGCCGGCGTAATTCGTCGTAGAGATCGAACCAACGGACACCGGGTTCGACAACCGCGTAGGCAAGTTCCTCGTTAATCTCCAAAATGCGGTTCATCCGCCGCAGGCTGATGCTAACGGAGCCCCCTACCCGCGGGGAGGGGCCGCCGTAACCGTTGTTACGGCCCTGGGAGTGAGTCCAGACGGGCAGCTTTTCCTCGTTGGCCAGCCGGATGACGTTCTGCAATTGTTCAACGTCCTCCGGAAGGACGGCAACTGACGGGTCGTAGGTGCTGTCGCCCGGGATCCAGTAAGGGTCCTTGAGCGGCCACGCAGGGTCTGCCATCTCCTCCTGGTCCAGTACGAGGCCGTCGTCGCCCACGATCCGTCGGAGGCGTTCGATGACCCCCGTAGTCATACGCGCAGTGCGCTCCGGGGCTGGTACAAGTTTCTCGGTCATTGTTTTCCCTCCAGTAGGTTTTCCTTGGGCGAACGTCCTGCGGGTCAGGGACCGACATTCGTGAGCCTTAGCTCTGGTGTACCGGTTCCGCGGGCTGAAACGGGTAGAAATTCCGGGTGCCGGAATACGCCGTATCATCTTCCAGCATCCGGAAGCCCACAAGGCCTGTGTCCTTCGCCTTAGCGCGAGACGGTTCGGGCGGCCGCGGCACATAGTGCTGCGACGGTCTCGGCGTCGGGTGCGTCGAAGGGCATCGCCACCGACAAGGCCGCGACAACGACGTTACCGGTCTCGCCGGTGATAGGTGCGGCGACACCGATGAACGCCTCGCTTGATTGGCGGTCCGCAAACGAGAGTCTCGTACGCCGGATTTCCGCCAGTTCTTTCCGTAAAACACTTGGGGAAGTGACAGTCCTGCCGGAGTGAACGGGAATCGCTTTTTCCAGGATTTCCCGCTGCACCGACGCGTTGGAAAAGGCGACGAGCACCCGGCCGGCGGCCGTAGTAAGTGCCAGTCCACGCCGCCCTGCCGGACGGAAATCGAATTTTGGCCCGCTCACATTTTCGATGAAAGCGACATCACTTCCCTCCAGCACGGCGAGCAGCGCGGTGTAGCCCGTCGACGCCGCCAGATCCTCCATCACCGGCAAGCAGAGCTCCCGCAGCAGCCGGCCGCGGGATGCCATCGAGGCGACCTGACGCAGTTTGCTACCTATGCGGTACCGGCCGCAGTCGGTCCGTTCCAGAGCACCCCACTCAGTAAGGTCCTGAGCCAAACGGTGAGTGGTGCTCAGCGGCAGACCAGCTGAACGGCCCATATCGGATAAAGTCAGGCTTTCCTGACCCGGGAGGAATGCCTCCAGCAGCCGCAAGGCCCGCAGTGTCACGGATCCCGTGGCGGGACCCTGGACATTCGCTGTAGTTTCCACCAGCTCGACTCCCAAATAATGACTTGGGCCACAGAGTATCTATGGATATAGTTATTTGCAACTGCGAGGAATTGAGATCACGGTATGAGTCTTCGCTACGCGCTCTTGGCACTCCTGACCGTCGAACCCATGACGGGTTATGACCTATCGAAACTGTTTGAGTCCTCCGTTGCCTACGTTTGGCACGCACCTGACTCGCAGATCTACCCCGAGCTACGCCGCATGAAAGATTGCGGGCTTCTAAAAGGGGAAGAGGTTGCCTGGGGACAACGCGGCAAGAAGACCCAATACCGGATCACCGCGGAGGGTGCGGCAGCCTTCCGGGAGTGGGTCAATGCACCGGTGGAATACTTCCGCGAGCGCGATCCGGTTCACCTGAAGGCGGCCTACCTGGAGTGGGCGGAGCCGGACTCAGCCAGGGCACATATGGAAGCCCACATTGAATATCACGCACTGCGGCGCAAACAGTGGCAGGGCATGATCGAGGAACTACGCAACGGCACAAGTGTCATGCTGGCCCGCCGGCTTGCTGTCTCGCCGAAGACAGAGCATCAGCGCACCACTGAGTACAAGATCTTTACGTACGAAGGCCTGATAGCCCGCGCGGAGACAGAAATAGCTTGGGCCCGCCATGGCTTGGAGCTGATCGACTCATTGGCGAAGGGTTCCTGACCAGAACCTTTCATCGTGGCTATTCCGGCCGGTCCGGAGTGAATGCAGTCCTGCGGAGCAGGCTGCGGAGCTGGTCGCGCTCCTCGGCAGTAAGTTCTTGAAGGGAGATGTCTTCGGCTTGTCGAACACTTTCACGTGCACGTTTGTACAGCGTCTTGCCCGAAACGGTTGCCCTGATGACTTTGGAGCGCCGGTCGTTCGGATCGTTCAGGCGCTCCACCAGGCCGCGCTGTTCGAGATCGTCCACAAGCGCCACGATCTGACTGGGCGCCAGGCAGAGGAAATCAGCCATTTCTCTCTGCGTAGGGCCGTCGGCAGTGGTGGCCAGCGCCAACACGGAATAGGGCCTGACCTTCAGATCCAACGGCGCCAACATTTCGTTCGCCCGTGTCGTTCCGATGCTGATTGTCCTTGCTGCGAGGAACTCGGTTTCACTGACCAGTTCACTGGCGAGCAGGTGGTCCGACGCGGGAAATGCGGCCGCATTGCGGTTCTCCATAGTCTCCATATTCACATCTGTCATGCTTCCCTCGTTTGCGTGTAGCTCACGTACCTCTGAAATGGCTATATCTAGGATACAAGATCTTTCGTTTTGGAATAGTTTCAAATCAAATGATTGACATCTTGAACTATGTGGGTTGTCATTGAGGCGAACTCATTGTGCGTCGCGGAGCGCACAAGTGACCCGGCACGTTTAGTAGAACCCATGGAGACAAATGAGCCTCGAAGGAAAAGTAGCAATCGTCACCGGTAGCGGACGGGGCCTTGGTCTCGCGTACGCGCGGGAACTCGCCAACCAGGGTGCCGCCGTCGTCATTAATGACGTGGACGCGGCCGTGGCTGCAGACGCTGTGACGCTCATCGAGTCCGACGGCGGCCGGGCGGTTTCCGTCGTCGCCCCCGTGGGCAGCAGTGAAGTAGCAAAGCATCTCGTGGAGACGGCCGTGGCAAAGTTCGGGCGCCTGGACATTCTGGTCACCAACGCCGGCATCCTGCGGGACAAGTCCCTGCTGAAGATGACCGATGAGGACTTCGATCTGGTGATCAACGTCCACCTCAAGGGCACCTTCACCTGCGTCCGTGAGGCCTTCGCCCATTTCAAGGAAAACAACGTCGCCGGCCGCATTATCACCATCGGCTCGCCAACGGGTCAGCGCGGTAACTTCGGCCAGACCAACTACGCCGCAGCAAAGGCCGGCATCGTGGGCATGGTCCGCACCTGGGCGCTGGAAATGAAGAAGGTTGGCGTCACCGCCAACACCGTCATCCCAGTGGCCGCCACCGCCATGACAAAGACGGTCCCGTATTTCCAAAAAGCTGTAGAAGCCGAAGAGCGCGGCGAGGCAATGCCCACTTTCTTCCGTAAAGATCTCGGCTTTGGCACGGCCGACGACGTCGCCGGCCTCATTGCCTTTCTCGCCTCGGACGACGCCGCCGGCGTCACCGGCCAAGTCATCGGCGCCGGCGGGGACCGGCTGCAGCTCTGGACCCACCCGGAGGCAGCAGCCACTGAATATCACGAAGGCGGTTGGGGCTACGAAGACCTTATCTCCTCCTTTGAAAGTCTTTTCGGCGACAAGCTCCAGCCCGTTGGCGAGGACTTCCCCGAACTGCCCGCGGAGCTGCGTCCCGAGCCCGTTCCGGTCAAGTAGTCGAAGTGAGCTACGTATCCGCAATCGATCTTGAGTCGCTGACAGCGATCGACATGCACGTCCACGTGGAGGTGGACGATCACGGGCATAACGCCCTCCCGCAGAAATTGGTGGACGCCGCCAGCAAGTACTTCAAGACGGACGGCCCTCGCCCGGGGCTGGACGACATCGCGGACATTTACCGCGAACGCAAGATGGCCGCCGTCGTCTTCACCGTGGATGCCCGTCGGGCGCTGGGACACAAGCCCAACAGCAGCGAAGAAATCGCAAAGGGTGCTGCCCGCAATAACGACGTGCTGATTCCTTTCGGCTCCGTAGACCCAACTACCGGGACAGAAGCTATTGAAAGGGCCCGTCTCCTGGCAGGAGACTTCGGCGTCCGCGGATTCAAGTTCCACCCCACGGTGCAGAACTTTGATCCCTCCGATCAGCAGTTTTACCCGCTGTGGGAGCTCCTGCAGTCCTTTGGGCTTCCGGCCATCTTCCACACGGGGCAGACGGGTATCGGTTCCGGACTGCCGGGAGGATTTGGTCTGAAGCTTGCGCTTTCCAACCCGATCCTGCTGGATGCCGTGGCCGCAGACTTCCCGGAACTGCAGATCATCATGGCGCACCCGTCGGTGCCGTGGCAGGAAGAGGCCATTGCGGTTGCCACACACAAGGCCAATGTGTGGATCGACCTGTCCGGCTGGTCCCCAAAATACTTCCCGGAAATCCTGGTCCGGCAGGCCAACACGGTCCTGCAGAACAAGGTGCTGTTCGGCTCGGACTTCCCGCTGATTTCGCCGGACCGCTGGATGAACGATTTCGGCAACCTCGCCATCAAGGACGAAGTGCGGCCCAAGATCATCAAGGACAATGCCGTCCGGCTGTTGGGGCTGGATGCCTTGGCGGCATCATGACTGAGTTCTACCCTGCTGACCAGTACGGCTACTCCACCCTCCTCAGCGAGGACGAACGCCAGGTGCTGGGCCGGCTGCGCGCTGTCCTTGATCATGAAGTCCAGCCGCTGCTGGCCGATTACTGGGAACGTGGTGAATTCCCGGACCAAATCATCAAACCGCTGGTTGACCTGAACCTGATGGAACCCCCGGAACTGACACGGGACGGTGCCGTTCCAGGAGCACTGTACGGAGGATTCCGGAACTTTGAACTAGCCCGCACGGACGCATCGGTGGCCACCTTCTACAACGCCCAGTCCGGGCTGTTCCGCACCGCGGTCAGCCTCGGCGGCAGCCCGGAACAGGCAGCAGCGTGGGACCCGCTCATTCGCAGCTTCACGATGAGCGGCGTTTTCGCCCTGACCGAACCCGACCACGGCTCAGACATCGCCGGCGGTCTGGAGACCAGTGCCCGCCGGATCGGCGGCACCTGGGTGGTCAACGGCGTCAAACGTTGGATCGGCGGCGCGTCGACCGCAGACTACATGGCTGTTTTTGCCCGCGACGAGGCAGACCATCAAATCAAGGCCTTCCTGGTCCGAACCGACGCCCCTGGCGTCGCGCTCCGCAAAATCGAGGGCAAAATGTCCCTTCGGATCATGCAGAACGCGGACATCACGCTCACCGATGTTGCGGTGCAGGAAGACCACCGGCTACAGAGGGTGAACGGCTTCCCTGACGTTGCCGGCCTTCTGCGGAACATGCGTTCCGACGTCGCATGGATCGCCACCGGCCTCCAGGCCGGGGCGTACGAGGCCGCCCTCCGCTACGTCAAGGAACGTGAACAATTCGGCCGGCCGCTGGGCGGGTTCCAGCTCATCCAGGAAAAGCTCGCCGCCATGCTGGGCAACGTCACCGCGTCCCTTGGCATGGTGGTCCGTCTGACCCAGCAGCAGGCAGACGGCATTTACAAGGACGAAAACTCGGCGCTGGCCAAGATGTGGTGCGCCGCGAAGGCTAGGGAAACCACCGCCCTGGCCCGCGAAATCTGCGGGGGCAACGGCATCATCCTGGACAACAGTGTGGGCAGATTCTTCGCTGACGCAGAAGCCGTCTACTCCTACGAAGGCACCCACGAAATCAACTCCCTCATAGTGGGCCGGGCCCTGACCGGCTTCGGCGCATTCCGCTGATCATCATCAACAACATCCAAGGAGCATAAATGAGCACCACCACCGTAACTTTCGAAGATCTGGCCGGCATGGAAGGCCACGACCTGGGCTACACCGACTACATCCAGGTAACGCAGGACCAGATCAACACGTTCGCCGACGCCACTGGCGACCACCAGTGGATCCACACCGACCCGGAGAAGGCCAAGGACGGCCCGTTCGGGGCCCCCATCGCTCACGGCTTCCTCACCCTGTCCCTGGCCATCCCATTCTGGACCGAACTGCTGGACGTGACGGGTGTGAAGACCAAGGTCAACTACGGCCTGGATAAGGTCCGCTTCCCCTCCCCCGTCAAGGTGGGCTCCAAGATCCGCATGACTGCGAAGATCGCCAGCGTCACCGAAATTGCGGGCGGCGTGCAGATCGGCGTGGACCAGACCATCGAGGTTGAAGGCGGCACCAAGCCCGCCGTCGCCGCGCACTCCCTTTACCGCTTCTACGCCTAGCAGTCGCCGCATTACGGAGGGCCGCCAAAGTTGCGGGGCCTCCGCCTCCCGTTCTCTATTCATAGGAAGGCTACGCTCACATGTACAACCAAGGAGTGGGTTCCTGGCTGCATCGACGCAGGCCGAAATCCGCCACCAAAACCGCTCTGATCTACCGCGACTCCCCCACCAGTTACGGGGAGTTGGCGGACCGCGCGGACCGGCTGGCCAACGCACTGCGGGACCGCGGCGTACAGCAGGGCGACCGGGTAGCCTATCTTGGCGAAAACGATCCCTCCTTCTTAGAAACGTTATTCGCCGCAGGCATCCTGGGCGCCATCTTTGTACCACTCAACACCCGCCTCGCCCCACCGGAAATCCAGTTCGCACTGCAGGACTCCGGAGCCGTGGCCCTCGTCAACGCCGAAGCCTTGGACAAGCTGGCCGTTTCGGGCTCCCAGGACACCGGGGTCCGGTGCCGGCTAGTGGTGCGGGAGGCGGCATCCAACGAAGTCTCCGCAGGCTCCCAGGACTACGCTGATGCCTTGGCCGCTGCGTCTGCTGAGCGCATCGATGTCAAGGTCAGCCTGGATGACAGCGCCATCATCCTTTACACCTCGGGCACCACCGGCCGTCCCAAAGGCGCCGTGCTGAGCCACGGCAACATCACCTGGAACTCCTACAACGTCCTCGTGGATTACGACGTGCTCAGTACCGACGTGGCCCTGGTTATCTCGCCGATGTTCCATGTGGCTTCGCTGGGCATGGCTGTCCTGCCTGTGCTGCTCAAGGGCGGAACGCTGCTGCTGGAACCGGGCTTTGTGCCCGGCCGGGCACTGTCCCTGATCGAAAAATACAGGGCCACCATGATCAGCGGTGTCCCCACGACCTACCAGATGCTGGCCGAACACGAAACCTGGGAATCCACTGACATCAGCTCGCTGCAGAAGCTCACCTGCGGCGGCTCGGCCGTGCCCGTCCGCGTGATGGAAGCCTACGAAAGCCGCGGTCTGTCCTTCTCCGGCGGCTACGGCATGACCGAAACCGCGCCGGGTGCCACCAGCATGCAGCCGAGCCGGAGCCGGGACAAGATGGGCTCGGTGGGCCTGCCGCACTTCTTCACCGACGTCCGCATCATGGATCCCCTCGGCGGACGCCAAGGCCCCCGCGACGTGGGGGAAATCCAGGTCACGGGCCCCAACGTCATCCGCGAATACTGGAACCGGCCCGACGCCACCGAAGTCAGCTTTGCCGACGGCGAGTGGTTCCGGTCCGGGGACATGGGATTCGCCGATGAGGAAGGGTTCGTGTACATCTCGGACCGGCTCAAAGACATGATTATCTCCGGCGGGGAGAACATCTACCCGGCCGAGGTGGAGCAGATCATCGTCGAACTCGACGGCGTGGGCAGCGTGGCCGTCATCGGCGTCCCGGACGAGAAGTGGGGCGAGGTACCAAAGGCAGTCATCACAGTGCGCGGCGGGTACACCATCACCGAGGAGGACGTCAGATCCCACCTGGACGGACGCCTGGCGCGCTACAAAATCCCCAGGTCCGTGGTGATAGTGGACGACCTGCCGCGGACTGCCAGCGGGAAAATCCGCAAAGCGGACCTGCGCCAAAGGTATGCCGGCAGTTAGGGCACCAAACAGCATGGGGCCGCTGTGGCCCGGAAGCCTCCTCGAGGGATCGATGAGTTCCAGGCCGCAGCGGCCCCCTGCCGTTTCTGTCTCCGCGTGGGCTTACAGGCCTTGCGGAAGGGAGTCAGAGCTCGAGCACCAGCTTCTTGCCCTTGCAGCGTGAGACGCAGATCATCATGACCTCGGACTCTTCGCGTTCCTTGGCATTCAGCACGGCATCGCGGTGGTCCGGCTCGCCCTCCAGCACGAAGGTCTCGCACGTGCCGCAGGTGCCGCCTCGGCACGAGGACGGCGCCGCCACACCTGCCTCGGCGACACGATCCAGGATCGATTCGCCGGGCATGACCGTGATCGTCTTGCCGAGCAGCGACAGCTCCACCTCGAACGGGTGGTCTGCTTCGCTCGCCACGATGTTCTCGTTCGTGAAGCGCTCCACATGCAGATCGACATCCGTACCGTCGACAACCGCCTCCAGCGCATCCAGGAGCCGCGAAGGACCGCAGGCGTAGAGCGCGGCACCGGCGGCCTCCGCCACGATCGCAGGCAGCGCCATCCGCTCGCCTTCCGAGCCCACGTACACGCGCACACGATCGCCGTAGGGCTCAAGGTCGGCGCCGAACGCCATCGTCGAAGGCTCACGGCCCGCATAATGCAGCTGCCAATCCGCGCCCGCAGCCTCGGCTGCGGCGATCATCGGCAGGATCGGGGTGATGCCGATGCCGCCGGCCACGAAGACCATGCGGTCCGAGACGGCAAAGCCGAACAGGTCCCGTGGGGCAGACACACGCACGAGCTGCCCCTGACGCACCTGGGAATGGATGTGCCGGCTGCCCCCCTCGCCCGCCTCCTCGAGAAGAACCGCTATGCGGTAAGCCGCACGGTCGGCAGGGTCGCCGCAGAGCGAATACTGGCGCACAAACGCCGGCTCCCCCGGGCGGTCGATGTGCACGTCGATGTGCGCCCCCGGCGTCCACTCCGGAAGTGCCCTGCCTTGTGGGTCTGTGAGGACGAGGCCGGCAATCCCGCTTGCCTCAGAGATTCTTGAGGAGACCTGCAGGGTCAGCATCGTGTTCTCCCTTCGGGCGCGCTGTTGACTCACTGAGTGCGGTCTGCGCAGTGCGGTAATTGACGTTCTTTGCCTGTTGGATGAGCTCGTAGACCTCGGTACGGAGCGCAGCGAACTCGGGGAGCGAGCGGGTTGTGAGCTGGTCGCGGTCAGTGGGCAAGTCGATCGGCACCTCTTTCAGCACGAACGTCGGCGCGTGCGAGAGCACGAGCACCCGCTGCGCAAGATAGACCGATTCGTCGATGTCGTGTGTGACGAACAGTACTGTCACGCCAAGCTGCCTCCACAGGTGCCGCACGAGGTCCTCGAGTTCGGCGCGGGTCTGCGCATCGACGGCCGCGAAGGGCTCGTCCATCACGAGGATGTGAGGCTCGTAGGCGATCGCCCGCGCAATGGCGACGCGCTGCTGCATACCGCCGGACAGCTGCCAGGGGTGCTTCTTGCCGGCACCGGCCAGACCGACGGCCTCCAACGCGTGCGTGACGAGGCGCGTACGCTCGGGCTTCTTGATCCCCTTGGCCTTCAGGGGCAGCTCGACGTTGTCGTGGACGGTGAGCCACGGGTAAAGGCTGCGACCATATTCCTGGAGCACGACGGCCATGCCCTCGGGCGGTCCGTTGACCGGCTTGCCCTCGAGCAGCACCTGACCGGATGTCGGGGCGAGCAGCCCGGAGACACAACGCAGGAAGGTCGTCTTACCGGCGCCCGAGGGTCCGACGATGCAGACAAGCTCGTTCTTTCCGATCGTGAAGTCGAGGTTTCCGATCGCTTCGACCGCCCCGCTGCCCGATCCGTAGACCTTGCGCAGATTGTCAACGTGCAGCATGACATTGCTTTCGTTCTGGGCCATTGCCCTCACCTCTCCTGGGTCTGCATGCCCACGTACCAACGCAGCACTCGACGCTCGATGAATTTGAAGATGACGTTCGCGGCGACGCCGATAATGCCAAGCAGGATTATTCCGCTCCACATCTCCTTGAATTGGAAGAGCCGTTGGAACTGAATGATGTTGAAGCCGATGCCGTTAGTCGAGGCGAACATTTCGCTGATTACCATCATGATGATGCCGATCGAAAGCGACTGGCGGGCACCGACGAAGATCTTGGGGGATGCCGCGGGCAGCACCACGGTCGCGAGGCGCCGCCAGCCACCGATCCTGTAGGACTTCGCGGTATCGATCTGTGTCAGATCGACGCCTCTCACCCCTTCGACGGTGTTGATCAGAATCGGCCAGACACAGCCAAAGGCGATCACGGTGAGCTGCATGTTCGCGCCTATCCCGGTGACGAGCATCACGACCGGTACGAGCACCGGCGGCGGGATCGCCCGGAAGAGCTCGAACACTGGCTCGACGTACAGCCGCAGCCGCCGGAACGACCCCACGACCATACCGATGGCGATGCCAATGACAAGCGCGCAAATGTAGCCGATCAACAGGCGCAGCAGACTCGGGAACACGTCTGCGCTGAGCCGGCCGGCCAGCCACGTCTTCGGGAACACCCCGACGATCGCGGTGGGAGAGGGCCAGTAGAGGCTACGGGAGATCTCGGCGTACAGCGTCCACAGCACGATCAGCACGACCGGGACTGCGAAGGTGACGAAGATCCAGCGAGGCGCTTTCATGGTCACACCACCTCCGCACGTACGGAGGCGTGCCAGAACAGCGCTCGGCCCTCGATCAGCCGGGTGCCCGCGTTGATGACAACGCCAAGCAGTGCAGCGACAAGCACCAGGGCATACATGTTCGAGACGGCCGCCGAGGACTGAGCATTTGCAATGAGCTTGCCCAGTCCCGGGGAACCGATCACCAGCTCGCCGGTGATCTCAAGGATCAGGGCGACAGAGGCTGAGAGCCGGATCCCGACGATAAGGTACGGCATCATACTCGGCCAGACAACGCGAAGGATGGTGCGCGCGCGGCCCAGGCGGTAGCTCATGGCCGTGTCGATGGCGACGCGGTCCACGTCGCGCACACCGTAGATCACCTGCAGCAGTACGGGCCAGATACTCGCGAAGATAACGAGCAGCAGGGTGGCCTGCATCGTCGTCCCGTATAGCAGCGCAGCGATCGGTACTAGCGCGACCGAGGGGATCGGGCGCAGGAATTCGATGGTGGAAGCAAGCATCCGGTCGATGACTGGAACACTTGCAATCACCACACCGAGCACGGTCCCGGCAACCACGGCTACCAGCAGGCCGATCAGCCAGCCGCTGACAGTGGCGCCAAGGGACTGCCAGAAAACCAGCGACTGGACCTGGTCGCCCAGCGCCTCCGCGATCTCATGCAGTGGCGGAAAGTATAGGGGATTGACGACCCCGATCTGCGGCAGTACTTCGAGCAGCACGCCGAGGGTCAGGATCCCGGCGGCGCCATAGAGGAACGGCGCCAGGGTGACAGACCGACCCTCCCGTTTAACAGACGTTACGATCACCGATGTCGCGGTCATCGCACCGTTCCGTTCGTCGGTGTGCTTGACATCGCCAACGCCTGCGCGAGAGCTTCGAATTGGAGAGCAACGGCAATGGCGCCTGGGTCAGGGATACCGATGGCCCTGTCTCCGACGTAGCTGCTGCGGCCAAGGCTCGGCCTAAGCTTCGCGGTGGACGTTGCGCCCGAACGCGCGGCATGGGCGGCATCAATCGTCCGCTGGCGTGCAGAGGCTGCGCCAGCCGTGGCGAAAGATTCGGCGGCCGGGTGTAGAGCGTCGACCATCGTGCTGTCGCCCGGAGCGGCGCCCCCCACGACTTGCACCCGCGCAGAGCCAGCGGCGAGCGCTGCCGACCAGTGTTCGGCGCTCGGCGCGCCATCGATGCCGGAAAGACCTTCGGCCATCGCCAGCAGCAGCAGGCTGTACAGAGGACCGGACGTTCCCCCCACCTCACGACGTACGATATCGGAGACGGCGGTGAGGTAACGCGCGGCGTCCGGCTGGGTGCGAAGGCGTGAGGATGCCGCGCGCACCGCCCTTGCACCGCGTGCGAGGTTCGTTCCGAGGTCCCCATCACCGACCTGTCGATCAAGATCCGTGAGTTCGGACTCGGCATCTATCAGCGCGCCCGCGATTGCCTCGGTGAACTCATGGATGTCAGCGACATCGAGCGATGAGGCACCCCCGTCGGTGTCAGTCTCGAAAAGTTCGGGGGCGGGGACCGTTATCGCACCCGTGGGGTTGAGAAGCGGCGTCGTCTGCGGGAAAGCCGCGACGCGGGCGTCGTCGGCGAGCAGTTCGAGCAGTTCAGCATCGACGCTGGCAACGGTGAGGGAGACACCGGGCATCTCGAGGGATGTGAGGAAAGGCCCGGCCCACGTCATCTGTACCTTCAGATCACGCGCGGCGAGTGCCGCGAGGACGTCACCCTGCAGGATGCGCAGGTCCAGGTCGGGCGTGCCGCCCAGAGAATTTATAAGGGCGACCACGTCGGTGCCGACGGACAGTCCGCGATCCGCGACAATGGTGCCGACAAGACGCTCAGCGATTTCGGCCGACGTGGCAAGCTGGCCAAGTTCGCTGCCGGCTTCGCCATGGATGCCAAGGCCCCACTCGATCTCGGTATCGCCAAGGGCGAAGTTCGGTGCAGTGGCGCCCGGGAGGTAGCAGGGGCCAAGGGCGACGCCCATGGTGGCCGTCCGCGCCAGGAGCCGCTCGATGGTTGCGACGATCCGGGCGGGTGACCATCCGCGCTCCGCGGCCGCCCCCGCAATCTTGTGGACGAGCACGGTGGCGGTGAGGCCGCGGCGACCGGCCCTGGAGGAGTCCCCCAGGGCCGCGTCGTCCGCGACGATGATCATCTCGACCGGGATACCCTCGGTGCGCGCCATCTCGGCGGCCAGACCGAAGTTCAGCCTGTCCCCCGTATAGTTCTTCACGATGAGCAGAGCCCCCGCGTTCGTCGCGGTCGCGACGATGGCTGCGTACACGTTGTCGACGGACGGCGATGTGAACACAGGACCCAGAACAGCGGCATCCAGCATTCCCGTCCCAACATATCCGGCGTGCGCCGGTTCGTGTCCGGATCCGCCGCCGGAGATCAGGGCGACTCGGTCTTCCTGCTTCTTTGACTCAGGCGAGCGCACGATGATGGGGAGGCCTGCAACCCGGCCCAGGTGCGGATTTGCCGCGACCAAGCCTCTGATGTAGTCCTCGATAACCGCCGCGGGGGCGTTGATGATCTTCTTCATAGTGTGGCTGTTCTCTCGAACGAAGGTAGGTAACTATTTGCTGTCGATGAAGGCAGCGGCCCGCTGTGCAGCGCCCTCGGGGTCCTCCAACGAGTTGGCGTCTGCTGAGAGGTTCGCTACCAGGAGCAGGTCCTCGGACGTGAGGCCCCATTTGAAGTTCGTGAGGATCATTGTCTCGATGAGACCGGAGTTGATCTGCGTGAAGTTACCCAGTTGCGCACGCACGGCATCGGGGTTCTCGGTGCTGTAAGCGAATGACTTCTCGAGCGCGCGGTTGAACCGTTCGATCATGGCGGGATCCTTCTCGGCTTTCTCCGCTGTCGCGAAGTACAGCGCGGTGACGAAGTCAGGATCGGCGTCGACATACAGACTAGTGACGACGCGCGCGCCCTGACCTTCTATCACTCCCAGGAAGGGCTCCGAGACGGATGCGGCGTCGATCTGGCCGTTTGCCAGCGCTGCACCCATGTCAGGAAGAGCCATTTCGACGAACTTGACCTTTGTCGGGTCGCCGCCGGCCTTGCGCACCGACGCCCACAGCGCCACCTCGTGGAGTCCCCGGAGGGCGTTCACTGCCAGCGTCTTGCCCTCAAGGTCAGCAGCCGTCTGGATGGGGCTGTTCTCGAGCACGAGGAGTGCGCCATGGTCGTCTCCCTGGACGCCGGTCGTGCGGCCGCCAGCCGCAATTGCCACGACGGGAAGCTCGGCATCGGCAGCCTGGAGCAAGTTCACGGAACCGCCGTACTGAATGTCATACTGCCCGTTGAGCAATGCCGGGATCATCGCGGCGGTGCCTTGCCCGAACTCGATGTTCAGGTCTAGCCCCTCCTCGGCAAAGAAGCCCTGATCTTCACCGACATACAGGGCAGCCATGTCTACGACGGGTACGCCAACGACTTTCACGGTCTGCAGCCCACCACTGCCGCCCGGGGTGGTCGCTGTTGACTCCGGCGTACCGGAGCTGCAAGCCGTGAGGGCGAGGGC
Source organism: Pseudarthrobacter sp. DSP2-3-2b1 (assembly GCF_049895945.1). NCBI lineage: Bacteria > Bacillati > Actinomycetota > Actinomycetes > Micrococcales > Micrococcaceae > Pseudarthrobacter > Pseudarthrobacter sp. DSP2-3-2b1. Next base: position 18,069 of record NZ_JAFCTI010000007.1, on the reverse strand, counting down.
GAGGACCGCGCCCAGCCCGGTCAGCATCTTTGCTGGTCGCTTCATGTGGTATCTCCTAGTGTGTGTTGGTGCAGTGACGTGAGGATTCGGTATATCGGCGATTGCGGCTATCGGAGGGTGACCCGCACGGGCAGGTCTTCGAATCCCCGCAACCAGTTCGAGAAGAACGGCACGGGTTCCCCTGCAAGTTCGATGGTGTCGACTCGTCGGGCGAGCGCGGAGAGAAGGCAGGTGGCTTCCATCCGCGCCATCATCTGGCCGACGCATCCGTGGATACCCGTGCCGAATGCCATGTGCCCGCTGGGGTCGCGGGAGAGGTCGAATAAGTCCGGGTTCTCCCAGCGCCGCGGATCACGGTTGGCCGCAGCCAACGCCATGATGACCTTCTCGCCGGCACCGATTCGGACACCGGCGAGCACGGTTGTCTTCGACGTTGTTCGACCGATGTACGGGCTAGGCGGGCTCCAGCGCAGCGCTTCTTCAAAGACCTTGCGCGCGAGGCTCCGGTCGTCCCGCAGGGCCGCCCAAGCCTCCGGATGTTCGGCGAGAGCCTTGAGGGCGAACTGGATGGCGAAGATTGTGGTGTCTACCCCCGCCGAGAGGAAGGTGCGCACCAGCATCCCGGCATCTTCTTCGGTAATCTCTCCCTCGTCGGCGTATCCGTAGATGGTATGGCCGAGGCCGCCAGGGGCGAGTGCCTCGCGGCGCATCTGCCAGTTCACGAAAGTCGATGCCTCGTCGGCGGCGGCCAGTGCGGCGGCGTAAAACTCGTTTCGTGGTCCCATCGACTGGAAGTTGAGGTTGGAGTAAGGCAACAGGTGCTCACGCCCCTCCGGCTGGAACCCTACCGCGTCGGGAAGCACTGTCAGCGGGAACTTTTCGGCGAGTTCAGTCGCGGCGTTAAACTCAAGCTTGCCGACCACGGAGTCAACCAGTTCGTCGGCCTGCTGCTGGAAGCTGTCGGTGAGGCGGCGGACGACTCGCTGGCTGAGGATCGACGTCATGATCCGGCGGTACTTTGTGTGCGCAGGGGGGTCGTTCTCCAGGATGACGCTGGGCTTGCGCCAGTTCCCGGTCTTCTTCGTGTTCGTGATGCCTGTCCCGGCCGAGGATTCGAAGGTTTCATAATCGCGGAAGACCTGGTCGACGACGTCGTATCGGCCCGTGAACCACACCCCGTACTGCTCACTCCAGACCACGGGCCCTGATTCGCGGATCGCCGTGTCGATCGTGAACGGAAAGGTCAGCCCCTCTCGAGAGAAGGGGTCAACGTCAAGGACGACAACATCGCCGGCAATCATCGGGTCCTGCATACAAACTCCATTGTTCGGCCATGTGTGACTTAACTCACGCGGACTGAGGTACCACAAGAGTACATATAATCTTGTTCAGATTCAATCATGATTAGAGTTAAACTATGTAGAATTATGTCGAGGGCGAGAGCGCCCACCGAAGGGACGTTAAGCACATGGACGAGCGCACAGGAGCATCGGACGAAGTGGACTTGCGGGCCGCCGGCCAGGGTCTCGTCACCAAGAGGCTGCCGGGTACGATCGTGCGCGATGAATACACTCCGGCTCTGCTTGGGCTGCTCTCCAATGTGCTCGTCTGGGGCGGCTCCCGCGTCATCCATCACGTGCACGGCGTGGGAACCAATGAGTGGCGCATCATCAGCGGTCTCGGCAACCACCCGGGCGCAACCTCTGGGGAGCTCTGCGAGATCCTTGGGATCAACAAGTCGATCGCATCCAAGAGCGTCAACGTGCTACTTGGTCGCGACCTCGTCGCGCAGATCAATGGCCCCCGCGGATCACGCCACCTCTACCTCACCGCCGAGGGCGCGCGCGTCCATGACGACCTCATGCCGATCGCGCTTAAACGCCAGGAGATCCTCCACGAGAGCCTGACTCCCGAAGAAGTTGTGCAGCTGAACTCCTTGCTGGTTCGGATGCTGAGTTCGGCCGAGACGATGCAGCGCTACGAGGCAGAGATGCTCGCCGGTGACGGAAATGGCCAACCAGGCACTGAGACGGCGGCCGACGGAAGCGTCACCGGACGCTGAGTCTGATGCGCAGCGGGTCGAACGGCGTGTCGGGAATGTAGTTGAACATAAAGAGCGCATCCGCCTCTGCGGCGAGGCGCGTCCCGTATACGAGTGTGCCATCATCCGCCCCCGCGACCTCCTCGAGCTTGACAAGCGCGAGCCGGCCGGGCTTCGCCGCCAACTCGTCACGGTCCTCCCCCGGGTCATCGATCGTGAGCGCCTCGCGGTTCACCTGAACGCCGATCAGAGGCACGATCAGGGCGCCGGCGTGGGCACGCAGCACAACCGACCCGTCGAGGAACAGCACACCTTCGGCGTCCACGCGGCCGTCCATGTGCACGCCATCCTTCAGCGAGAACGTGGCCCCGCCCGTCGTTTCGATCTCGAAAGCAGGGTCACGCTCCATATACGACAGCAGCGACCCACGGATGCCCCACTCAAGCACGGCACCACAGTTCGGCGGCAATCCATTCACGGATCGAGTCTATTCCTCAGGACGGATGCAGTTTTCAAGAGCTGGGCGTAATCTTCTGCATCGGTCTCTTCCGTGAGCAGCCGGATGGCGCGTCGCCACGTGGTCCGGTGGGCTGCCTCATATTCCGTTGGCAGGAGCAGCTCCCCCTCGTGTGTGGTCACGCGGACTTCGGCCGGCGCTGCTGTGTCCGGAGCAGGAATGTAGACGGTCATGCTCTCTTCCACAGTTAGAAGCCGGATTCCGAGGTGTGGGTTGGTCGCGGCACTGACGACTGCAGAAACAGTCACCGGAGCACCGCTGTTGAGGGCCCCGGCGAAGTGGTATCCGTGCTGATCCGCAAAGAGGCAGCGAAGAGAACCGGGAGCGAGTGCGCTGTCTCCCGTGATTTGGGCTATTGCTGTCAACTGGTCCATCAGGGACTGGTCGAGGTCTGCCCCAGCTGGTAGAACGAGGCGGGACTCGAGGAGCGTGATATGCGGGATGAGGGCGGTTGCTGCCTCCGCTGCCTTTTGGACGGCGGGATTGGAGGCAAACGCCCAGTCAAACACCATCTGGGCGGTTGCCTGAGGCGCCAGACCAGTCATCAGCGTCGGCGAGATGATGACTGTCACCCGCGCTCCGCTGTCGAGCGCTTCCTGCGCCCGCTCGCTCCATGCAGGGACGCTTCCGTCGACGGCGACGATGTCGGGTTGTGCTGTGGCATGGGCCAGTGACAGGGGAAGCGAGGCCACCACGCTGTCGATGGCGCCTGTCTTGCGCGCTGCTTCGTCTGCTCCCACGGAGAACTGGTTGCTCATGCGCGAGCCTCCTCTGGTTTTAGGGCCGGGGCAAGCCCGGCTATGGCTGCCTCCCCGGCGGCATTGGCTATCTTTATGGCAAAGCCCAAATCGTCGATCAGGGTTTGGGCTGCTGGAGCCGTGGCGCTCCCGGCGATGACGTCCCAGATGTGGCGCCACTCCCCCTCATATCCGTTGTGCTTGAAGGGACCCGCGGCAACCTTTCGCGCCTCGGTGGTGTATTCCACGACCGCGGAACCGGCCTGGACGTAGGACGGCGAGAAGGTGACCTTCATCGCTGAGGCTGGACCATAGGCCTCGAACGTCCACTCGGGCTTCCAGGTCCGGTTTATCGATGCCAACATCTCGATCGTGCGACCGCCCGCTCGTAACGTGATGGAGTAGCCAAAGGGCTTGGCTATGGCTGCGTGCAGTACCTGAAGGTCATCGAACCGTGGCACGAAACGCCGGACGAGCGGCAGGTCGTGAATGGCCAAGCCGAGCACCATGCCTTCGAAGCGGGCCCTGACGACGGCCGGGTCGCTGTAATCGGGTTTGGGCATGGAAGGACGGGTGATTACCTCGGTTGCGAAGTCCTCAAAACGGGCGTTGGGCGGCAGGACAATCGAGGATCGTATGTAGTGCGCTGTATCGGGCAGATCGCCCCAGAGCTCTTCAGCGGCCAGCCAGCCCGGGTCAAAAGTGTGCATGGCGCCAACGATGACGGGCACTCCCATCTCTGCTGACACCTCTGATATCTTTGCCGCCTCCTCTGCGGATACTGCAAAGGGCTTCTCGCAGAGCACGGCCTTTTTCCCAGCCCGGCAGGCGGCAATGACCTGCTCGGCGTGGAACTGGTGGGGGCTGCAAATCGCTACAACCTCAACTGACTCATCGGCCAGCAATTCCTCCACTGAGGACGAGGAACGGGCACCCACACGTCCGGCAACCGACTCGGCTACAGCCGGATTGACGTCCATGACGTGACTCACGGTGAAAAGGTCGCCGAGTCGGGCAAGGCTGGGCAGGTGGATCGCCTGTGTTACCGGCCCGGCTCCAAGGAATCCGACTCCGAGGCGACGGTTCTTGTTAATGCGCGGAATCTTTTGGTTGTTCATGTCAAGCCTGTCTGCTGGGGCGTCCGGGAGCGGCATTTGGGCCGGAATGCACTTTTGAATAAGGAAGGTTTTGTCTGCACGCTGTCAAAGCCTTAGCCCAAATCCGTACTCATAAAGGGGGTCTCCGGCATCCCCGGGGACATCGGGCCGAGACGCCACCACTGAAGCGTTTGAGCGGGGAAGCTGGAACGGAAGGCGGCCGACGGGATTGATTTCACCGGTCAGTGCTCGAAGGACGGCGGCGTCACATGCCCCGTAGACGGCGGCGATCGCGGCGCAGTGCGGTTCCAGCGGCGTGAGGACCGCGGGGCGGTCCAGGTGTGGAACTAAAATGACAAGAACCTGCTCAGCAATGCGCCTGATCATGCGAACGGTGTCATCTGCGAAGTCCAAATCACCGGCGTGGAAGCTGGCTTCCAGCATGTAGTGGTCGCGGTACTCGAATGGGGCGTTGACGCGCACAATGGCGACGTCGGCGTCCCCGGGTGCTGTCGATGGCAGGAACCCGGCCGTTTTCAGGGCCTCTGGACTGATCTCCGAGGAGTAAACCCGAAGCCCGCGGGCGAGCGGCAGAAGAGATGCACCGTTTACCTTGTCATTTTTTAGGACCGTGACAGATCTGGCCTGGGCGCGCTGGCCAGCTTCCACGTACTCGGGGAGGGCCGTCCTTGACTGCGCCTGCCTCTCGTCCACATAGGGATTGTCGAACAGTCCCAGGTCGAATTTTACCCTCAGCAGCCGGCGTACTGAGGCGTCGATCCGTTCCTCCCGCACCAAACCCTTTTGCACCAGGCCAACGATTATCTCCGGGCACTCTTCTCCCCCTAGCTGGTCGCAGCCTGCCTCAACAATCTTGAGGACCCGCTCCTCAACGGAGAGGTGTTCCACGCCCCATGCCCGGGGAGACAGTTGACGGCCGAAAAGGTTAGACTCCGTCACCAGACCCCAGTCCGTGCACACGACGCCGTCGTACCCCAGTTTTTCGCGCAGGGTGCCGGTGATGATCTGTCGGTTGTATCCGAAGCCGACTTGCTCGACAGGCGCTCCATCGAGCTCGAGCCCGACCGGCATACCGTAGTAAGGCATGATCGCCGAAACACCCCGCTCGATGGCCCGGCGGAAGGGCTCGAGGTGATAGTCGAACATCCCGCCGGGGTAGACCTGCTCACGGCCATACGGGAAGTGCGGGTCCTCTCCGTCTTGCTGAGGTCCGCCGCCGGGAAAGTGCTTGGCCATGCAGGCCACGCTCTCACCGCCAAGCTGCTCGCCCTCAAATCCATCCAGATACGCCAGTGCGAGGCGGGCCACCACGTCGCTGTCCTGACCGAAGGTGCCGTATTGCCGCGCCCACCGCGGTTCGGTCGCAAGATCGAGTGTGGGGTGGAGGGCGGCGCGTATGCCAATTGCCGTGTACTCCGCCCGGGCTATGCCCGCGAACTGGCGGACCAGCTGCTCATCACCTATTGCGGCGAAGCCGAGGGGCTCGGGCCAAGCAGAGAAGTGAACGGCCGTGAACGAGGCGCCCCAGTTCTCCGCGAAGGAATGGCGAGGATCTGTGGACAAGGTCACCGGGATGCCATGAGGGCTCGCAGAGACAGCCAGTCGCTGCAACTCGTTTACCCACTGAGCTGCAACCGTTGGGACGGGAAGATTATGGACATTGACGTGGTTGATGAGTTTCCCGGACACGAGTTCTTGCGCCCCGTTGCGACCAGGCCGGGACTCATCGTCTGCCAGTCTGCCGCTATCCGCGGCGCTGACTATGGTGTGGAACATGAGGCCGGCCTTCTCCTCAAGCGAGAGCCTGCCCAGGAGGTCCTCGACCCGCTCCATAACGGGAAGGCCCGGGTTCTCGTAGGGGTCCATGGTGCCGTTGCCGTTGAGGTCCCGGAATACGGTTCCGTCTGGTGTGCGCTGGAATTCGGGCGCGAGGTCCACGCTCATGCTGCCTGCTCGGCTGTTGTAGTGACGAGTTGGCGGCGTGCTTCACGGCGTTCGCGCTGCTGGGCGGGATGGGGCACGGGTGCGGACATGAAGAGCTTTTGGGTGTAGGGGTGGACTGGTTGGGAGGTGACCCGGGCTGCGCGGCCCTGTTCGACGATGTGTCCCTTGTAGAGCACGATGACGTTGTGGCTGATGTGGCGGATCACGCTGAGGTCGTGGGAAACGAAGAGGTAGGCGACTTTTGTGGCTTCCTGGATTTCGACCAGGAGGTCCAGGACCGTGGCCTGGGTGGTGAGGTCCAGGGCAGAGACCGGTTCATCGCACACGATCAGGCGCGGCTTGACGGCGATGGCGCGGGCGATGGCGATTCGCTGGCGCTGGCCCCCGGAGAACTCGCGGGGCAGGCGGCCGCCCGAATTGGCGGGAAGGTGGACCCGGTCAAGGAGCCCGCGGACACGCTCAAGGGCGTCTTTCCTGTTGACGCCTTGGATGGTGAGTGGTTCGGAGAGGATGTCTTCCACTGTCATGGACGGATTCAGGGAGGTGTACGGGTCCTGGAAGACCACTTGGATGTCGCGGCTGAGGGCGCGCCGGTCCTTGCGGCCGGCGTGGGTGATGTCTTTGCCGTCAAAGACGATCCGTCCGGCGGAGGGTTTGGCCAGGCCGAGGATGGCCCGCCCGATGGTGGTCTTGCCGGAGCCGGATTCGCCTACCAGGCCCAGTGTTTCGCCCTGGCGGATGGAGAACGAGATGTCCTCCAGGGCGCGGAAAGCCGGTTTGCGGCCGTGGCCGGGGTACTCCACGGCAAGGTTCGCGACGTCAAGGAGCCGGTTCGTGTTCGTCATGGGTTATTCCTTGGCTTTCAGGGGCGACGCGAGGTCGTCGTCGTTGAAGGGATAGGGCCGGGCCGGGCCGTCTTCAAGCATGGAGTCGAGGAGTTTCTGGGTGTAGGCCTGGGACGGCTCGGTGAGGATTTTCTCCACCGGGCCCACTTCCACGAGGCGCCCGGACTGCATCACGGCCACCCGGTCGCAGATGTCCGCCACCACGCCGAAGTTGTGCGTGACCATGACCACGGCCATTCCTGTTTCCCGCTGCAGGTCCCGGAGCAGGTCTAGTACTTCCGCCTGTACCGTGACGTCCAGGGCCGTGGTGGGTTCGTCGGCGATGAGCAGGCGTGGGTTGCAGGAAATGGCGCCGGCAATGAGGACGCGTTGGGCCATGCCGCCGGAGACTTCGTGGGGGTAGGAGTTGAAGGTCTTCTCGGGATCCGCGATCCCCACCTTGGCCAGCAGTGCCAGGGCGCGGCTGGTGGCTTCCTGTTTGGTCAACCCGAGCTTTGTCCGCATGGGGACGGTGAGCTGCTGTCCGATCCGGAAGGATGGGTCCAGGTTGCTCATCGGTTCCTGCGGGATGTACGCAATATCTGTTCCGCGCAGGGCGGTCCGGTCCTTGTTGCCGAGGGTGGTGAGTTCCTTCCCGTCAAACAGGATGGACCCCTCGGAGACACGGCCGCCCTCGGGCAGGAGGCCAAGAACGGAGAATGCGGTCTGGGTCTTGCCGGATCCGGATTCGCCGACCAGTCCCAGGACTTCGCCAGGTTCGACGTGGAGGGTGACACCGTGGACCACTTCCTTTTGCCCGCCGCCGGTGCCGTAGGCGACCTTGAGGTTCTGGACTGACAGGAGTGCGTTTTCCGGATGGGCGGGAACCGGTACTGTTGCGGTTGCTGTTCCGATGGCGGGTCCAGCGGCACTCTTCGTCGGGAGGCGGACCGCCCGTGTGGTGCTGTGGCCGCGGTCTTCCAAAGCGTCGCGGAGTGCGTTGCCGAAGAGGATAAGGGCCATCGAAACCAGGCCCAGGGCGATGCTGGGCCAGAGGATGAGACCGGGGCTCAGCGCGATCTTACGGAAGCCTTCATTGAGCATGTTGCCCCAGGACGGGACCGCATTGTCGGTCACGCCAAGGAATTCCAGTCCGGCCTGGATGGCGATGGCGATGCTTGCCACACGTGCCGCCTGGATGATGACCGGTGCCCGGACCACCGTGAGGATATGGCGGGCGATGATCCGCGCATCGCTGAGGCCCGAGACGCGGGCGGCGTCGACATACAGTTCGTTTCGCACTGCCTGGACTGCGCCGCGGACTACCCGGAAGAACGCCGGTGTGAGGAGGACGCCGAAGACGGCCATTGCGACGTAGACGGACGGTCCCACGACGGCGGTCACAGCCAGTACCACCACGATGCCGGGCAGTGACATGCTCAGGTTGTTGACCCAGGACGCTACGCTGTCGAACCAGCCGCCGTAGTAGCCCGCCATCAGGCCGGTGGCCACGCCGATGATTAGGGAGATGCCCAGGGCGATGCCGGAGCCGATGAGGAGTACTTGTGTGCCCCACATGATGCGGCTGAAGATGTCCCGGCCGGAGCCGTCGGTGCCCAGCAGGTGCGCGGGGCCTGGCGGGCGGTTGGCTTCACGGAGGTTGACGCCGTTGGGGTCGGCCAAGCCCAGGAAGGGCACCAGGATGGCGATCACGATGACAGCAAGGAGCACGAGGATGGAGATCAGCCCCAGGGGGTTGCGGAGAAAGCGCCGAACCATACCTGAGCGGGGGACGACGGGTTCGACGTCGGCGGGTACTTCGGTCGCAAGTGTCATGACAGTCGGACTTTCGGGTTGAGCCAGGCGACGAGGATATCGACGATGAGGTTGACGGCGACAACGATGAGCATGAGGGCCAGAATTACACCCACGATCAGGGGCAGATCGGTCCGGCTGGCGGCCTCGACCGTGAGGGAACCCAGCCCGGGCAGGGCGAAGACGGCTTCGATGACGACGGCCCCGCCAAGAATGCCCACCACCTGGACTGCCAGGCTGGTCAGCCCGTTTGTGGAGGCGTTGCGCAACACCGAGGTCAGAATGATCCTGCGCTCGGACAGTCCGCGGCTGCGGATGGTGCGGATGTAGTCATTGCGGAGTACCCCGAGGGTTGCTGAGCGGACCTGCTGGGCCACCCCTGCGACGCCGCCGATCGCGAGGGCGATGACCGGAAGGGTGATGGTTCTGGCCCAGCCTTCCGGGGACTCAGTCAGCGGGATGAAGCCCGTGGCGGGGAACATCTTCAGCTGGATGGCGAAGTACGCCACCAGGAACAGTGCCACAATGAACGATGGTAAAGCATCACCAAGGGTGGCCAGGATCTGCAAGGTACGGTCCACCCAGCCTTTCCGCACCGCGGCGTAAATGCCGGCCGCGAAAGCGAGGATGCCCGTCAGGAGGGTCACCACGACTACCAGGCTGAGGGTCACAGGCAGCCGGATCATCAGTGTGTCCCACACCGGCTGGCTGCTGAAGAACGAGACACCAAAGTTTCCGGAAACAGCTTTGCCAAGCCAGGCAAAGTATTGGATCAGGATGGGCTGGTCCAGGCCGAGTTCCTGATTCTTGAGCGCGACCTGGGCCTCGGAGGCGTTCTCACCGAGGACGTTGCGGGCAACGTCGCCTGTGCCCTGATAGAGCAGCACATAGGCCAGGAACGAAACGGCCGCTAGCAGGACCACGGCCGAGAGTAAACGCCGCAGCAGAAAAGTAATCACTTGGGACTCCTATGTCCTGGTAGCCGTGCGACGCCGGAGCAGTGGCCCCGGCATCGCGCGGACTGCTACTTGCCGGTGGGCTTGTAGTTGTAGATGGACGGCACGGCCTGCTCGGCCTGGTTTTCCACGGCTACCTTGTCGCTGTGGTAGAAATGCTGCTCGAGCCGGTAGATCGGGCTGAACCAGTACTCATCGATGACGTATTGGTTAATTTCCTTCGCCGCTTCGCCGATGGCCTTCTCGTCGCCGGTCTGTGCCTTGTTGATCAGAGCGGTGAGTTCCGGACGCTCGGTCTTAAACGCGTTCCACGGCGCTGTCGGTGCGATCAGCAGCTGTGTGTGCCGCCAGTCATCACGCTGTACCAGGGACATGTAGGCAAGCGGGAAATCAGCGCGAAGCATCGAGGGTATGGCCTGGCCCGGTCCCCACTGGTGACGGGTGACGTTTACTCCGACGTCCTTCCAGTTCTGCTCGATCCCGTCATATATCGACGGGTCAAAGACGGCACTGACCGGCAGCGTCACCGCGAGGTTTTCCGCACCGGCTTCCTTCAGGAGCTCGCGGGCGCGGTCCGGGTTGTAGGTGTACTTGCCGTCCAGTTCTTTATCGTAGCCCTGGGTCAGAGGCCCAAAGGTCTGGCTCGTCAGTTCGCCCTTTCCCAGGGCAACGGCCTGCAGAAGTGCTTCACGGTCAATCGCCAAGGACAGCGCCTCGCGGACCCGGACATCCTTCAGTTGCGGCAACTTCGTTCCGTCACGGTCGAAGAAGAAAATGCCCTCCCAGTTAGTGGCGTACGGCTTGTGCAGGAGGCCCGCACCTTCGGCCTCGACGGCGGTTGAGGCCCGGTTGAGCACCGCTGCGTCAACCTGCCCGGACTTCAGCGCATTAAGCCGTGCTGTTTCATCCGCCAGGACCTGGAACTCGATCTTGTCATACGGGAGCTTGTCGCCCCAGTAATCAGGGTTGCGGACATAAGTGATCTTCGAACCCGACACAGTGTTGGCCGAATCCAGGGTGTACGGACCAGATCCGACCGGCTTGGTCTTGATGGACTCAGTGTCCAGCGCCTTCGGACTGGCGATGTAGCCCGCAGCATTTGTCAGTGAAAAAGGCAGCCCCGGATCAGGGGCAGAGAGCTTTACCACTGCCGTGGAAGCATCCGGTGTGTCCACACCCGTTACCGTGCGCGCGGTGCCCACCAGGGGACCGTTCGCCTTCACGAAATGTTCCAGGTTCGCCTTCACCGCAGCCGAATCAAAAACGGCGCCGTCGCTGAACTTAACACCCTCACGCAGCTTGAGCGTGTAGGACAACCCATCCGCGCCGGCCTCCCACGAAGTGGCCAGCATCGGGCTCAGCGAACCGTCCGCTTCCCGCTTGATGAGGGTGTCATAGACAGCCTGGTAGATCGGGGCCTGATGCCCCTCGTTCGCCTGGGCCGGGTCGTAGCTCTGCGGCTCCTGAAGGGAACCGATCTTCAGAAGAGGCGCCGTCGCCGGCCCTTCTTGTGTTGTGGTCGATTCCTGCGGCGTGCCACTGCAACCAGTGAAAGCCAACGCGGACACCACTGCCGTCACCGCCGTGGTGACAAATCGCCTTCTGATGCTCATCGTTTCTCTTCCTAAGACTCCGTTGTGGTAGGACAACACCCCCTTCTCTGGCCGATGGGAGTGCCAGGCACAGCTGGTCGGCAAATAATCACCGATCGCTTACTTTTCAAAATACTAAGCGACTGGTAACTTTTTGACAAGAGCTTCTTAAAAAGACCAGAGAGAGACGGTACGGACGTGGCACCGGAGCCAACCCCGAAAGGCACCTATCCCAAAGGTGTAGAGCGCCGGAAACAAATCATCAGGGCAGCGGCGCGTATCTTTGCCCAGTACGGCTACCATGCAGGTTCCCTGCGAAACATCGCCGACGACGTGGGAGTCACCAGCGCAGCCCTGATCAGGCACTTCGGCGACAAGGAGGCCCTGCTTATGGCCGTGCTCGAGTACTGGGACCAAGAGTCCAGGGCCGCAGGCAACGACGCCACAGGGTTGGACCACATCCGTCAGCTCCCCGCTCTCATGGCCTATCACCTCACCCACCGTGGCCTCATAGAACTCTTCCTCACCCTGGCCACGGAGGCATCAAATTCCCAACACCCTGCGAGGGGATTCATCGTAAGCCGCTATGAGACCACGGTGGCAAATCTGAGCGACCATCTACGCCAAGCTGTCACCGCAGGGCAGCTCCAGTTGCACCCGGAACAGATCGAGAGCGAGGCGAGGGGCTTGGTGGCACTGATGGACGGCATCGAATTACAGTGGCTCCTCCGGCCCGAACTGGACCTCGTGGGGCTGTTCGAGCTCCACCTCGATAACCTTCTAGCACGCTGGACTGTCCAGGTCCCCCAAGGGCTAAACCGCCAATAGACCCGTTTCCATTCTTCGCCGTTCCGTTATGAGGTATTCATGCTAAGTCCCGACAGTTCGCTCAGCAAGGTTCTGGACCACAGAGAGGCCCGGGCAATTCTCGAAAAGTACCTTGCGGGCATCCTGAACTCGCCCATGCTGCAGCAGCTCAAAGAGTTGCCGATCAGCCAGGTTATGGGCCTCAATGCAGAACTGGCGAACAGGCCGGACGAACTGGCGAACCTCTGGCGCCAGCTGGCCAACCTCCCTAAGGCCCGCAGTCACTTAAAAGTCGTCCACCCCAGAACCCCAATGCGTGATTATGAGCCCTCATCCGTTGGAAAAGCTTCCGCATCGACCAGTTACGCTGACAGCGCCGCGTGCTGGGATGTATTCGAGGTGGTCATCGATGGGCCGGGGCACGGCAACCCATTCACTGATGTGGATCTGACAGCCGTCTTTGCCCACGCGAATTCCTCGGAGCAGCGGATTGGCGGGTTCTACGACGGCGACGGAACGTACAAAGTCCGGTTCATGCCCGACAAACCCGGGAACTGGACTTTCCGGACGAGCTCGAATGCCCGTTCCCTGGATGGGATTGAAGGCAGCTTCGACTGTTCCGCTCCCTCGCCTGGCAACCTTGGCCCGGTCAAGGTGGCCGACAAGTTCCATTTCGCGCATGCCGACGGCCGCCGCTACAGCCCGATCGGCACCACCGCATACGCCTGGACGCACCAGCCGGCCGAGGTCCAGGAACGCACACTCCAGACGCTGGCAGGGTCCCCTTTCAACAAGATCAGAATGTGCGTGTTCCCCAAATCCTACCTGTTCAACGCCAATGAACCGGACCTTTTTCCTTACGAACGCACTGCAGACGGCTGGGATTTCACCCGATTCAAACCCGAGTTCTTCCGGCACCTGGAAGGCCGGATCCAACAGCTGGCCGCGCTCGGCATCGAAGCGGACCTCATCCTGTTCCACGCCTATGACCGCTGGGGTTTCTCAGACATGGGCGCCTACGCAGACGATCAATTCGTCCGGTACGTCGTTCGCAGGCTAGCCGCCCACCGCAATATTTGGTGGTCACTCGCCAATGAATACGATCTCCTCCGCACCAAGACCACGGACGACTGGGAGCGCATGGCCGAGGTCATCACCACCAACGATCCAACCGGGCACCTGCTGTCCATCCACAACTGCTTCGGCTTTTACGACTACTCCAAACCATGGATAACCCACGCCAGCACCCAGCGGATTGACGTCTACCGCACCGCCGAAAACACCGACCAGTGGCGGGAAACCTGGGGCAAACCCGTGGTCATCGATGAGTGCGCCTACGAAGGCGACATCGATCAGGGCTGGGGCAACATCACCGGCGAAGAAATGGTGCGGCGCTTCTGGGAAGGCGCCGTTCGCGGCGGCTACGTGGGCCACGGCGAGACGTACCTGAATGAATCCGAAGAACTGTGGTGGTCCAAGGGCGGAAACCTCGTGGGCAGCAGCCCCGAACGGATCGGGTTCCTGGCCGAAATCCTCGAACAGGCTCCCGGAGGAGTACTGGACCCACTGCCGGGCGACTGGGACGCTCCCCGCGGCGGAGTGCCAGGCGTCCTCGAACTGATCTACTTCGGGTTTAACCGTCCCAGCTACCGGACCATCATGCTCCCGCCGGACACAGCATGCACGGTGGACATCATCGACACTTGGAACATGACCATCGAGACCCTGGACGGGCAGCGCAGCGGGATCTTCCGCGTTGCACTTCCGGCACGGCAGTACATGGCCATCCGGCTGAACATGGTGGAGGGCCTCTAACCCTGGGCACTCATTCGCCTGTCGCTGAAACAGCAGTAGCCAGCAGTGACATTCGCAGCCAGCACCCCCGATGACGAGCAGTACCCGGCTGGAACGGGCGTCCAGGGCTACCCCTTGTGGACATCAGTTCAGTGAGGGGGTTCCGAGATCGATCTCGACCTCAGCGTTTCGATCGCACACGAGGTTTCCGTTCTGGACGGTAGCCATGGCGATCTGGATAGCCGAGCGCCTGTCTGAATAGGTCGCCTCGGCTTTGCCCTTCCGGTCGGGATGCGTAAAGTAAACCACCCACGCCGCAGCCCCGTTGACCACCACGTCGGCATGGAGGGCAGGGCCGGAATCATCCGGACGGTATCCTGAATCACCCAGGATTACGCCGTTGTATTCCCAAGCCGATTTATCGTCGGACCGGTAAACCCTCTGCCCGTCCCAGGCGTCCACGATCATCCAGGAGTATCCCCCAAGGTCGAAGACGTTCGGCCCTTCGTGGGGCCCGTCTGCAATGACCGGACCGGTGGTTGTCCACTCATAGAGATCCGGGCTGTCTGCGGCATAAGTGTGCTGGCCCGCCACCGAATCCTTATACCACATGCGCCAGCCCCCGCCCGGAACCTGCGTCACGCAGGCATCGATCGCCTGGCGCGTGTCCAGTTTGATGTCCCCGTGATGCTCCCAGTCCCGGAGATTCTTACTCGTGTAGTGGTGAATGCTCCGGGGATCCTTGCCTGAGTAGGAAGGCACCCCCCGAATGTAGCTCACGTACATGTGATAGATGCCTTCGTGCCAGAGGATCTCGGGCGCCCAAAACGTATTGTGGCCCCACTCAAAGTCCAGCCCGTCAAGGGTCCCGCGGTATGTCCAGGTGACTCCTCCATCGGGCGACGAGGCAACGCCCAGTTTGGTGCCGTGAAACCAGGACTGCCGCGGCCCTTGCGCGTCTGCGCGCCGGTTGGTGTACACCATCCACCAGAGTCTTTCCTCACGGTTCCAAATCAGCGTCGGATCGGCCGCCCCATCATGGATCGGATCTCTGAACAACGGCGAAGTCATGCCACTCCTTGGTCTCGACCGAAAACGAGGAAACGTTTTCTCATCCCGCTGACACTACGCATGACAATCGCGTTCTGTAAAGAACCTCGGGCGCAGCTCTTTGATGTTGTTGCGGACATGAATCCATTCCAAATCGGGCTTGGACCTGCACGAACGCGGTGACCTAACGTCGTCATATACGCTCCCGTCCAGGCTTAGCAAACAAACCAGTCGAAGAGGACTTACCTTGACATATTCCAGAAGAACCATCCTGATCGGCGGTTTGACCGCTGCTGCAGCAGTTGCGATCACAGCGTGCGGCGGGGGAGCCTCGAGCAACCCGGCCGGTGGACCAGTTGCCCTCCGATTCACATGGTGGGGCGGAGAGCTTCGCAACAAGATGACCCAGGAGGTCATCGGTGCCTTCCAAACGGATTTCCCTGACATCACCATCACCCCGGAAATGGGTTCCTTCGACGGCTACTTCGACAAGCTTGCGACTCAAACTGCCGCCGGAAACGCCCCCGACATCATCCAGATGCCGGACGGTTTCTTCACAGAATACTTGGGCCGCGGGGCCCTCCTTGATCTCACCAAACTCAACATCGATCACTCCAACATTGCCGATGCCGTGTGGAATACCGGAACATCCGAAGGCAAGCTGTACGGTGTTCCATCCGGAGTCAATACACACTGTGTGGTCGCCAACCCGAAGCTCTTCGAAGCAGCAGGGGTCGCAATCCCGGATGACAACACGTGGACCTGGGATGACTATGCACGAATCTCTTCAGAATTGTCCGAGAAGCTTGGCGACGGAAAATTTGGATCAGCGGCCTTTGGCCTTGACCAGAACGGACTCGCTATTTGGCTCAGGCAGCATGGAAGCGAACTCTTCACCGCCGACGGAAAGCTCGGTATCGACCCGGCGCAATTGGCGGACTTCTGGAAACTCCTTAAGAAGATGAGCGACGACGGCGCCATTCCTCCGGCGGGTACGGTCACTGAGGAAACCGGCATCGCCCTCGAGCAGTCGGGCACCGCGACAGGCAGGTATGCGCTGGGCTGGTGGGCATCAAATCAGCTCTCAAACCTGAACAAGGTTTCGGGCGTCGAACTCAAGTTGCTCAAGCCGCCCACCGTTGCCGGCAAGGCATCCGAAGGCAAGTTCGCCATTGGCACCGGCTGGTACGTCGCCTCGGCAAAGACCAAGCACCCCGAACAGGTCGCGAAGTTCATGGACTTCATGGTGAACAACCAAAAGGCCGGTGACATCCTGCTGACAGAACGCGGCGCCCCCGCCAACAGCAAGACGCGACAGAACCTGGTTGATAGCGGCCGTCTGACCAAAGCAGATACGGATTCGATCGCTTTCCTTGATGAGCTGAGCAAGATTGCCTTGAACCCTCCGCCCGCTTCGCCCCCGGTGGGCGCAGGTTCATTCCAGGACATTTTGCGACGCTACTCCCAAGACGTGTTGTTCGGGAAACGGGGAGCTGACGATGCTGCGAAGGATCTGATCAGCGAAGCCAACTCGGAAATCAAATAGGGTCACCCACCCCATAGCCATGGTCAGGGCACCACTGCCGGGTTGGATGCACGCTGCAGTGGTGCCCTCCCCTATCCCCACAGGACGCCTTGCCCGGCACGCTTGCCGGCGCCGGCGGGCCTGCTGCGTGAAATGGAGATCCCGCTATGAGCGCGATCAGTGAACTCAGTACGCTCAAGCGCCGGAAGGGGCCGATGAGTGCTGCGGAGAAGAAGGCCAACGGCCGGGATAACAAGGCCGCGTATATTTTCCTGTTGCCGTGGCTGGTGGGTCTGGTGGCGATCACCATCGGACCCATGCTGATGTCCCTGTACCTGTCCTTCACGGATTACAACCTGCTCCAGCCGCCGGAATGGACGGGCCTGGATAACTTCATCAGGATGTTCGGCGACGCCCGGCTGCATAACTCCCTGGGCGTCACGTTCACCTACGTGCTGGTCGGTGTCCCGCTGCAGCTGGGCGTGGCTTTGCTGATCGCCCTGGTCCTGGACAAGGGCATCCGCGGGCTGCCGTTCTACCGTTCGGTGTTCTACCTGCCCTCACTGCTGGGCGGCTCGGTTGCCGTGGCGATCCTGTGGAAGCAGATCTTCGGCACCACCGGCCTGGTCAACCAGGTCCTGGCAATATTCGGCATCCAGGGCCCGGGCTGGATCTCGGATCCGAGCACGGCGCTGGGCTCGATCATCCTGCTCCACGTCTGGACGTTCGGCGCCCCGATGATCATCTTCCTCGCCGGCCTGCGGCAGATCCCTGTGATGTATTACGAGGCCGCCAAGGTTGACGGCGCCACCACACTCCAGCAGTTCTGGAAGATCACCCTGCCGATGCTGAGCCCGATCATCTTCTTCAACCTGGTGCTGCAGATCATCGGCTCGTTCCAGTCCTTCACCCAGGCGTTCATCGTCTCGGGCGGCAACGGCGGCCCGTCGGACTCGACCATGTTCTTCACGCTCTACCTGTACCAGAAGGGCTTTGGCCAGTTCGACATGGGCTACGCCTCCGCGATGGCCTGGTTCCTGCTGGTCATCATCGGCATCTTCACTGCCATCAACTTCATCGCTTCCAAGTATTGGGTGTTCTATGACGACTGACCTGCAGACGCTGCCCGCCCCGGATAAGAACACTCCCGGCGCCGGCAAGCCTACGAACCGCCGCAAGCCCGCCAAACCCCGCGAGTCCCTCGGGACCCTGGCCTTCAGCCGGAAACAGCGGACCAAAGCCCTGGCCAAACACGGCATCCTGATCCTCGCCGGCGCCCTGATGATCTACCCGCTCCTGTGGATGGTGGTCTCCTCGCTCCGGCCCAACGAACTGATCTTCCGCGACCC
>NZ_JAFCTI010000006.1:0-246108 GCF_049895945.1 Pseudarthrobacter sp. DSP2-3-2b1 | reverse complement strand
GACATCTTCTCCCGGGAGATTGTTGGCTGGCGGGTGGAGGACCGCGAGTCCGACCACCTCGCCGCGGAGATGTTCAAGACAGCCATCGCCCGGTACGGGGCCCCACGCATCGTGCATGCCGATTCAGGCCCAGCCATGAGATCAAACCTGCTCCGTGACACCCTCACCGCCCACGGCGTGGAACTGACCCATAACCGCCCGTACGTCTCCAACGACAACCCCTTCTCGGAATCAGGCTTTCGCACGATGAAATACCGGCCCGGCTACCCCCGGATCTTTAACGATCTCGAGGCCGCCAGGGAGTACCTCACCGGCTACGTGCACTGGTACAGCACCGACCACAAACACTCCGGCATCGCACTGTTCTCGCCCTCACAGGTTCACGATGGCTCCTGGAAAGAAATCTGGGACAAGCGAGACAAGGCCCACCAGGACTACTTCGAACGGAATCCAGGAAGATTCCGCCAACGACCCACCACACCGGCCCCCGCCACCCACGTGGGGATCAACCTGCCCGAAACCGCACCACCCCAAAAACTAGCCCAGTGACTCCACACAGCTTGACAACTTTCGAGCGTCTGCCCAAATCCTGCGTTAACTGAGAGAGCGTCGAGGGGGACGGGGCGGGGGCGGGGGGCGGGGAGCGGACGACGGCGGCACGGACCGTACGCTTTGGGCCCGCCCAGGGCGCCACTCCCCCGGACGCAGGAAACCCCCGCTCCCAACCGGGAACGGGGGTTTCCAATGCCGCTCTGGAACCAGAGCTGCAGGTGTTACTTGGCCTTTTCGAGGATCTCGACCAGGCGCCACCGCTTAGTAGCGGACAGCGGGCGGGTCTCGGCGAGGAGAACGAGGTCGCCGATGCCGGCGGTGTTCTCTTCGTCGTGAGCCTTGATTTTGGTGTTACGGCGGATGACCTTGCCGTAAAGGGCGTGCTTTACGCGGTCCTCAACCTGGACAACGATGGTCTTTTCCATCTTGTCCGAGACCACGTAGCCGCGCTTCGTCTTACGGTCACCGCGCTCGGCAGCTGTAGCTGCCGCGGAAACAGTTTCCGTCACGTTCTCGTCCTTTTCACTCACTTGGCATCCTCCTCGGTCTCAACCGTTTCAGCCTTTTCGGCCTTCTTGGTTGCTGCCTTCTTGGATTTCTTTTCTTCCTTGGCTTCCACAACGGGTGCGGCAACCTCGGCACGAATGCCCAGCTCGCGCTCACGGAGAACGGTGTAGATGCGTGCGATGTCCTTCTTTACCGCGCGCAGACGACCGTGGTTCTCCAGCTGACCGGTGGCGGACTGGAAACGCAGGTTGAACAGCTCTTCCTTAGCCTTACGGAGTTCTTCAACGAGGCGCTCGTTGTCGAACGTGTCCAGCTGTGCGGATGCAAGTTCCTTGGATCCTACTGCCATTTCTATTCACCACCTTCGCGACGCAAAATGCGTGCCTTCAACGGGAGCTTGTGGATTGCCAGGCGCAGGGCCTCGCGAGCTACCGATTCTTCGACGCCGGAGATCTCGAAGAGAACCCGGCCCGGCTTGACGTTAGCGACCCACCATTCCGGTGAACCCTTACCGGAACCCATGCGGGTTTCGGCAGGCTTCTTGGTGATAGGACGGTCCGGGTAAATGTTGATCCAGACCTTGCCGCCACGCTTGATGTGGCGGGTCATCGCGATACGTGCGGACTCGATCTGACGGTTCGTGACGTAAGCCGGGCTCAGGGCCTGGATTCCGTACTCACCGAAGGAGACCTTCGTGCCGCCCGTAGCAGTTCCGGAACGGCCCGGGTGGTGCTGCTTACGGTGCTTGACTCGACGTGGGATAAGCATTTAAGCCTGTCCTCCTTCTACTGCAGCGGGTGCAGCCTCAACTGCCGGAGCGGCGGCAGCCGGAGCTGCCTCTGCTGCCGGACGGTCGGTACGACGACGGCGGTCACCACGGTCTGCACCGCTGCGGTCAGCGCCACCCGGGCGGCCCGGACGGTCGCTGGGGCCACGGCCACGGGACGGAGCAGCAGCTGCCTGCTGAGCCAGTTCCTTGGAGGTGACATCGCCCTTGTAGATCCAGACCTTCACGCCGATACGGCCGAAGGTGGTCTTGGCCTCGTAGAAGCCGTAGTCGATGTTCGCACGGAGGGTGTGCAGGGGCACACGGCCTTCGCGGTAGAACTCCGAGCGGGACATTTCTGCGCCGCCCAGTCGACCGGAGCACGCAATACGGATGCCCTTGGCACCTGCACGCTGCGCGGACTGCATGGCCTTCTTCATCGCGCGGCGGAAAGCCACGCGGGAAGTCAGCTGCTCAGCAACGCCCTGGGCAACAAGCTGAGCTTCCATCTCGGGGTTCTTGACCTCGAGGATGTTCAGCTGAACCTGCTTGCCCGTGAGCTTCTCCAGCTCGCCGCGGATGCGGTCTGCTTCGGCGCCACGGCGGCCGATAACGATACCGGGACGTGCCGTGTGGATATCCACGCGGACACGGTCACGGGTGCGCTCGATCTCAACCTTGGCGATACCGGCGCGCTCCATGCCAACTGACATGAGCTGTCGGATACGGATGTCTTCGCGAACGAAGTCCTTGTAACGCTGGCCGGCTTTGGTGCTGTCAGCAAACCAGTGCGATACGTGATCGGTGGTGATGCCGAGTCGGAACCCGTGCGGGTTAACTTTCTGTCCCACTTAGCGAGCCTCCTCTTTCTCCGGGGTAGCGACTACCACGGTGATGTGGCTCGTGCGCTTCTTGATCTGAAATGCACGACCCTGGGCACGCGGCTGGAACCGCTTCATGGTCGGGCCTTCATCAACAAACGCTTCGCTGATGATGAGGTCACCTTCGTCAAACGCCACGCCGTCGCGGTCCGCGAGGACCCGGGCGTTGGAGATTGCCGACTGAACTACCTTGAATACCGGCTCTGAAGCTGCCTGTGGGGCAAACTTCAGAATTGCCAGAGCCTCATTCGCTTGCAAACCACGAACAAGGTTGACGACGCGCCGGGCCTTCATAGGCGTTACGCGGATGTGGCGCGCAATTGCCTTGGCTTCCATTGCTTTCCTTCTCTCGTCTTTGACGTAAGTGCAGGCGCCTAGCGGCGCTTGCCCTTACGGTCGTCCTTGACATGGCCGCGGAATGTCCGCGTGGGAGCGAATTCGCCGAGCTTGTGCCCGACCATCGACTCAGTGACAAACACCGGAATGTGCTTGCGTCCGTCGTGTACGGCGATCGTGTGCCCGAGCATGTCGGGGATGATCATCGAACGGCGGGACCAGGTCTTAATGACGTTCTTGGTGCCCTTTTCGTTTTCCCTGTCCACCTTTACAAAGAGGTGCTGGTCAACGAAAGGACCTTTTTTCAGGCTGCGTGGCATGTGTCCAGGCTCCTATCGCTTGTTCTTGCCAGTACGACGGCGACGAACAATGAGTTTGTCGCTCTCTTTGTTGGGGCGGCGCGTGCGGCCTTCCCGCTTACCGTTCGGGTTGACGGGGTGACGTCCACCGGACGTCTTACCCTCGCCACCACCGTGCGGGTGGTCAACCGGGTTCATCGCGACACCACGGACGGTCGGGCGGACGCCCTTCCAGCGCATGCGGCCGGCCTTACCCCAGTTGATGTTCGACTGCTCGGCGTTGCCGACCTCGCCGACGGTTGCGCGGCAGCGCACGTCAACGTTGCGGATTTCGCCGGAAGGCAGACGCAGCTGGGCGAAGCGGCCTTCCTTGGCAACAAGCTGGATCGATGCACCGGCGGAGCGGCCCATCTTGGCGCCGCCACCCGGACGCAGTTCAACTGCGTGGATTACGGTACCAACCGGGATGTTGAGCAGGGGCAGGTTGTTGCCGGGCTTGATGTCAGCACCGGAACCTGCTTCTACTACGTCACCCTGGGAGAGCTTGTTCGGGGCGATGATGTAACGCTTGGTGCCATCAACGTAGTGCAGGAGTGCGATGCGAGCCGTGCGGTTCGGATCGTACTCGATTTCGGCAACGCGGGCGTTGACGCCGTCTTTGTCGTGGCGACGGAAGTCGATCAGACGGTACTGGCGCTTGTGGCCACCACCCTTGTGACGGGTCGTGATCTTACCGGAGTTGTTACGGCCACCCTTTTTCGGGAGGGGACGTACCAACGACTTTTCCGGCGTCGACCGCGTGATTTCAGTGAAGTCCGCTACGCTCGAGCCACGACGGCCCGGGGTAGTCGGCTTGTATTTACGGATTCCCATAATTTATTTCCTCGTTAAAGTGGTCTCCGCTACGAGAGCGGACCGCCGAAGATGTCGATGGTGCCTTCTTTGAGGCTCACAATTGCACGCTTGGTGTTCTTGCGGGTACCCCATCCGAATTTGGTGCGCTTGCGCTTACCGGCACGGTTGATGGTGTTGATCGATTCGACCTTGACGGAGAAAATCTTCTCCACGGCCAGCTTGATCTCGGTCTTGTTCGAGCGGGGGTCCACCAGGAAGGTGTACTTGCCCTCATCGATCAGGCCGTAGCTTTTTTCCGATACGACGGGTGCAAGCACGACGTCGCGCGGGTCTTTGATGGTGGCTGCACTCACTTGGCATCCTCCTCGTTCTTTGCTACTGCCCGGTCAGCAACGAATGCTTCGTAGGCAGCCTTGGTGAAGACAACGTCGTCAGAGACGAGTACGTCGTAGGTGTTCAGCTGGTCTGCGTACAGAACGTGAACACCGGCGAGGTTGCGCACGGAAAGTGCTGCAACATCGTTGGCGCGCTCGATGACAACCAGCAGGTTCTTGCGCTCGGAAACTCCGCGCAAGGTTGCAAGTGCGTTCTTGACGGACGGCTTGGTGCCCTCCACCAGTTCAGCAACAACGTGGATGCGTCCGTTGCGTGCCCGGTCAGAGAGTGCGCCGCGCAGTGCAGCAGCAATCATCTTCTTGGGGGTACGCTGGCTGTAGTCACGCGGTGTGGGACCGTGGACAACGCCACCACCGGTCATGTGAGGAGCACGGATTGAACCCTGACGGGCGCGGCCGGTGCCCTTCTGCTTGAACGGCTTGCGACCTGCACCGGAAACCTCGGCGCGGGTCTTGGTCTTGTGGGTACCCTGGCGAGCAGCAGCGAGCTGTGCAACGACGACCTGGTGCAGCAAGGGCACGTTGGTCTGAACGTCGAAGATCTCTGCAGGCAGGTCTACCTTGACAGTGCTAGTCATCTAACTAGGCTCCCTTCACGGCGGTGCGTACGAGTACGACCTGGCCGCGGGCGCCGGGGACGGCACCCTTGATCAGGAGCAGCGACTTCTCGACGTCAACAGCGTGAACCGTGAGGTTCAGCGTGGTGTGACGAACGGCGCCCATGCGGCCGGCCATTTTCATGCCCTTGAAGACGCGGCTCGGGGTGGATGCGCCACCGATTGAACCGGGCTTACGGTGGTTCTTGTGGGCACCGTGGGAAGCTCCAACGCCGTGGAAGCCGTGACGCTTCATAACGCCGGCGAAGCCCTTACCCTTGGTGGTGCCGATAACGTCGATCTTCTGGCCGGCTTCGAAGAGCTCAACAGAAAGCTCCTGGCCCAGCTCGTAAGTGTCAGCATCTGCAGTGCGCAGTTCGACGACGTGGCGGCGAGGCGTGACGCCTGCCTTTTCAAAGTGACCAGCCAGCGGCTTGGTGACCTTGCGGGGATCGATCTGGCCGTAGCCGATCTGAACAGCGACATAGCCATCAGTGTCTGCGTTGCGCAGCTGGGTGATGACGTTCGAATCTGCCTGGACCACAGTGACGGGGATGAGCTTGTTGTTCTCGTCCCAGACCTGGGTCATGCCGAGCTTCGTGCCCAGCAGGCCCTTTACGTTACGGGTTGCGGTCATAGTCTCTCAGCACCTCCCTACAGCTTGATTTCGATGTTCACGTCTGCCGGCAGGTCGAGACGCATGAGCGAGTCGACAGCCTTGGGCGTGGGATCGATGATGTCGATAAGACGCTTGTGCGTGCGCATTTCAAAGTGCTCGCGGCTGTCTTTGTACTTGTGCGGAGAGCGGATTACGCAGTAGATGTTCTTCTCCGTCGGAAGCGGCACGGGGCCAACTACCGTGGCGCCTGCGCGCGTGACCGTCTCAACGATCTTCCGTGCTGAAACATCAATGACCTCGTGGTCATATGACTTCAGCCGGATGCGGATTTTTTGTCCCGCCATGTCGCCTGACTCTCTTTCAGTTAGTGCTGCTCTGAGTAGGGCTGCTCTGTTTACTTTCGTGTTGCATGTGGCTGCCGAAGCATTTGAAGTCTGAACTACCACCCGCCGCACAAGCTGAATCCGGAATAATCCGGGTTCCTCAACCTGCCGGCGTAACCGACCCCCGCGGTCGGGCGTGTCGCGCTTAGCACGCATACAAATCCGCAGTTCCATGGGGAGTGGGTTATGTTTGGGCTTCAACTTGGACCCTGACACCCGGCATTATCCGGATCGGGACACGAAGAAGCGCTTGAACAACTCATCTAGTATGCCGGATATTATGCGCAGAAGCGAATCTGGGCTAATGGGCGGGGACAGGCGCACACTCCCGCGTTCGACGGCGTCTCCGCAGGTGGCGCCGCCGGCGGCGGTACCCGGAGTTCCCGCCGCTGTCCGTCCGGGTCATTGCCTTCGGCAACATCCGAATGGATGATAAGGGAATGACCGTCGAACATGACGTATCCATTCGGGATCTGGCCGGCCGCCTGCCGCGTTCGTTCACCCTGGGGGTTGCCGCGGCCGCCTTCCAGATCGAAGGCGCCCTCGCCGCGGACGGCCGCGGCCCATCAGGCTGGGATGCCTTCTCGGAGAAACCCGGCGCCATCATGGATGGCCACTCCCCGGCGATGGCGTGCGATCACTACAACCGCGCCCCCGAGGATGTGGCGCTGATGCGCGAACTCGGCGTGGATTCGTACCGGTTCTCCATTTCGTGGCCGCGGATCCAGCCTGACGGCCGGGGTCCCTTCAACGAACAGGGCCTGGACTTCTATGACCGGCTGATCGATCAACTGCTCGAAGCCGGCATCTCCCCCATGGCCACCCTGTACCACTGGGATACCCCGCTGCCCCTGGAACACCGCGGGGGCTGGATGAACAGGGCCACCGCCGAACGGTTCGCGGAGTATTCTGCGGCGGCCGGCCGGCGCTTCGGTGACCGCGTCGATCAGTGGGTCACCCTGAACGAACCCGCCTCGGTGGTGCTGAACGGCTACGCCCTGGGAGTGCACGCCCCCGGGCAGGGCCTTCTGTTCGAGGCCTTTCCCGCGGTCCACCACCAGATGCTCGCCCATGGCCTCTCCGTCCAGGCGCTGCGGGCAGAAGGAGTCCGCGGCGGCATCGGCGTGACCAACCTGCACTCCCCCGTCCGGCCGGCAACCGGAAAGGTCACCGACAGGGCCGCTGCAATGGTCTTCGACCTGATGCTGAACCGGATCTACGCTGATCCGATCCTGCTTGGCCGCTACCCCTTCGCCCTCCGGCTCGCGAAGCCGTGGTTCCGTTCTCTGCCCAAAATTTCCGACTCCGATCTCCGAACAATCCATCAGCCCCTGGACTTCTACGGCGTGAACTATTACCAGCCGGTGAAGGTGGCAGCCGGGCAGGGCACCGGCGATGACCTCACGGTTCCGGCCGAAGCGATGATCCGGATTCCTGCCCACCAGGTCCCGTACGACGAATACGGCACCACCGGATTCGGGTGGCCGGTGGCCCCGGACCACCTGGGAATCATGCTGCGCGAACTGAAGGACCGCTACAAGCACGCCCTGCCCCCGCTGTACATCACCGAAAGCGGAGCCAGCTTCCCGGAACCCGATCACGTGACCGGACCCATCCAGGACCATCAGCGGATCGACTACATCGCGGGGCACCTACGCCACGCCATGGAGGCCACCGCCCCGGGCGGAATCGCGCACGACGTTGATCTCCGCGGCTACTACGTCTGGACGCTAATGGACAACTTCGAGTGGGCGGCCGGCTACTCCCAGCGGTTCGGGCTGGTGCACGTGGATTTCGACACGATGGAGCGGACCCCGAAGGAATCCTTCTACTGGTACCAGGCGCTCAGCCAGGCCAGGAAGCTGCAGCAAGGCTGAGTCCTGGGCCCTGATGCCCGATGCGGCGGGCTACTGGTTCTTGTTCGCCCGGTTGATGCGCTTGGCGCGGTCAATCTCGTTGCGGAAATGCTTCTTGGCCCAGAACACTCCGGCCACCACTGCAGCTGCAATGATCAGAAAAATCAGCCATTCCATGATGTACTCCTCTCGCTTCCAGCAACAATATCAGGGCCCGCTGTACGGATCCCGCGGCCCGGCAGTCCCATGTCCAACCGGCTCGTGCCCAACCGGTTCGCGCCCAGCGGGCACGGGTCCCTCAGACCCGGGTCCGTCAGACTCGGGTCCGGTCCCGTCAGCCGCAGGGCCGGAAACCGCGCCCCGGTTCAGGCGCCAGACAGCAAAGGCGATGAGCCCGGCGGCGATCACGGCCAGCAGCAGGAACGTGTAGTTCCGCATGGCCCACAGGATGCAGGCGGCCACCCCTGCGGCACCCCACCAGACGAACAATCGCTCCCCCAGGCCAAGGCCGGCAACCAGGAGCAGTGCGAGAAGTACCAGGACCCAGAGCTGCTGGCCGCCGCCACCGCCGAACAGGATGCCGAGGCCACTCATCGACAGCAGGCCAGCGGCGGCACCCGTCAGGAACCGTCCTGCCGACGGACTGCCGGACAGGTACCGCAGGAAACCGAGGGCCGCTGCCAGGACCACGTACCACTGGATTACCCAGAAAGGATCGGGCAGTCCGGCCCACAGCCTGCCGCCGCTCCCGTCAAACTCGAACAATGCGGCGCGCTGGACTGTTGCGGTCAGCAGGAGCGCACCCACCTCGAGGACCAGCCGGCGCACCCGGAGGGGTGCCTCCTGGTGAGCGACGCCGACGGCGGCCGCCACCACGGCAGCTGCAGCCCAGGACGTTGCGTCGTGCCTGACCCCGGCCAATGCCACCAGGATGAGGCCAAGGAAAGCTGCCCCGGCAAGGGACCAGCGGCGCACCGGGTCACCCTGCAGCCGGTCGCTTTGGTGGAGCCGCGCGGCGTAAAGGATGGCGGATGCGGCCCCGGCGCCGATCAGCCACGGCAGGAAGCCGCCCCAGACACCGGGCATCTCCGCATAGGCGTCCGCTGCCAGGATGACCCCGCCACCAAGTGCCGCCAAGGCAGCCGGCGGATAGAACTGCGGGAGTTCCTCGACGTGGGAGGCCGTAAAGCCAACGGCAGACAGGACCAGAACAGCGGCCCCCGTCACCCAGTTCCCAGCCAGCGGCGAGATGAGCACGGCAAGAACGCCGGACAGACAGGCCGTGACCAGCCACAGCCAGTGTTCAACCCCGCCGACAGCCACGTTCCGCTGCCGCCGAATGGCGCCGGCCACAGTGGCGAGCACTGCCAGCAACAACAGCACCACGGCAGCACCGGTGTGGCTCAGGACCGGTTGTATCAGGAATGTCCCGCCGAAAGTGACCAGCGGGCCCAGGGCCAGCACTCCGAACAGCAGCGCGTACACAGCGAAGTACAACGCGCCGCGGGCAATGAACAGTCTTCTGGCCACCACGGCGGAAGCCAGGAGCATCAGCAGCTCCAGCAGAACAACCCAGCGCCCGCCGTCGTGGTCCCGTCCCGCAGCAGTGGTGATCCCCGGCCCAACGATGTACGCCAGCGGCAGCACGGCTTGCCCGGCCAAAGTGATCCAGACCGCCGCCTGCTGGAACGGGACCTCGGTGAGCCGGGAGCGCATGAGCCACCGGACCGCGTGCTGGGCGGCCAGCACCGCGGCAAAGGTCAGCGAAACTACGGTGGGCGATGCCGTGAGGTCGTAGCTGAGCACCAGTGCGAGAGCCGCGGTCAGGACGCGGGCGGCGACAAAGTACCAGCCCTTCCGGACGCGCTGCGGTTCGGCCACCACCATCAGGGTGGAGTACACGGCGTACACCCCGATAACCAGCTCAACCTGAAGGAGATCACCTCCGGAGAGAGCCAGCAGCAGGACCAGGGAAGCGGGCGCCAGCCAAACGGCACCGGACTCGCTGCGCAGGAAGTAGCCTGCGGCCGCGGCGCACAGAGCAACAAGGCCAATGGCCCAGGTCCCCTGCCAGTCAGGCGAATCCCCCCGTGCCAGCGTTGCACTGCAGGCGAGCTGCACCAGCAGCACAGCTACGGCGTCAGCGACCACATATCGAGGCGCACGACGGCGGGCGGCGGCGATCAGGGGAAAGCTCAACTGTAGTGCCAGGACAATCACCAGGACCGTGGCGGGTTGAAGAACCTGGCCTGCCAGTACCAGCGGGCCGCTCTCCGCCCGCAGCTGGTGAAAGGCCGTGAGGACGAGGACCGTGGCCGCCGCCCGGCCGAGCCACCAGTACGTCCAGCGGTGCTGGCGGAATTGAAGCCGCAGCGCCGTGGCCATCAGATAGGCAACTACCAGGAGGAGTGCCATGTTTCCAGCCCGCTGGGACACGGCCTGGAATGCAACAGCGGCCGTAACCACGGAAATGCCCAGCGGGAGGGCCTCCCCTACCGAAGCGGACCAGTCCTTCTCGGCGGCTGGCCGTGGAACCATCATGGCGCCGATGACGAGTGCAGCTACGAGCTGGAGGAAAAGGCCGGCGGCCGTCAGTGCGTGGTCCAGCGACGTTTCGAAGACCGGCAACCCGATGAGGACCAAGGCACCACCGGCGCCAAACACTCCCAGGGTGGCCTGCGGCGAGATGGCCCGCAGCCCTGCGCGCTCCAGGATTGCCGTCAGGACCTGCTGGCACACCAGTGCCACCAGCAAAGCGAACACGGAAGCCTCGACCCGCCGAAGATCGTTGTCCATCAACGCGGCGACCGTCACGGGGACCGCAAACGTCAGCGCCACCCGGGCTCCCAGTACCAGCCGGCCCCGGAAATCGCCTGCCGAGTACACTGCACGTGCAGCCCAGTAGCCGGCCGAGAGAACCAGCATGACAGCGAGCGGCCACGCTCCCATCGACGGGGACGCAATCACCGCCAACGCCAGTGCAGCTACCGGCGCCCATTCGGTCCGGCCGGCCCACCTGATGGCAAGGACCATGCCCGTGGCCAGGGACAACCCCACCGGGACCCACAACGGCACCATTCCCGCATACTCAGATGCAAAGGCGGTACCGCGGAACAATCCGATGGCAAGCTCCTGGAGGCCAAACACCGCTGTGGCCACCAGCTGCAATCCAAAGGTCAGCGATGCGTCGACGCGCCACCGGCCATCACCATCGCCGGGCGCGCCCCGCACGTCCGTGGAAGAGGTCCCCTTCGGTTGGGCGAACCAGAGCGCCAGCCGCCCGAACATTAGCGCCACGGCCACGGCCTGAACAGCAAACAGCGCGGCGGCTGCCAGCAGAGCGTCGCTCCCCCGGCCAGTCAGGTTCCACAGCGCGACGGCGGCGGCAACAGTCAGTGCTGCACGCGCGCCGTAGAAGTTGAGCAGTCTCTGCCGCCCAGACATTGCCGAGCTCAATGGAACTGCAGCCATCAAGGCAAAATACAATCCACACATGCCCATCACCAGGGCATATTCCGCTTTGTCCAGGAGCAGTGGTACAACCGTCGCGGCGGCCGCTACGGCCGGGACAACCATGGGGTGGAGCACCGTCAGTGGCCTGATGTAAACCGGCGGGAGCCAGCCCGGCCGGACCATGGCCAGCGCAGTCAGGAGGGTGGCCACTCCTATCAATACGGCGAAATACCACACCAGCGCACCGCCAAGGATGGAGACGCCGGAGAACGCGGTGGATGCCACGAAAGTCAGGGACAAGTAGACCAGCACCCGGCTCTCCAGGCGCACCGCTGCCGCAATGTAGCCGGCAGTACCGATCAGGGATGTGATCAGCCACGCAGCCGGTCCGTCGTGAAGGGCAAAGTTGTACAGCGCAAGTCCGGTCACCGGCACCATGGCCAGTCCTGTACCTGTGAACGCCACAGCCGCCGGCTTCAGCCGGGGCACCCTGGCCAGAAGCGCAAACCCCGAACCATAGAACAATGCAGTGACCACGCAGACGCCGGCGAAGCGCAGCACGGGCGGGAGGCTTGTGCCGATGAACAGTGCCGCTGCGGCAACCAACATCAGGCTGGCGACGTACAGCGTGATGTTGATGTTCTGGCGGTCCCGCTTTTCCCGCCGGGCCTGCCGCTCGGCTGGCGTCTCAGGGGCCGGGCGGACGGGTCCTTCGGCCCGCAAGGTCTGTGCATGGGAGGCCTCTGCATGGGAGGGCGCCCGGAGCGCTGGCGCCGCTTGCGGGACCGGCGGTGCGGAGACGGCCACAAGGGCAGGCGGCGCCGGAGCCGTCACGGGTGGAAGAGGCGATACGGCCGCAAAAGGCGAGGCGGGCGCCATGGAGATGGGAACCTCCGAGGGAGGCACCGAGGCTGCCAGCCGGGGCGCACTGCCGCCCGCCGTCGTCGGGCCCTGAATCCTTGCCATGGCGTCAAGCCACCCCTGAAGGTGGCCGGCACGGTAGCCTGCCTCGTAAGCTTCGTTCCCCACGGTGGTCCCTCTCCCGAAGACAGGTTGCCTGTCCGGTTGCGCAGCTACTATTAATCCAATGACTGGATTAATAGTAGCAAAGAACAGCCCCGCTGCACCAGCAGCGGGGCTGTTCCAAACTTCACCTCAGGCCGTCAGACGGCCTTTCAGTTCAGCGGTCCATCAGATCAACAAGTGACTACTTGATGATCTTGGTGACGCGTCCTGAACCAACGGTGCGGCCGCCTTCGCGGATAGCGAAGCCGAGGCCCTCTTCCATGGCGATGGGCTGGATGAGCGCAACGGTCATCTCAGTGTTGTCGCCAGGCATAACCATTTCCGTGCCCTCGGGCAGGGTGATAACGCCGGTTACGTCCGTGGTGCGGAAGTAGAACTGCGGGCGGTAGTTGGAGTAGAACGGGTTGTGACGCCCGCCTTCGTCCTTGGAGAGGATGTAAACGTTAGCCTCGAAGTCGGTGTGCGGGGTAATGGAACCCGGCTTGACGACAACCTGGCCGCGCTCTACGTCATCACGCTTCAGACCGCGGAGCAGGAGGCCACAGTTCTCGCCGGCCCATGCTTCGTCGAGCTGCTTGTGGAACATCTCGATACCGGTAACCGTGGTCTTCTGGACCGGGCGGATGCCGACGATCTCGACCTCGGAGTTGATGGCGAGGGTTCCACGCTCGGCGCGGCCCGTAACAACGGTGCCACGGCCGGTGATCGTGAAGACGTCTTCGATCGGCATCAGGAAGGGCTTGTCACGGTCACGAACGGGGTCCGGTACCGAGTTGTCAACAGCTTCCATGAGGTCCTCGACGGACTTGACCCAAACGGGGTCGCCTTCGAGGGCCTTCAGACCGGAAACGCGAACGACCGGTGCTTCGTCGCCATCGAAGCCCTGAGCCGAAAGCAGCTCACGAACTTCCATTTCAACGAGGTCCAGCAGTTCTTCGTCGTCAACCATGTCCGACTTGTTCAGAGCAACCAGCAGGTAGGGAACGCCAACCTGGCGGGCGAGCAGGACGTGCTCGCGGGTCTGAGCCATCGGGCCGTCAGTGGCGGCAACCACGAGGATTGCACCGTCCATCTGTGCAGCACCGGTGATCATGTTCTTGATGTAGTCAGCGTGACCCGGAGCGTCTACGTGTGCGTAGTGGCGCTTCTCGGTCTGGTACTCAACGTGGGAGATGTTGATGGTAATGCCGCGCTGACGCTCTTCGGGAGCAGAGTCAATGGACGCGAAGTCGCGCTGCTCGTTGAGTGTCGGGTACTTGTCGTACAGCACCTTGGAAATCGCGGCCGTCAACGTCGTCTTACCGTGGTCAACGTGACCAATGGTGCCGATGTTAACGTGCGGCTTAGTCCGCTCGAACTTTGCCTTTGCCACAGGTTCCTCCTAGAACGTTTTCAAATGACTTACCCTTCGACCGCGCTTGTCGCGGCGAAACTTTGAGTAAGTCTACTTGGGGGGCTTTGGATTGATGAAATTGCAGAGTCAGGAACTAATACTAGTCCCACGAGCCTGTCGGTGCAGATGACCGGCCCCGGGCTTGACCGGATGGCGCTGACCGGATACCGGCCATCTGCACCAGGTGAATTTCCGGAACCGGAAACGCACCCGAGTTTGTTGCTGCGAGAGCCTGGAGGCTACTCGCCGCGGTTCTTCTGGATGATCTCGTCGGCGTATGCCTTCGGGACCTCGGCGTAGCTGTGGAACGTCATGGAGTACACAGCGCGGCCCTGGGTCTTCGAGCGCAGGTCACCGATGTAGCCGAACATGCCGGACAGCGGGACGTGCGCACGGATAACCTTGACGCCCTGGGCATCTTCCATGGACTGCATCTGGCCACGGCGGGAGTTGAGGTCACCGATAACTTCACCCATGTATTCCTCAGGGGTGCGGACCTCGACATCCATCAGCGGTTCGAGCAGGATGGGGTTCGCCTTGCGGGCAGCTTCCTTGAAAGCCATCCGGCCGGCGATCTTGAACGCCATTTCCGAGGAGTCAACATCGTGGTACGCGCCGTCAATCAGCGTGGCCTTGATGCCGACAACCGGGTAACCTGCCAGGACGCCGTCGTTCAGTGCATCCTGGATACCGGCGTCCACCGACGGGATGTATTCGCGCGGAATACGGCCACCGGTGACCTTGTTCTCGAACTCGTACAGCTCGCCTTCGGACGTGTCCAACGGAGCGATCGCAATCTGGATCTTTGCGAACTGGCCCGAACCACCGGTCTGCTTCTTGTGCGTGTAGTCGTGACGCTCTACAGCACGCTTGATGGTTTCGCGGTAAGCAACCTGCGGCTTGCCGACGTTTGCCTCGACCTTGAACTCGCGGCGCATGCGGTCCACCAGGATGTCCAGGTGGAGCTCGCCCATGCCGGCGATGATGGTCTGACCGGTGTCCTCGTTGAGGGAGACCTGGAAGGTCGGGTCCTCAGCGGAGAGCTTCTGGATGGCCGTGGAGAGCTTCTCCTGGTCACCCTTGGTGTTCGGCTCGATCGCAACAGAGATCACGGGCTCCGGGAAGCTCATGGACTCGAGGACGATCTGGTTGGAGGAGTCGCACAGGGTGTCGCCAGTGGTGGTGTCCTTCAGGCCGATCGCTGCGTAGATGTGGCCGGCGGTAGCGCCCTCAACAGGCATTTCCTTGTTGGCGTGCATCTGGAACAGCTTGCCGATGCGCTCCTTCTTGCCCTTGGTGGAGTTGACCACCTGGGAGCCTGCTTCCACGTGACCGGAGTACACGCGGATGAAGGTGAGCTGACCGAAGAACGGGTGCGTGGCAATCTTGAACGCCAGAGCCGAGAACGGCTCTTCGGAAGAAGGCTTACGCGTCAGTTCCTTCTCTTCGTCGCGGGGATCGTGACCGATCATCGGCGGGACGTCGAGCGGGTTCGGCAGGTAGTCGACAACAGCGTCAAGCATCGGCTGGACGCCACGGTTCTTGAAGGCAGAGCCACAGAACACGGGGTACAGCTCGGAGTTGATCGTCATCTTGCGGATGCCGGCCTTGAGCTCGTCCTCGGAGATTTCTTCACCTTCGAGGTACTTCTCCATGAGCTCTTCGGAGGACTCTGCAACGGTCTCAATGAGCGTTGCGCGGTACTCTTCAGCCTTTTCCTTGAGGTCAGCCGGGATCTCCTGGATCTCGTACTTGGCACCCATGGTGACGTCACCCTTGGAGTCGCCGGGCCAGACCAGGGCGCGCATGTAGAGCAGGTCGACGACGCCGATGAAATCGTTCTCGGCACCGATCGGCAGCTGCATGACCAGCGGCTTGGCGCCGAGGCGGCCGATGATGGTGTCTACGGTGAAGTAGAAATCAGCACCGAGCTTGTCCATCTTGTTGACGAAGCAGATACGCGGAACGTTGTACTTGTCAGCCTGGCGCCAAACGGTTTCCGACTGCGGCTCAACGCCTTCCTTGCCATCGAATACAGCGACAGCGCCGTCGAGGACGCGCAAGGAGCGCTCAACCTCAACGGTGAAGTCAACGTGGCCGGGGGTGTCGATGATGTTGATCTGGTTGTTTTCCCAGAAGCAGGTCACGGCGGCAGACGTGATGGTGATGCCGCGTTCCTTTTCCTGTTCCATCCAGTCAGTGGTCGAAGCGCCGTCGTGCGTTTCGCCGATCTTGTGGTTCACACCTGTGTAGAACAGGATGCGCTCGGTGGTGGTGGTCTTGCCGGCATCAATGTGGGCCATGATGCCGATATTGCGGACCTTACTAAGGTCGGTAAGCACGTCCTGTGCCACGGTGTCTCCCTTTCGGATGGACTGCACGTTCGCCGCCGGCTCTGTTGAGCCGGCGGCGTCCGGGAAGTATTACCAGCGGTAGTGTGCGAAGGCCTTGTTGGACTCGGCCATCTTGTGGGTGTCTTCGCGACGCTTCACAGCGGCACCGAGACCGTTCGAGGCATCCAGGATTTCGTTCTGGAGGCGCTCAGTCATGGTCTTTTCGCGGCGGGCCTTGGAGTAGCCAACCAGCCAACGCAGGGCGAGGGCGGTGGAGCGGCCCGGCTTGACCTCAACCGGAACCTGGTAGGTGGCGCCGCCAACGCGGCGTGAGCGGACCTCGAGGGAAGGCTTGACGTTCTCCATGGCCTTCTTGAGGGCTGCTACGGGATCGCCGCCGGACTTGGCGCGGGCGCCTTCGAGGGCACCGTAAACGATGCGCTCTGCGGTGGACTTCTTGCCGTCAACGAGAACCTTGTTGATCAACTGAGTGACCAGCGGGGAGCCGTATACGGGATCTAGTACGAGCGGCCGCTTGGGGGCCGGACCCTTGCGAGGCATATTACTTCTTCTCCATCTTTGCGCCGTAGCGGCTGCGTGCCTGCTTACGGTTCTTCACACCCTGGGTATCGAGGGCGCCACGGACGATCTTGTAACGGACACCCGGAAGGTCCTTAACACGACCACCGCGAACGAGCACAATGGAGTGCTCCTGCAGGTTGTGGCCTACACCGGGGATGTAGGCGGTAACTTCAATGCCACCGTTGAGGCGCACACGTGCGACCTTACGAAGAGCCGAGTTCGGCTTCTTGGGGGTGGTGGTGTAAACGCGGGTGCAAACACCGCGGCGCATCGGGCTGCCGTTCAGGGCAGGGGCCTTGGTCTTCTTGACCTTCGGCGTGCGGCCCTTGCGGACCAGCTGGTTAATCGTAGGCACTCTCGTGTTCTCCGTTGGTTTGATCTCTACCGGCGCGTCCGGGCGTCAGCCTGAAGTGCGTCGGTTTTGGCGTTGTCCTTGCAGCCGTGAGGTCTAGAATCTTGCTTAGGCGTGCAAAAGCGTGGCATTCGTTGCGCACCTAGCCCGCAACCCGGAAACAAGCTCCCACCCAAGCATCATGAGAACAAAACCAAAATGATGCTTGCGGCGGCCTTCATCCACTGCCACACAGAACAATTACAAAAAGTTTAGCACGGCTGGCTCAGCACCCTTAATCGGGTGTATGCGAAAAGGCCCCGTCTCCCCCGCGCCTGAACTGCGGCAAAGGGGGAAACGGGGCCTTCTCAGTGATGCTTAGCGGAAGTCGTTACCGAGATCGTAGTCATCCAGCGGGATGGCGTGGAACTCAGGAGCTCCGTCGCCGCCCAGGGAGTCGTACGAGAAGTCACTGAACGCGCTGGGGCCGGTAAACAGGTTGGCCTTCGCTTCCTCAGTGGGCTCCACGGTGACCTCGGTGTAGCGCGGGAGACCCGTGCCGGCCGGGATCAGCTTACCGATGATGACGTTCTCCTTGAGGCCGAGCAGCGGATCGCTCTTGCCTTCCATGGCCGCCTGCGTCAGGACGCGGGTGGTCTCCTGGAAGGAAGCTGCGGACAGCCAGGACTCGGTGGCCAGGGACGCCTTGGTGATGCCCATGAGCTCAGGACGTCCGGAAGCCGGAGTCTTGCCCTCGGACACAACGCGGCGGTTGGCATCTTCGAAGCGGCTGCGCTCGGCGAGCTCGCCGGGCAGCAGATCCGATTCGCCGGACTCGATGACCGTGACGCGGCGCAGCATCTGGCGGACGATAACCTCGACGTGCTTGTCGTGGATACCGATGCCCTGGCTGCGGTACACGCCCTGGACCTCGTCCACCAGGAACTTCTGTGCAGCACGGGGGCCCATGATGCGCAGAACCTGCTTGGGATCCACCGGTCCGTTGATCAGCTTCTGGCCGACGGTGACGTGATCGCCGTCTTCGATCAGCAGGCGTGAACGGCGAAGGACCGGGTAAGCGATCTCTTCGGTTCCGTCATCCGGCGTGATGACCAGGCGCATCTGGCGCTCGGACTCTTCGATGGTGATGCGGCCGGCTGCTTCAGCAATCGGTGCAACACCCTTGGGAGTACGGGCTTCGAAGAGCTCCTGGATACGGGGCAGACCCTGGGTGATGTCGTCGCCACCGCTGGAGGAAACAGCACCACCGGTGTGGAACGTACGCATGGTCAGCTGCGTGCCGGGCTCACCGATGGACTGTGCGGCAATAATGCCAACAGCCTCGCCGATGTCCACGGTCTTGCCGGTGGCCAGGGAACGGCCGTAGCACAGGGCGCAGGTGCCGACGCTGGACTCACAGGTGAGTACGGAGCGGACCTTGACCTCGGTGATGCCTGCTGCGAACAGCTCAGCGATTACGACGTCGCCGCAGTCGGTGCCGCCGGCTGCAAGGACATTGCCCTTGGAGTCCACAACATCAACGGCGAGCGTACGGGCGTAGGCACTGTTCTCGACGTTCTCGTCCAGAACCAGTTCACCGTTGGCGTCCGGCACGGCGATGGGCGTGACCAGGCCACGCTCGGTGCCGCAGTCCTCTTCGCGAACGATGACGTCCTGCGAAACGTCCACCAGGCGGCGGGTCAGGTAACCCGAGTTGGCGGTACGCAGCGCGGTGTCAGCCAGACCCTTACGGGCACCGTGCGTGGCGATGAAGTATTCCAGCACCGACAGGCCCTCGCGGTAGGAGGACTTGATGGGACGCGGGATGATTTCACCCTTAGGGTTGGCCACCAGGCCACGGATACCCGCGATCTGACGGACCTGCATCCAGTTACCACGTGCACCGGAGGACACCATGCGGTTGATGGTGTTCATCGGGGACAGGCTGTCACGCATCGCCTGGGCGATCTCGTTCGTTGCCTTGTTCCAGATCTCGATCAGTTCCTGGCGACGCTCGTCGTCGTCGATCAGGCCCTTGTCGTACTGGCCCTGGATCTTGGCAGCCATGGTTTCGTAGCCTGCCAGGATCTTCGGCTTGTCCTTGGGCACCTCGATGTCCGAGATGGCAACGGTAACGCCCGAGCGGGTGGCCCAGTAGAAACCGGCGTCCTTGAGGTTATCCAGCGTTGCCGCCGTGATCACCTTCGGGTAGCGCTCGGCGAGGTCGTTGACGATGGTGGACAGTTCGCCCTTGTCTGCAACGTTCTCAACCCACGGGTAATCCGCCGGCAGCGTCTGGTTGAAGATGACCTGGCCCAGGGAGGTCTGGACGAGAACCGGCTGGCCGGCCTCCCAGCCTTCCGGAGCTTCCCAGCCCGCGTACGGGACGAAGCCTTCAAGACGGATCTTGACCTGCGAGTTCAGGTGCAGCTCGCGGAGGTCGTAGGCCATGATGGCTTCGGCAACGGACGAGAAGACGCGGCCTTCGCCAGCTGAACCGACACGCTTGGTGGTCAGGTGGTAGAGGCCGATGATCATATCCTGCGAAGGCAGGGTGACGGGACGGCCGTCAGACGGCTTCAGGATGTTGTTCGAGGACAGCATCAGGATGCGTGCCTCAGCCTGGGCTTCGGGGCTCAGCGGCAGGTGGACTGCCATCTGGTCGCCGTCGAAGTCAGCGTTGAAGGCGCCACAAACCAGCGGGTGAAGCTGGATTGCCTTACCTTCAACAAGCTGGGGTTCGAACGCCTGGATACCGAGGCGGTGCAGGGTGGGTGCACGGTTGAGCAGCACCGGGTGTTCGGTGATGATCTCTTCGAGCACGTCCCAGACCTGCGGACGGTAACGCTCCACCATGCGCTTGGCCGACTTGATGTTCTGGGCGTGGTTGAGGTCAACCAGGCGCTTCATCACGAACGGCTTGAAGAGCTCCAGTGCCATCTGCTTGGGCAGGCCACACTGGTGCAGCTTCAGCTGCGGACCGACAACGATGACCGAACGGCCG
Source organism: Pseudarthrobacter sp. DSP2-3-2b1 (assembly GCF_049895945.1). Taxonomy (NCBI): domain Bacteria; kingdom Bacillati; phylum Actinomycetota; class Actinomycetes; order Micrococcales; family Micrococcaceae; genus Pseudarthrobacter; species Pseudarthrobacter sp. DSP2-3-2b1. The sequence continues at coordinate 225,941 of NZ_JAFCTI010000006.1, read as the reverse complement.
GAGTAGTCCACGCGCTTGCCGAGGAGGTTCTGGCGGAAACGGCCCTGCTTGCCCTTGAGCATGTCGCTCAGGGACTTCAGGGGACGGTTGCCCGGTCCGGTGACCGGACGGCCGCGGCGGCCGTTGTCGAAGAGGCTGTCAACAGCTTCCTGAAGCATGCGCTTCTCGTTGTTGACGATGATCTCCGGAGCACCCAGGTCAAGCAGCCGCTTGAGGCGGTTGTTGCGGTTGATCACACGGCGGTAGAGGTCGTTGAGGTCGGAGGTCGCGAAGCGGCCACCGTCCAGCTGGACCATCGGGCGCAGTTCCGGCGGGATCACCGGGACGGCGTCCAGAACCATGCCAAGCGGGCTGTTGCTGGTGGTCAGGAACGCGTTGACCACCTTCAGCCGCTTCAGGGCGCGGGTCTTGCGCTGGCCCTTGCCGTTGGCGATGATATCGCGCAGCAGGTCCGACTCGGCCTGCATGTCGAAGTTCTCAAGACGCTTCTTGATCGCTTCGGCACCCATGGAGCCTTCGAAGTACATGCCGTAGCGGTCGCGCAGCTCGCGGTAGAGGCCTTCGTCGCCTTCGAGGTCAGCGACCTTGAGGTTCTTGAAGCGGTCCCAGACCTGCTCGAGACGCTCGATCTCGGCGTCGGCGCGCTTACGCACGTTGGCCATCTGGCGGTCAGCGGAGTCGCGGGCCTTCTTCTTGTCGGCAGCCTTGGCACCTTCACCTTCGAGGCGCGCGATCTCGTTTTCGAGGTCGCGGGCGATCGTGGCGATATCGGAGTCGCGGTTGTCGATCAGCTGCTTCTTCTCGATGTCGTGCTCAACCTGCAGGTTGGGCAGTTCCTCGTGGCGTGCGTCAGCGTCAACGCTGGTGATCATGTAGGCAGCGAAGTAGATGACCTTTTCGAGGTCCTTCGGCGCCAGGTCAAGGAGGTAGCCCAGGCGGGACGGAACACCCTTGAAGTACCAGATGTGCGTGACCGGGGCGGCCAGCTCGATGTGGCCCATGCGCTCACGGCGGACCTTTGCGCGGGTGACTTCAACGCCACACCGCTCGCAGATGATGCCCTTGAAGCGCACGCGCTTGTACTTACCGCAGTAGCATTCCCAGTCGCGGGAAGGGCCGAAGATCTTCTCGCAGAAGAGGCCGTCCTTCTCGGGCTTGAGCGTGCGGTAGTTGATGGTTTCCGGCTTCTTAACCTCGCCGTAAGACCAGCCACGGATGTCATCCGCGGTGGCGAGGCCGATCTGCATGAGGCCGAAGGAGGATTCGCTGGACATATGGTCCCTGTTCTCTCTTGTTCTCTAAATTCTGAAGTCTTGGGTTACGGGAAGAGGGAGGCCACGTACCGGGAAAAGTCAGTGCGGCGGGGCCGCTTGCTTTTCCCGGTACGTCACCTGACTAGACCTCTTCTACGGAACTGGGCTCTGCACGAGACAGATCGATGCCCAGTTCTTCCGCAGCCGTGAAGACTGCGTCATCAGAGTCACGCATTTCAATTGTGGTTCCGTCCGTGGAGAGTACTTCCACGTTCAGGCACAGCGACTGCATTTCCTTGATCAAGACCTTGAAGGACTCAGGAACGCCCGGCTCAGGGATGTTCTCGCCCTTGACGATTGCTTCGTAGACCTTCACACGACCATGGATGTCATCGGACTTGATCGTGAGCAGTTCCTGGAGCGTGTACGCGGCGCCATAAGCTTCGAGCGCCCACACTTCCATTTCACCGAAGCGCTGGCCACCGAACTGTGCCTTACCACCCAGCGGCTGCTGCGTGATCATGGAGTACGGGCCGGTGGAGCGGGCGTGGATCTTGTCGTCCACCAGGTGGTGGAGCTTGAGGATGTACATGTAGCCGACCGAGATCGGATCCGGGAACGGCTCGCCGGAGCGTCCGTCGAACAAGCGGGTCTTGCCTGAGGAGTTGATCAGGCGGTCGCCGTCGCGGGTCACGTTGGTGGAGTCCAGCAGACCCGTGATCTCTTCTTCACGGGCGCCGTCGAACACCGGCGTTGCAACAGTGGTCTGGCCACTCTCGCGGGGCAGGTTCGGCAGCTGCTTGAGCCACTCCGGCTCGCCTTCGATCTTCCAACCGGTCTTCGCAACCCAGCCGAGGTGCGTTTCGAGCACCTGGCCCACGTTCATACGGCCCGGAACACCCAGCGGGTTCAGGACAATATCAACCGGGGTGCCATCGGCAAGGAAGGGCATGTCCTCGATCGGGAGGATCTTGGAGATAACACCCTTGTTGCCGTGACGGCCGGCGAGCTTGTCGCCGTCGGTGATCTTGCGCTTGGCAGCGACATAGACGCGCACCAGCTGGTTCACGCCCGGAGGCAGTTCGTCGTCGTTGTCGCGGTCGAAGACCCGGACGCCGATGACGGTACCGGACTCGCCGTGCGGAACCTTCAGGGAGGTGTCGCGCACTTCGCGGGACTTCTCACCGAAGATGGCGCGCAGCAGGCGCTCTTCCGGGGTCAGCTCGGTTTCACCCTTGGGGGTGACCTTGCCAACCAGGATGTCGCCGGCTTCAACCTCGGCACCGATGTGGATGATGCCGCGCTCGTCCAGGCCTGCCAGGACTTCCTCGGACACGTTCGGGATGTCACGGGTGATTTCCTCGGCACCAAGCTTGGTGTCGCGGGCATCGATCTCGTGCTCCTCGATGTGGATGGAGGAAAGAACGTCCTCGGCAACGATGCGCTGCGAGAGGATGATGGCGTCCTCGAAGTTGTGGCCTTCCCATGACATGAATGCCACGAGCAGGTTCTTACCGAGGGCGAGCTCGCCCTGGTCCGTTGCCGGGCCGTCGGCGATGATGCCGCCGACTTCGAGGCGCTGGCCTTCGTTCACCAGGACGCGGTTGTTGTAGCAGTTGCCCTGGTTGGAGCGTGCGAACTTGTTGATGCGGTAGTTGGTTTCCGTGCCGTCGTCGTTGAGCACGATGACCAGTTCAGCGGAGACCTCGGTAACCACACCGGCCTTCTTGGCGATGGTGACATCACCGGCGTCGACAGCGGCTGCTCGTTCCATGCCGGTGCCCACGAAGGGAGCCTCGGAACGGACCAGCGGCACAGCCTGGCGCTGCATGTTGGCACCCATGAGTGCACGGTTGGCATCGTCGTGCTCGAGGAACGGGATCAGGGCCGTAGCCACAGACACCATCTGGCGCGGGGAAACGTCCATGAACTCGACCTCGCCGGCGGGAACGAGCACAGGCTCGCCTCCACCACCACGGGCGCGGACCAGGACGGTCTCTTCGGCGAACTTCTTGTTCTCATCCAGCGGAGCGTTGGCCTGGGCGATCAGGACCTCTGCTTCGTCGTCGGCGGTGAGGTACTGGACCTCGTCGGAGACAACGCCTTCGGAGACGAGACGGTAAGGAGTCTCGATGAAGCCGAACGGGTTGATGCGGCCGTAGGAAGCCAGCGAACCGATCAGGCCAATGTTCGGGCCTTCAGGGGTTTCGATGGGGCACATACGTCCGTAGTGCGACGGGTGAACGTCACGGACTTCCATGCCTGCACGGTCACGGGACAGACCACCCGGGCCAAGCGCGGACAGACGGCGCTTGTGGGTCAGACCCGAAAGCGGGTTGTTCTGGTCCATGAACTGGGACAGCTGGGAAGTTCCGAAGAACTCCTTGATGGCTGCCACAACCGGGCGGATGTTGATCAGGGTCTGCGGCGTGATGGCTTCGACGTCCTGGGTGGTCATACGCTCGCGGACAACGCGCTCCATACGGGACAGGCCGGTGCGGACCTGGTTCTCGATGAGCTCGCCGACGGCGCGGATGCGGCGGTTGCCGAAGTGGTCGATGTCATCGATCTCGACGCGCAGCTCGTGGTCCTGGCCGTCGCGCTTGCCCGTGAGGGTCTTTTCGCCGGCGTGCAGGGCAACGAGGAACTTGATCATCGCAACGATGTCTTCAACGTGCAGGACCGAAGCTTCCTTGTCACCAAGGGAGCGGTCGATGCCAAGCTTGCGGTTGATCTTGTAGCGGCCAACCTTGGCCAGATCGTAGCGCTTGGAGTTGAAGTACAGGTTGTCCAGCAGGGACTGGGCAGCCTCGACTGTGGGCGGCTCGCCTGGGCGCAGCTTCCGGTAGATGTCAAGCAAGGCGTCTTCGCGGGTTTCGGTGGCGTCCTTCTCCAGCGTTGCGCGCATGGAGTCGTACTGGCCGAATTCTTCGAGGATCTGGCCTTCGGTCCAGCCGAGGGCCTTCAGCAGAACCGTGACGGACTGCTTGCGCTTCCGGTCGAGGCGGACGCCGACCTGATCGCGTTTGTCGATCTCGAGTTCAAACCAAGCACCGCGGGACGGGATGATCTTGGCAGTGAAGATGTCCTTGTCACTGGTCTTGTCAGCGGTGCGCTCAAAGTAGGCGCCCGGTGAGCGGACCAGCTGGGAGACAACGACACGCTCGGTGCCGTTGACGACGAAGGTGCCCTTCTCGGTCATCAGCGGGAAGTCACCCATGAACACGGTCTGCTGCTTGATTTCGCCCGTGTTGTTGTTCATGAACTCGGCTTTAACGTACAGCGGAGCCGAGTACGTTGCGTCCCGGTCCTTGCACTCGGCCATGGTGTATTTGGGATCAGCGAACTCCGGATCGGAGAAGCTCAGGGACATGGTGCCCTGGAAATCCTCGATCGGGGAGATCTCTTCAAAGATGTCCGAGAGTCCGGACGAAGTGGCTACGCTGAGATCGTTTTCTTCAACAGCTTTCGCAACGCGTGCCTGCCAGCGTTCATTGCCGACCAGCCAGTCAAAGCTGTCTGTCTGCAGGGCAAGCAGATTCGGAACGTCAAGAGGTTCGTGAATCTTTGCGAATGAGAGCCGGCGAGTGGCACCATCAGTGGTGTTCGATGCGATAGCGGTGGCGGTGTTATTTACATTAGAGGTGCTCGAGGCGACCAAGAGGGATCCTTCCACAGACCTTCAGGCGTTTTCAGATCTCCCCCGCTGTGCACCCTGCAGAGTGTCTCTGCAGTGCTACCATCCGGTTCCGCTATATGACCCGGGGCCCGGGCCGACCATTGTGTGACGTTGTTGACGGCACGTTAATAGTCAGCTGCCAGGCAAAGCCCACCGCTATATGAAGGCTGAAGGTAAACAGGGAAGACGCAAATATCTACGATACGGCAAAACCCTTAACGTGTCTACCCCACTTCGGCACCTTTTGCAAGCACCGATTTTTTCCACGCCCCGGGCCCGCAACAGGCGGGCTGGGCCGGAATGCTCCGCGCAGCCCGGGCGTTTGAATTATCAGGTGACGGTGCTCACGATAGCCTTGGGCTACAGAGGAACAGACCGCAAACACAACAAGGGTTGGAAGAGATAACAATGGGCAATTCCACAGACAACACTGACGTTGTCATCCTGGCCGGGGTCCGCACACCGCAGGGCCGGCTGAACGGGCAACTGGCGAGCTTCACCGCCGTCGAACTTGGAGCTCATGCGATCAACGCCGCGGTTGCAGCGAGCGGCGTCGACGCCGGCCAGGTGGACGCCGTGATCATGGGCCAGGTGCTGCAGGCCGGCGCCGGCCAGAACCCGGCCCGCCAGAGCGCCATCGCGGCCGGCATCGGCTGGAACGTTCCCACCGTCACCATCAACAAAGTGTGCCTGTCCGGGCTGACCGCCGTGATTGACGCTGCACGGCTGATCCGCAGCGGAGATGCCACCGTGGTGGTGGCCGGCGGCCAGGAATCGATGACCCGCGCTCCGCACCTGCTGCCGGGTTCGCGGCAAGGCTGGACCTACGGGGCCATCCAGGCCTTGGACGTGGCTGCCCATGACGGCCTCACCGACGCTTTCGACGGCCAGTCCATGGGCCTGTCCACCGAGACCAGGAACCTCGCACTGGGGATCGACCGCACCTCGCAGGACAACGTGGCAGCCCAGTCGCACCAGCGTGCTGCGCTGGCGGCAAAGAATGGGGTCTTCGACGACGAGATCGCACCGATCAGCGTCAAGCAACGCAAGGGCGATCCCATCATCGTCTCGGCTGACGAAGGTGTACGGCCCAACACTTCAGTCGAGTCCCTCGCCGGGCTGCGGGCAGCGTTCGTCACCGACGGAACCATCACTGCGGGCAACTCCTCTCCCCTGTCCGACGGCGCCTCCGCACTGGTGCTGGCATCGCGCCGGTTCGCGGAGGAGAACGGCCTGGAATACCTGGCAGTCCTCGGAAAGCCCGGACAGGTGGCTGGCCCGGACAATTCGCTGCATTCCCAGCCGTCAAACGCGATCCAGGACGCCCTGGCCCGGGCCGGGTGGAGCACCGCGGACCTGGACTTCATCGAGATCAACGAAGCCTTCGGGTCCGTGGCCGTGCAGTCCCTCAAGGATCTGGACTACCCGCTGGAGCAGTGCAACATCCACGGCGGCGCCATCGCACTGGGCCACCCGATCGGCGCATCGGGGGCCAGGCTGGCCCTGCACGCGGCCCACGAGCTCAAACGGCGCGGCACCGGCAAGGCCGCGGTCTCCCTCTGCGGAGGCGGCGGGCAGGGCGAAGCCCTCCTGCTGTACCGGGACTGATGGTGGGGCAGGCCGGTAACGGGAGCGCCGCCGTCGGACGTCAGCGGTTCCTTGCCGACGCCGCGGCGCGCGGTCTGGAGGTCCAGATTGTTGAGCGGCTGGCCGCCAAGAGCCTGGCGGAGGCGGCCGCAATCCTGGGCATCACGCCCGCGGAGATCGTGAAGTCCCTGGTGGTCAAGCACAAGGACGGGACTTTCCTGTTCGCCCTCATCCCGGGCGACCGGCAGATCTCGTGGCCGAAGCTCCGGAACCTCGTGGGTGTCAATAAGCTGTCCCTGCCGCCGGCGGACGTGGCGTTTGAGGCAACCGGCTACGAGCGTGGCACCATTACTCCGCTCGGCAGCACTACCCCCTGGCCGGTCTACGCGGACTCCACCATGGCCGGCCGCCGGATTTCCATGGGCGCCGGCGAGCACGGCTACAGCGCCTTTGTTCTGGCGGACGCCCTGACCTCAGCCTTAGGTGCCGTGGTCGCGGACATCAGCGACCCCGCCTAACAACGCGGTGTCCTTTAAGGTCGCGTTAAGCAGGAAAACCCCGTCCACCGAAGTGGACGGGGTTTTCCGTGGAGCGGCTTGAGTTACTTGACGGTAACGCGGGCGCCGGCAGCTTCGAGCTGATCCTTTGCCTTCTCGGCAGCTTCCTTGGTGACGCCTTCGAGGACAGCCTTCGGAGCGCTGTCAACAACGTCCTTTGCTTCCTTGAGGCCCAGGGAAGTGATGGCGCGAACTTCCTTGATCACTGCGATCTTCTTGTCGCCGGCAGCTTCGAGGATGACATCGAATTCAGTCTGCTCTTCAGCTTCTTCTGCAGCGCCGCCACCGGCGGGGCCTGCAACAGCAACCGCAGCAGCGGTAACTTCGAAGGTCTCTTCGAAGAGCTTGACGAACTCGGAGAGCTCGATGATGGTCAGTTCCTTGAAAGCTTCAATGAGCTCTTCGTTGGTGAGCTTCGCCATGGTGTGGCGTCCTTCCTGTAGTGGTGTTCAACGGCATCAGCCGCATTTTCACACCGGAGTCTGGTGGGTAAAGAGAAACTACTTCTCTTCGGCAGCGGGAGCTTCGGCGGGGGCCTCAGCTTCTGCGGCGGGAGCCTCTTCGGCCGGAGCCTCGTCGGCGGGAGCTTCTTCAGCGGCAGGAGCCTCGGCAGCTGCCGGTGCACCGTTCTCTTCTTCAAGCTTGAGTCGCAGAGCGTCAATGATGCGCACGGCCGCGGCAGCAGGAGCCTTGAGGATGCCTGCAACCTTGGCGAGCTGCAGCTCGCGGGACTCGAGTGCTGCCAGTGCAGCGACTTCGCTCGCGTTCAGTGCCTTGCCCTCGAAGTAACCGGTCTTGATAACCAGCTGCTTGTTGGCCTTGGCAAAATCCGTCAGGCTCTTGGCAGCGGCAACTGCGTCACCCTTGATGAACGCGATTGCAGTGGGGCCGGAGAGCTGGTCGTTGAATGCTTCAACGCCGGCTTCCTTGGCTGCAATGGCGGTCAGGGTGTTCTTGACGACCGAGAACTTGGTGTCCTGGCCGAGAGAAACACGCAGCTGCTTGAGCTGTGCAACGGTGAGCCCGCGGTATTCGGTCAGGACAGCGGCGTTCGATTCCTTGAAATCGTTAGTGATCTCAGCTACTGCTGAAACCTTTGTAGGCGTTGCCATAACCCTCCTTCCGGGGATAGTGCCGGTATTCGACGGTCCCCGCTCAAGTGAGCTAAAACTAAAAAACGCCCCGCGCAGATGCACGGGGCTTGGCTCAACATGGCTGATGCCGTGGAGCGTTGCTTCGTTCACCTGCGCCGGCCGCCCTATGTTCAGGGTCCTTCGTCCAGAAATACATTTGACCTCCAGCGCACAACTGCAGAGTTGAGCTGTGTACAGGAGAATGGATTTCCAACAACCGACGGTCTTTGGTAGTTCAAGCTTACGGGACGTGCTGCTCCACCACCAAATCGGCCTCAGCTCGTGCTGGTGCCCAGGTATGGAAGCTCTTTCTGCCAAATCCCCGTCACGCCGGCCGTGGTGAAGCCCAGTTGGTGGTTAACCGTCAGCAGGTACCTGTTCTCCGGGGCGTTCCAGGTGTAGATGACGCGGGCGTCGGGAAACTGCTCGGTGAGCCGCTCCATGTTTGCCAGCTTGATCAGCAGGCCCAGTTTGTTGCCGCGGTGGGCCTGCAGGACCAGGGTGTCGTCCTGGAAGACCACGTCGGGGCGGTGGGCCAGGACGCTGATGGTGGTCAGGCCCACCAGGGCACCGCCGGCGAGATGTTCAACGGCGGTGACCACCGTCCGCCGTCCCTGGGCGATGGTGACCTCTTCCGCTTCCCGGAGGATGGCGCCGTCGAACACCATGTCCTGCTCCACGGGAGTTTCAAGGGAAGGGTCGACGTCGGCGCCCGCCTGGTTTTCGAGCACGGCGACGGCCTCCAGCCACTCATCCGGGCAGCGATCGGTCCAGTGGTGGAGCCGGTAGCGCCCGTTGTTGGCTTCATCAGCCTCCGCCTGGAGATCGGCCACGAGCTTGGTGTCCAGCGGCAACGCGCAAGAGCTGAACTGTTCGATGTGCTGGAGGGTGTAGCCGGTCTTTTGGGCGAACTCGACTTCGCGGCTGTCCAGCGGCACAAAACCCTGCCCGGAGCCGGGTACCAACAGCGCTTCCTCGAACTCGTGCAGCGATGCGCCGGGATGGTTGGTATCCACCAGGATCAATGTGCGGCCTTCACCGCGGGCCAGGTGTTCGGCCTCGTGGAGCAGCTTCCGGCCCACGCCCTGCCGCTGGAACTCCGGCAGGATGTCCAGCGTGAATTCCGCAAGGTCCAGGTTCTCGGTCAGCGGCAGGGCAATGTCCACTGTGCCGACGATCTGGCCGTCCACCTTGGCCACCAGGATCACCTGGCGCTCGTACGGATCCGCCAGTTCCAGGAGCTTTTCCAGCGGTGTGTACGCGAGGTCATCGCTCCCCCACGTCTGCATCCGGACCTTGCGGCCCACCTCCACTGCGGCCAGGAAATCCGCTGCCTCGGGTGCATCCAGCGAGTCCGGGATCCAAAGCTGTTCGATCCGCACATCTTTTGCCATAAGGGGCATCATCCCAGCCGTTTCTGCCATTCGCCCTCATAACCAGCAGGTTGGAAGCCAAGCAAAGTATTGATCGCCAGCATATGCCGGTTTTCCACTGCGTTCCATGTCAGGACGGAGCGTGCCGCGGGCCAGCGCTGTTGGGCGGCCCTTAGGTTCGCGGCTTTGATGAGCAACCCCAGCCTCTTCCCACGGTGTTGGGAGGTCACCAGGCTGTCCTGCTGGGTGATGGACCGCGGGACCGCCGGCCGCCAGTTCAGCACCGTATAGGCCACGAGTTCGCCGCTGGTCCGGTGAAGTGCCGCGGCAACCTGGGTTTCCAGTCCGCTGCGGATGTTCACCTGCTCCTCGTGGCGCACCCTGGCCGCATCCCAGATCTCCGCTTCCCAGTCCAGCCCTGCGATGGGAACATCCGAGCTCATCCGGGCTTTGAGTGCCGCGTATTGATCCACGAATCGGTCAGGGCAGGTGTCACCCCAGGCCACCACGGCATAGCCGCCTGCATGCGGGGACGCCTCCGTCTCCAGCGAATCAAGCTGGTTCTGGCGCATCGGCAGGGCGAGCCTGCTTGCCCTTTCCACCTGCTCGAGCTGGTAGCCGGCACTGGCCGCGAAGGCCACCACGGCGTCATCAGCGGGTAACCCGCCGGCCCCTGACTTGGCCGGCAGCAGCCGGGCCGCCTGATCCACCGCCGCCGCCGGCAGCTCACAGTAGGCATCAAGCGACGTTCGGCCGCGGTCTATCGCCACGGCCTCGGCGTAGGCCAGAAGCCTGCGGCCCAACCCCTGGCGCCGATAAGCCGCCGTTACATCCACCGAAATGCCTGCTGTGTAGGTGTTCTCGCTGAGCGGCAACGTAACGGAGCAGGCGCCCACAGTTTCATGGCCCAGCTGTGCTATAAAAAGCTGCCGCTCCTCGTAGTCGCTTCCCTTCCAGTATTCGAAGCTCTCACTGAGGGTGGGGCAACGGTCCAGATCGCCCCACTTTTCCAGTTCGTGGGCTTCGCGGATCGCCTGGTACGCGTGGAGGCCGCTTGGGGCGCCGGGGTGGGCGGCGCCCGTGGCAGCGTCGGTGACCCGGGCACCGGGGTGCGTCCCGGCGTCGGGCGTTGAAGGAATTACGACGGCGGTGATCACCAGTTGCTGACCGGTCATTCCCCTAGCCTAGTGAGTTCGCCCGCTTAAACCGAAGGACCGCCCGGCGCGATGCCGGACGGTCCTTCGTTTTGTGCCGGACGGACCCGGCAGGGGAACTGGTGGAGGATTAGACCTCGGTCAGAACCTTGGTGACGTTGGGGTCCACGGAGATGCCGGGGCCGAACGTGGTGGCAACAGTGGCCTTCTGGATGTAGCGGCCCTTGGAAGCGGACGGCTTCAGGCGAAGGACCTCTTCCAGTGCTGCTGCGTAGTTCTCGGCCAGCTTCAGGGCATCGAAGGAAACCTTGCCGATGATGAAGTGCAGGTTCGAGTGCTTGTCGACGCGGAAGTCGATCTTGCCGCCCTTGATGTCGTTGACAGCCTTGGCGACGTCGGCGGTAACCGTGCCGGTCTTCGGGTTCGGCATCAGGTTACGCGGACCCAGGACCTTACCGAGGCGGCCAACCTTGCCCATGAGGTCAGGGGTGGCAACGGCGGCGTCGAAGTCGGTCCAGCCGGCTGCGATCTTTTCGATCAGGTCATCGGAACCAACGAAGTCGGCGCCGGCAGCGATTGCTGCCTCAGCCTTGTCGCCCGTTGCGAAGACGAGAACGCGGGAGACCTTACCGGTGCCGTGCGGCAACAGGACGGTGCCGCGGACCATCTGGTCAGCCTTACGCGGGTCAACGCCGAGGCGGAATGCGACCTCAACGGTGGCGTCGAACTTGGACGGGTTGGTGTCCTTGGCGAGGGTTACTGCCTCGAACGGCGCGTAGAACTTCTCGGCGTCGATCTTGGCGGCTGCTGCCTCATATGCTTTGCTGCGCTTTGCCATGCTGCTATTTCTCCTTGTGCAGTTGTGGTCTGCGGACCGCGCTGGGCCCTGCCACAAGTTGGCCATCCGGCTGATATATCCGGGTGCCAACATTTCAATGTTTCAGTGGTGCCGGTTTCCCGGCGGTGGAAGGCTGTTTAGCCTTCGACTGTGATACCCATGGAGCGGGCGGTACCGGCGATGATCTTCGCTGCGCCTTCGAGGCTGGTGGCGTTGAGGTCTTCCATCTTGGTGGTGGCGATCTCGTTGACCTGGGCCTGGGTCAGCTTGGCAACCTTGACGGTGTGCGGGGTGGGTGAACCCTTGGCAACGCCGGCAGCCTTCTTGATGAGCTCCGCAGCGGGCGGAGTCTTGGTGATGAACGTGAATGAACGGTCCTCGTAAACCGTGATTTCCACGGGGATGACGTTTCCGCGCTGGGCTTCAGTGGCAGCGTTGTACGCCTTGCAGAATTCCATGATGTTGACACCGTGCTGGCCAAGCGCAGGACCGATCGGCGGGGCCGGGTTAGCGGCGCCTGCCTGGATCTGCAGCTTGATGAGGCCGGTGACCTTCTTCTTGGGAGCCAATGTAAGGTCCTTCTCTCAATATCTTCCTGGGACACAGGAGCGTGCCTCAGGTTGTTGGCCGCCATGGCGAGGCGGCCGGCCGTTCCGGGGCTGCTAAGCGGGCAGTCCGGAACGAATTCTGTGCTGGTTACTAGATCTTGCTGACCTGGTTGAACGCCAGGGTAACCGGGGTTTCGCGCTCGAAGATGGAGACCAGGACCACGAGGGTCTGGGATTCCACCTTGATCTCGGAGATCGTGGCCGGGAGGGTCTCGAACGGGCCTTCCTTGACGATGACCGATTCGCCGACCTCGAAGTCGACGTCAACCGGGGCGGCGGCGTGCTTGACCGGCTTGCCCTTTTCGGCCTGCTCTTCTTCGAAGACCGGGGCCAGCATGGAGAAGACTTCGTCAAGGCGCAGCGGCACGGGGTTGTGGGCGTTGCCCACGAAGCCGGTTACGCCGGGGGTGTGGCGGACGGCGCCCCAGGAGGCATCCGTCAGGTCCATGCGGACCAGGACGTAGCCGGGGATGCGGACGCGGTTGATGACCTTGCGCTGAGCGTTCTTGATCTCAACGACCTCTTCCATGGGCACCTGGATCTCGAAGATGTAATCTTCCATGTCCAGGGTCTGGATGCGGGTCTCAAGGTTGGCCTTTACGCGGTTTTCGTAACCGGCGTAGGAGTGGATGACGTACCAGTCACCCTCCTGGCGGCGCAGCTTGGCCTTGAATTCGTCGGCGGGGTCCACCTCAGCCTTTGCGGCCGCGGCGGCCAAAGCATCAGCGTCGTCGTCGGCTTCTGCGACGTCCTCGGAGAGTTCGCCGTCAGCGGCGTCGCCCTCTGAGTCGTCGTCCTCTGAAGCGGCGTCGCCCTCTGAGTCAACGTCCTCTGAAGCGGCATCCGCCGCAGCGTCAGAGTCGTCGTCGGAATCGGCGTCGGCAGATTCGGGCGCAGCGGACTCAACCTCAGACTCTTCACTGGCTTCAGCCGTGTTGTCCGTGGACTCTAACTCAGTCTCGGTTTCCTCGAGCTCCTGCTCAGACACTTGGTCTCCTGCTTCCTCATTGCCTAACATGCCTATTTAAATGGCTCAATTCCGCACACCAAGTGGCTTCCCTTTCCGGTTACCCGGATCGGGGCCACACGGCCTGCGGACGATTCGCCCTTAGCTGTCCCCGGGAGCAATCCCGCCGAAGACCCAGCGGACAGCGGATCCAAATCCGATGTCCAGCAGGCTGACGATGACCATCATGATGGCCACGAACACCAGCACTACGAGCGTGTAGTTGATCAGTTCCTTGCGGGTTGGTGCTACAACCTTCTTCAGTTCGCCGATGACCTGGCGGATGAAGAGTGCAATGCGAGCGAAGAAGTTTGCCTTGGCGGCCTTCTTAGCTGGGCGGCCCTTGGAGCTGCTGGCAGCTGTTTCGGTCACCTGGTCCTCACTCATCTTTGCAATGTTGGATTACCCGGTCCTGATCAGAACCATGGTTGCTGCGCGTGCCCCGGCTTCACGCCGGGGCAGCTTGCGCAGGGCAGACAGGACTCGAACCTGCAACCTGCGGTTTTGGAGACCGCTGCGCTACCAATTGCGCCACTACCCTATGGATCAAAAACCGGAATCATGCGTCAACCGCCAGCTTTCACTGGGGCGCACGTCATCATCCGTGTTTTCAACACCGGAGAACCAGTCTACGCAACATCTACGTGTACGTCGAACCAGCCCCGTTCCGGGCCCTTCGTGTTGCACTTTGTGGCGTCCTGACCTGCAGTCACATCCACGCCGGCAATCCGAACGATCCGCTGAACAGCATAGAGTAGATCACGTCGAATTCCACCATTCAGCCTCCGGGCTGCAAGCGAAGAACGGACCTGCCATGTCTGCCGCCCGCGTTTCCCAGCGCATATCCGCCATTGCCGAATCCGCAACCCTGGCCGTCGATGCCAAGGCCAAGGCGCTGAAGGCAGCCGGGCGTCCGGTTATTGGATTCGGTGCCGGCGAGCCGGACTTCCCCACTCCGGAATACATCGTCAAGGCCGCCATCGAGGCCGCGGGCCAGCCCAAGTACCACCGCTACTCCCCCGCCGGTGGCCTGCCCGAGCTCAAGAAAGCCATCGCGGAGAAGACCCTGCGGGATTCCGGTTATGCCGTGGACGCATCCCAGGTCCTGGTGACCAACGGTGGCAAGCAGGCCGTCTACAACACGTTCGCCACCCTGCTGGATCCGGGCGACGAGGTCATCATGCCCACCCCGTTCTGGACCACTTACCCGGAGGCCATCCGGCTCGCCGGCGGTGTTCCCGTAGAGGTGTTCGCCGGCCCGGAGCAGGAGTACCTGGTCACGGTGGACCAGTTGGAAGCCGCTGTCACCGACCGGACGAAAGTCCTGCTGTTCGTGTCGCCGTCCAACCCCACAGGCGCTGTGTACTCGCCTGAGCAGGTTGCTGAGATCGGTAAATGGGCCGCGGCGAAGGGCCTCTGGGTGGTCACGGACGAGATCTACGAGCACCTGACCTACGATGGCGTGCCCTTCACCTCCATCGCCACCGCCGCCCCGGAACTGGGTGACAAAGTGGTCATCCTCAACGGCGTTGCCAAGACCTACGCCATGACCGGTTGGCGCGTGGGCTGGATGATCGGCCCTGCCGATGTCATCAAGGCCGCCACCAACCTGCAGTCGCACGCCACCTCGAACGTCTCCAACATCATGCAGATCGCCGCCCTCGCCGCGGTCTCCGGCCCGCTGACCGCCGTCGATGAGATGAAGGTCGCTTTCGACCGCCGCCGCAAGGCGATCGTCGCCGGACTCAACGCCATTGAAGGCGTGGAATGCCCGACGCCGAAGGGCGCCTTCTACGTCTACGCGGACGTCCGCGGGCTGCTCGGGAAGGAATTTCCGACGGCGGCAGGCACCGCCACGCCGTCGACCTCCGCTGAGCTGGCGGCCCTGATCCTCGACGAGGTGGAAGTGGCCGTTGTGCCCGGCGAGGCCTTTGGCCCCTCCGGCTACCTGCGCCTCTCCTACGCCCTGGGCGACGACGACCTCGCCACCGGCGTGGCGCGGCTCCAGGAGTTCCTCGGCAAGGCCCAGTAGGCACGCTCTCTCACTTCCTGCAGGAAAACCGGAAACGCTCTATCACTCTCTTGAAGAGAGTGATAGAGCGTTTCGGTTTAAGCGACGTTAAGTGAAAGAGCGTCGGGAAAAAGGGGGCGATAAGTGAAAGAGCGTCGGGGGGGGTGGTGGGGGGTTGGTGTGGGGGTGGTGAAGTGGTGAGCGGTGGGTTAGAGGAGGCGACGCTCCGCGGCCCACTTTGTCAGTTCGTGCCTGCTGGAGAGTTGGAGTTTGCGGAGCACGGCGGACACGTGGGTTTCCACGGTCTTGATGCTGATGAACAGTTCCTTGGCCACTTCCTTGTAGCTGTAGCCGCGGGCGATCAGGCGCATGACCTCGAGTTCGCGGGCGGAGAGTTTGTCCAGTTCGTCGGCGATATCGGCCGGGGCGGTCCCGAAGGCGTCGAGCACGAACCCTGCCAGGCGCGGCGAAAACACGGCGTCCCCGCCCGCCACCCGGAACACGGCATCGGTGATTTCAGCGCCGGAAATGGTCTTGGTGACGTACCCGCGGGCTCCGGCACGGATGACCGCCACCACATCCTCGGCGGCATCCGAAACACTCAGTGCCAGGAATTTGGTGGTGGCCAGCAGCGACGCCGAGCCCGCTATGACTTCCCGCCCGCCGCCGCCGAGGCCGCCGGGGAGGTGCACATCCAGAAGCACCACCTCCGGACGTTCCTGGGCGATCACGGCGATGGCCTGCTCCACTGTGGCCGCCTCGCCCACCACGTGGATGCTCGCATCGAGATCTGCCTTAAGTCCGGAGCGGAAAATGGCGTGGTCATCCACGATCACCACGCGTACCGACCTGGCAGGCCCGACCGGGCCGTTTCCGCTCCCCGGGTTTCCGCCCCCTTGCATTTCGCTCATGATTTCCCTTCCACGTTGTCAGTCTGTGCCCCCGGCAACCCCGCCGGCATCCTTAGCCTGACTTCGGTGCCTTCCGGTGTGCTGGTGATGGACGCGGCTCCGCCGTGCCGCCGCATCCGGCCGATGATGGACTCCCGGACGCCAAGCCTGTCTTCGGGAACGTCCTGCAAATCGAATCCGGGCCCGCGGTCCTTGATGAAAATTTCGGTGTTCTCGCCGGAGACCTCGAGGTAGACGGATACGGCCCCGCCGCCATGCCGCGATGCGTTCAGCATGGCCTCACGGCTGGCCTGGACCAGGGCTTCGTGGGCTTCGGTCATGGCGGTGTCTCCCACGCTGACCACCTCAACAGCATTGCCAAGGAAGTCTTCCACCTCTGCAGCCACCGCCTTGATGCGGTCTGAGAGTTGCCCGGCGTCCTTGCCCGGGTCCTGGAAAAGCCAACCCCGGAGTTCGCGTTCCTGTGCCCTGGCGAGGCGAACAACGTCATGCTCGTTGCCGGCCCGGCGCTGGATCAGGGCAAGGGTCTGCAGCACGGAATCGTGCAGGTGGGCCGCGATCTCGGCCCGTTCTGTTTCACGGACCCGGCCGGCCCGCTCCGCTTCCAGCTCCCGCCAGAATTTCAACGCCCACGGCAGCATCACCAGCACCACTCCGCCGAGTACCGCCACCGAGGCCAGCAGGGCCAGCCACGTCTGTTCCCATGACCCGGAGCCGG
The DNA here is from genome assembly GCF_049895945.1 of Pseudarthrobacter sp. DSP2-3-2b1. Taxonomy (NCBI): domain Bacteria; kingdom Bacillati; phylum Actinomycetota; class Actinomycetes; order Micrococcales; family Micrococcaceae; genus Pseudarthrobacter; species Pseudarthrobacter sp. DSP2-3-2b1. Next base: position 209,113 of record NZ_JAFCTI010000006.1, on the reverse strand, counting down.
ACACCATGACCAGGACGCCGGCAACCACCAGCGCCAGCCCCGCGGCCAGGCGCGCCCAGCCGCCGGCCTGATCGGCCTTGGTTTTGTCCAGCAGCCCGGCCCGGCGCGTCTCATCCAGCTGCATCCAGGCAATGGAGGCGCCGCCAAGGACGGCGGCGGCGGGAATCAGGGTCCCCAGCGGCACGTCGATGCCCAGAAGCTGGGCGATCAGGATGCCGGCAACCAGGAGCAGGCCGGCGCCCAGGAGGATCTCTTTGCCGTAACGCATCCCGCGGACCGTAAACCACGGCTGACGCGCGGCACCGGGGTATCCCGTCCCGGCCCATGGCCCGGCGGCACTGCTGGGTCCGGCAGCAGGGCTGGGACCGACGCCGCCGCCTGACGCCGCGCCGGCGGCGGATGCGGCAGTAACTCCGGCGGCAGCACCGCCGTCGGACTTTCCCCACAGCGGCGGAGCGGGCGGCACCATCCACGGGCCGTCCACGGTGGCCGGAGCCTGGCTCACGGCGGGGGCAATGACCGACGCCGGGCGGCGGGCATTGCGGCGGGCGCTTTCATCGGCGGTGGGCACCATGATCCAGAGCCAGGCGTAAAACGCCACGCCTGCGCCGCCGGCCAACGACGTCAACACCATGGCGATCCGGACAGTCCTGACCGGCCAGCCCAAATGGGCTGCCAGGCCGGCACATACGCCTGCGATGATGCGATCGCTGCTGCGCACCAGGGGCGGGCGGATGAGGACGGGGTTCATGGATCAATCCAAACACGGATCAGGGTTCCCCGGACCCGGATCGGGCCCTAACCGGGGGGATCTCAGGGGCCGTTCAGGGTGTTCCCCAGTAGAGCCGGACGTGCCCGGAGCGGAGGATCGAATTATGAACTCGCAGACCCCCACCCCCGATGACGGCCAGCCTACGGAGCCCCTCCCCAGGCCCCGGCCAACAGAACCCCTTCTCCCTCCCCCACCTGCAACGCCGCAGGACACTCCGGAAGGCAGCCGGCAGGGCGAACGGCCCAACAACCCGCCGCCCGCAGCCTCCGGCCCGTACGCCAACCAGTACGCCGGTCCCTACACCGGCCAGAACCCCGGCCCCTACCCGAACCAGTACGCAGGCGCGAAGCAACCCGGCCAGCCGACCGACTTCTTCCCCTGGATCCGCAGCCACGGAATCGTGCGCGGACGGGACCGGTGGATCGGCGGCGTGTCCAGCGGCATCGCCTACCGGATGGGCGTGGACCCGCTGATTGTCCGCGGTATCTTTATTGTCCTGACCATCTTCGCCGGAATCGGCGTGCTCCTGTACGGCCTGGCCTGGGCGTTCCTCCCGGAGCCGGACGGACGCATCCACGTCCAGGAGGCCAGCGCCGGGCGGTGGTCCAGCGGCATGACAGGCTCCCTGATAGCCACCATTCTGGGGCTCACCGGCCTCGGCGGCGGCTTCTGGGGCTGGAATGACCGCGGCTTCGGCCCCTTCCTGTGGACACTCTTCTGGGTGGGCGCCGTTGGCTTCTTCATTTACTACCTGGTCCAGCGCAACAGCGCCTCCAATGGAGCCCCCATGAACACAAACCTTCCGGAGCCGGGCAGCACAGGCAGCGGCACTGCAGGTTCCGCCGGCTTCCCGCACACGCCGTACGGCCCCTCCTACTCACTGGCTGATACGACGACGGCGGGCAACCCGGCTCACGCCCCGGCCGGCCCTTCCTCCTCCGCGCCGTACACCGGCGGACCTTCGGGGACCGCTCCGTACGGCGGCCCGCCCTACGGCGGACCCTATGGCGGCGCACCCTACGGCGGCGCACCCTACGGCGGAGGGCAGCCGCCGCGCGGCCCGGACCGCGAACCCGCAGACCGGCCCGCCGGTCCCGGCACACCGGCAGTGGCCATCAGCGCAGGCGCGGCCCTGCTGGTGGGCGGCGGCCTCAAAGCCCTCGACGCCGGGAACGTGATCGATCTGGGTGACTCCGCCAACGCGGTGGTGTGGGCCAGCGCCGCCGCCGTGCTCGGGCTGGGCATCCTCCTCTCCGGAATCCGGGGCCGCACCGCCGGCATCCTCAGCTTCTTCGCCGTCGTGGCACTGATCACCGGTGGCATCTACAACGTGGTGGGCAACGGGGACAGGGTCCGCTTCCAGCAGGTGGACTGGACACCGGTGAGCATTGAACAGGCCGCTGAAGGCCTGGACATCACTGCCGGCGATGGAACTGTTGACCTCACCAGGCTGCAGCTCGATCCCCCGCTGAGCTCCGACGTCGTGGTTCCGCTGAACATCACCGCCAGCAACGTCACGGTTCTCATTCCGGAGAACGTCCCCGTGGATGTCAGGGCGGACATGACCCTGGGCAACCTCAATGAGGGCGGCAACCGCCGCAGTGGCGGCACCACCACCCGGGAAAGCAACTACAACACCAACGAACCGGGCAGGCATCTGGTCATCGAAATCGACGGCACTGTCAGCAACGTCACTATCGAGGAAGGCAACGTCAGATGAGCAGCATGAGTCCAAATTCAGATCAGTACAGGCCCGGTTCTACACCCGCGGATTCCTACGCTGCGAAAACCCCGGCCTCCCCGACAACGCCAACCCCAACGCCAACGCCGACGCCGGACCGCAGTGACGAGCCCGGAACCCCGTCGGCCCGGGTGGGAACGGTGGTCTGGGGCCTGATCGTGGTGGCCCTCGCAGCCCTGATCGTGATCGGGCAGCTGGGAATCGTCACCCTCAACGGCACCTACGTGCTGATCGGCCTGATGATCGGTGCCGGTGCGGCGCTGGTGGTGGGCGGCCTCCTCTCGGCACGGAAACGTGACAACGGATCAACAACAGGGAAGTCTTGAACCATGGAAAAATTCTTCAGCATCGTCAGGGGCTTCGGCCTGAAACGCGGGCCCGACCGCTGGCTCGGCGGAGTCTGCGGCGGCATCGCAGCGAAGCTCAACGTGGATGTGGCGTTTGTCCGGATCGCTTTCCTGGTCTTCTGCCTTCTCCCCGGCCCGGCTGTGGTCTTCTACATCGCAGCCTGGCTCGTCCTCCCGGACCAGCAGAACAAAATCCCCCTGGAGGGTTTCCTGGACCGCCGGTCCCTGGACCGTCCCTGACCTGACCTTCAAATGCCTCCGCCCCCACCGGGCGGGGGCATTTGCGGTTGTCCACGGACCGGTCACCGGTTTGTGGTGCACCCCACACCCGCCACTACAATCTAGGTGAGCTCAGCGTGGCGCTCTGCCTGTACACCCACTGAACCAGGATTTGAGCCGAGACATGAAAATTGGAATTCTCACCAGCGGCGGCGACTGCCCCGGACTGAACGCGGTCATCCGCGGTGCCGTCCTCAAAGGCATCGCCATCCACGGCCACGAATTCGTAGGTTTCCTCGATGGCTGGCGCGGCGTTGTGGAGGGGGACATCATCGATATCCCCCGCACCATGGTCCGCGGCATCGCCAAACAGGGCGGCACCATCCTGGGCACCTCCCGCACCAACCCGTTCGAGAACGGCGGCGGCCCCGAGGTCATCAAGGCCCATATGGACCGGCTGGGCATTGACGCCATCATCGCGATCGGCGGCGAAGGGACCCTCGCCGCGGCCAAGCGGCTCACCGACGTGGGCCTCAAGATCGTGGGCGTCCCCAAGACCGTGGACAACGATCTGGATGCCACGGACTACACCTTCGGTTTCGACACCGCCGTCCAGATCGCCACCGAGGCCATCGACAGGCTCCGCACCACCGGCGAATCCCACCACCGCTGCATGATCGCCGAGGTCATGGGCCGGCACGTGGGCTGGATCGCCCTGCACGCCGGCATGGCCGCGGGCGCCCACGCCATCCTGATCCCCGAGCAGAAGGTCAGCATCGAGCAGATCACCGAGTGGGTGCAGGAAGCCCACGACCGCGGCCGCGCGCCCCTGGTGGTGGTGGCGGAGGGTTTTGTGCCCGAGCACATGGAGTCCCCCCACTCCGAGCGCGGGCTGGACACCTTCGGACGCCCCCGGCTGGGCGGCATCGCGGACCAGCTCGCCCCCGAGCTCGAGGCCCGCACCGGCATCGAAACCCGCGCCACCATCCTTGGCCACATCCAACGCGGCGGCGTTCCCTCCGCCTTCGACCGCGTCCTGGCCACCCGGCTGGGCATGGCCGCGATCGATTCCGTGGTGGAAGGCTACTGGGGCACCATGGTGGCGCTCAAGGGCACCGACATTGAACACGTGGGCTTCGAGAAGGCCCTGGGCCAGCTGAAGACCGTGCCGCAGAACCGCTACGACGAAGCGGCTGTCCTGTTCGGCTGAGCCGCCCACTCCCCCTAGGCTGGGCATATGACTCTTGACCCCGGTTCCGCCGCCATCATCCAGCTCGCCTGGGCCCGGCATTTGGGGCTCGACGACGACGCTTTCGGTGCGTCGCTGGCAACCGGTGAGCGCGTGGTCAGGGCGGACGAATCGGTCAGGACCGTTGAATTCGTCCGGCTGTTCGGCAGCTCGGCGCTGGTTGGCCCGCAGTGGGTCATTGATGCAGCCGCCGGGATTCCGGACGAGGAGATGGCGCACCACGTGACCCTCCTGACGCTGACCCGTTCCCATGGCGGCCACGGCCTTGGCGCTGCGGCGTTGTTCTTTGCCGATGACCTGCCGCTGAAGCACCCCTCGGAAGAGCTGACCGTCTCCCACGGCAACCCGGAAGCGATCGAGCTGGAGGGGCTGTGCCCGCCGGACGACGTCAACGAAGTGGGGCTCTCCGAACTCGAGAACCGGTACACGATCGTTCATGAGGTGGACGGCCGGCGGATCCCGGTGGCCTGCGGTGCCTACACCGAATGGGAGGGGCTCCTAGGCCACCTCGGAGTCCTGGTGGACCCGGAGTGGCGCCGGCGCGGGCTGGGCTCCCTGGCCGCGTCCATCGCCGCCCACGAGGCCCTGGCCGCGGGCCTCACCCTCCAGTGGCGCGCCGAAGTCAGCAACACCGGAGCCCTCGCGCTGGGGCGGAAGCTCGGCATGGCGGCGGGCGGAATCCAGACCAGCGTCCACCTGGGCCGGGGTGCCGAGGGGTAGCTAGCCGAGGCGGGTGGCGCTGCCCGCCTCAGCTGCTGCGGCAACGGAAGGTCCACTCCAGGTGTTGGCTGCCTGCGGCTTGGCGAAGAACAGGGCCACGGCCGCACCGATCAGGATCACACAGGCGGGGAGCAGGATGGACTGGCCCATCGCCGTCGAAAATCCCTCGTGGAGGGCTTCGGGCAGCCGTCCGGTCAAGGCTGTGCCGTCCGCGCCAGGCCCGGGGGCCGGCAGCTCGGCCGCGAGCCGCGCCTGGATCAGGACGGCCACCGCAGCGCTGCCCAGCACCGCGCCGATCTGACGGGTGGTGTTGTAGACCCCCGAGCCGGCGCCTGCCTGGCGCGGCGGAAGGTTGCGGGTGGCGGTGGAGCTCAGCGGCGCCCAGATGCCCGCGTTTGCAAACCCCAGGACGGCGCTCGGCAGGAGAAAGAGCAGAATGGGAGTGTCCGGACGCATCAGGGCAGAGTTCCAGAACAACGCCACGGCCATCATCACCAGCCCGCCGGCGGCGATGTACTTCGGGTTCACGCGATCGATGACCTTGCCCACCACCGGTGCCAGCCCGCCTGAAATCAGGGCCATGGGCACCATCATGAGGGCCGATTCCGTGGGCGTCATGCCACGGACCATCTGGTAGTAGAAGATGAGCGGGAGCGCGAATGCCGTGACAGTGAACCCGACGGTGGTGATTCCGATGTTCGCCAGCGAGAAGTTGCGGTCCCGGAACAGATCCAGCGGCAGCAGCGGCTCGCCCTTGTTGAACTGCTGCCAGAGGATGAACGCCGCGAGCACCACGATTCCGGCGATAATGAGGCCCCAGACGCTGATGGGTCCGGCAATGTTGCCCCAGTTGTAAGTTTCGCCCTCCTGGATTCCGAACACGAGGAGGAAGAGGCCGACGGCGCTGAGCAGGACCCCCGGGATGTCGAACTTATGCTGGTGGGTGCTGAGGGAGGGGACGAAGCGCCACGCGAGGATGAAGCCCACGATTCCCACCGGCACGTTGATGAAGAAGATCCATTCCCAGCCCAGGCTGTCCACCAGGACGCCGCCAAGGATGGGTCCCACGAGGGTGGCCAACCCTGCGGTGGCTCCCCACAGACCCATGGCTGCGCCGCGGCGGTCCGGCGGGAAGATGCGGGTGATCACTGCCATGGTCTGCGGGGTCATGATGGCCGCGCCGAAGCCTTGGAGGACCCTGGCAAGGATGAGGGTCTGGATGTCCCCGGCGAGCCCGCACCACAGTGAGGCGAGGGTGAACACCACCAGGCCCGCGAGGTACAGCTTCTTGGGTCCGAACCGGTCACCAAGGCGTCCGGTGATCAGGAGCGGCACGGCATAGGCCAACAGGTAGGCGCTGGTCACCCAGATCACCGCGTTGATGTCCGTGCCCAGGCCTTCCATGATGCTGGGGTTTGCCACCGAGACGATGGTGGTATCGATCAGGATCATAAAGAAGCCGATCACCAGGGACCAGAGGGCAGGCCACGGCCTTGCTACGTTTTCCAAGGATTTCCTTAGCGGGTTGTGGACTGCCGGGCTGTCCCGGTCAAAGTGTCCGACGCCGTTGAACCCGGCCGGGCGCCTCCGGGCTTAGCCGAGGTTCGGCTGTCCGAGGAGGGGCAGCTAGCCGAGGAGCTCGAGGATCTCGGTGCGGGCAAACATCTGGGCCGCGGCACGGGCCGAGGGTGCGCCGGCGTCCGGGTCTGCCCCGGCGTCCAGCAGCACGCGGGCCACATCGGCGTAGCCCTTGAAGGCGGCACCGGCCAGCGGGGTCTGCCCGCGGTCGTTGGCGGTGTTGGCTTCGCCTCCGTGCTGGATGAGCAGCTGCACCGTCTCCGCGTGGCCGTGGTAGGCGGCCAGCATCAGCAGGGAATCGCCGGCAGCGTTGGTCATGGTGGCAGGCGCGCCGGCCTCAAGGTAGCTCCGCAGGAGGCCGGTCTCGCCGTCGCGGGCGGCCTGGAAGAGCCGATGGGCCAGGGCCACGGCCTCGTCGTCGGGAGCGCCGGGGGCACCGGGAGAGTCGGGGACGCCGGGTGCGTCCGGGCCTGGCGCGGCGTTTTCTGTCATTAGTGTGTCCCCCTGAGGAATCCGGTTTGGCGTCCCACCACCTGGCCGGCGTCGGGCGCAACGATCACTTCCTGGACGGCGGTATACGGTTCCTCGCCGTCCATGACTGTCAGTATTTCATCGGGCGCGACGGACCGTTTGATGACTGCCAGCGCCACCGGGCCCATCTCGTAGTGCTGGGCAACGGAAGTGACCGCACCCACCTTGCGCTCGCCCAGCATCACCGGGTTGCCCGGCATGGGCATGGTGTGCTGGGAGCCGTCCAGCTGGAGGAACACCAGGCGCCGCGGCGGGTGCCCGAGGTTGTGGACCCGGGCAATGGTTTCCTGGCCCTTGTAGCAGCCCTTGGTCAGGTGCACGGCGGTCCGCAGCAGGTCCAGTTCGTGCGGGATGGTTTTATCGTCCGTTTCGGCGCCGAGCCGGGGCCGCCAGGCCGCGACGCGCAGCGCTTCCGCAGCCAGTGTCCCGGCCAGCGGACGGTCACCAACGGTCTGCTCAAGCTGGGCTGTTGGGACAAGGTACTCAAACCACGGGCGCTCCAGCCCGGGGTGCCTGTCCTCCGGAACCACGGAGTAGGAGTAGCCGCCGGCTCCGACGTGCGGCCACGGGTCCTGCCACACGGGCAATGCGGACCACTCGGGCACAGCCTTGGTGGAGCCGAGGACGGCCCAGTCCGCGGAGACGTCTGCAATCTCGACGCGGAGCATGAACTTCATTTTGTTGAGCCACTCAGCCAGCGGCGCAGCTTCGGCGGCCTCGACAATCAGCCAGGTGGTCCCGCCGTCGTCAATCACCCGCGCGTCAAACTCGATCCGCCCCTGGACGCTCAGGAGCAGCAACTCGCTGGATTCGCCGGGCTGCAGTCCCGTGACCTGCTGCGAGGACAGGGTGTTCAGCCAGGTCAGCCGGTCCGGGCCCGTTACGGTCACCACGCCGCGGTGGGAAAGGTCGACGACGGCGGTACCGGCTGCCAGGGCGCGCTGCTCCCGCAGCGGCTCACCGTAGTGGGAGGCGACGCCGGCGTCCGCGCCGGCTCCTTCAACGGCGCCAGGGCGCGACAGCAGAGGGCTCAGAGTAGTCATACTGTGGGCAACGTCCTTTAGTCAGTGGGTATTCCGGTCCCGGCAGAACCCGGAGTCCTTGGTGGGGTTAGCGGTACTCCGGGTTTTCGAAATCAAAGCGCGTGCCCGCTTCCCATTCCTCGGGCAGATTGCCGTAAGCCGGGATGCCGCCCGCATCTTTGAGGATGCGGGCCAGATGGAGCAGGTTCCAGGTCATGAACGTGGTGTTCCGGTTGGTGAAGTCGGATTCGGGGCCGCCGGAGCCTTCGTCGAGGTAGCTTGGGCCCGGCCCCACTGCCCCGATCCACCCGGCATCAGCCTGGGGCGGGATGGTAAATCCGATGTGCTGGAGGCTGTACAGGACGTTGCTGGCGCAATGCTTGATGCCGTCCTCATTGCCCGTGATCAGGCAGCCGCCCACCTTTGGGTAGAACGCCCATTGCCCTTTGCTGTTCAGCTGACCCGAGTGGGCGTAGAGCCGCTCGATGAGTTTTTTGGTCTGCGAGGAATTGTCACCGAGCCAGATGGGCCCGGCCACCACCACGATGTCAGCTTCCTGGACCGCCGGGTAGAGATCCGGCCACGCATCGGTGGTCCAGCCGTATTCGGTCATGTCCGGGTACACGCCGCTGGCGATCTCGTGATCAACGGTGCGGATCACTCTGGTGCTGACGCCCTGCTTTTCCATCAGGAGCCTGCTGATATTGATCAGGCCGTCCGTGTTGGACGTCTGTGGGGATCTCTTCAGCGTCCCATTGAAGAACAGCGCCTTGAGGTCGCTGTAATCCGGTGCGTTCGAAGTTCCATCCACAGCAGTGCTCCTTTGGTCAGGAAACCTTTTTCAGGACGGCTGATGCGTGGGCCTCCAGGCCCTTGCCCGGCTGAGCACCCGAGGCCACGTCCCAGCGCCACAGCAGGTTGCCGTCCACCAGGCCGAAGATCCGGGTGGCGGCGCTGTAGTCCTTGGAGTGGCTGCCGCGCATCACCATGTCAGTGGTGAGCTGGATCTGTGGGCCTTTGATCTGGCCGTAGTACAGTTCCGAGATGCCGCCGGGGTGGGCGATGGACACGGAGATGTCGAATCCGCCGTCCTGGTTGCGGAGTTCCTCCACTTCGTCGGCGCTCTTCAGAACCGGGACGATGTCACCGGGAACAAGGCCCGGGCCGCCGTCGCCTTCCAGCTGCTTGCGCTCCAGTGCCCAGAAGCCGGTCTCGACCGTGAGCGGCCGGAGCCGCATGCCGTCGTCGTCCGTCAACCAGCTTTCGGCGCGGTACTGCAGGTACGGCAAACCGTTGTGCGTAAAGGACACGTGCTGCATGAAGTGCTCGGAGTCCTCGTCGCCGCTGCCAAGCCGGCCGCGGCCTTCCCACTCACCAATGAGCCAGGAAAGCGGAACGAGTTCGGGGGTCAGGTCTGTTGGTATTTCAATCGGCACAGCAACTACCTCTGGAAACAGCTAGTTCCGGAAAGAATTTACTTCTGGCCTTTGAACAGGCGGTACACCACAAAGCCGGCGAACCAGGCCATGGCCAGGCTGGCGACGCCGAGCAGGACAAGGAAGAAGATTTCAAATGCAAGTACGGACATGATGCCATCCTAACGCTTAGTAAATGAGTAGTTTGTCTATGAAGTAAGCCAGCGAACCCACCGCCGAGACGGGCGCAAGGCCCATACTAAGCGCCGCCAGAAGATTCAGCGGACCGCCCCGGAGTGTGACGAGCCGGCGGAAACTGACCAGCACGGCCCCCACCACCACGCCGAAGATCGCTGCCGGCAGGACCTCGATGTCCGAAAAAACCAGCCCGGCGAGCGGACCCGCGAGCCCCGCGAGGACGATGCCCAGGGGCGCGATGATGCTGTCCGGCCACCGGATGAGACCGGCGAGGAGCGCCACTGCAGCGCTGATGGCTGCCACCAGCAGCATTTCCCTCACCCCGGTGAACCTGGCGCCGGCGATCCAGCCCGCACCGAGGCAGGAGAGGAGGACGCCGGCGCAGCAGCCCAGCGTGGATTCCAGCCGCTGGGCCTGGCCGGTGCCGCGGATGAGCTGCACCAAGAACACGGCCATCATGCCCAGGGCAATGAAGCCGGGAGTCCAGTCAAGGAAGCCGGGCGCCGGAACGAAACTGGCTGCCACTGCAGAACCTGCGCCCGGCAGGCCGATGACAGCAGCGAGGGTTTTTTTGGCCGGTATCCGCAGGAAGTGCGGCCAACCGATCCCCACGGCCAAGGCAATGACGACGGCGACGGCGGTCAGCGCCTCGCGGGAGAGGTACACGCCGGCGATGATCGCCACCAGGCCCGCGATGCCGATTACGCCGATGACCCACGATCCCAGCCGGGCCGGGGCCTGCACCTGGGCGGTCATAGGGATTCCCTCCGGCTAAGGGGCTTGGACCCTGCACTCACTGTGTTGCCTTCCCCTGCATGCGGTGGACCGGGCGGCTCCGCCTTGTGTGGCGGGGACTGGTGCCCCACGGCTCAATCCTGCCTTATATGACCCTCATATGTCGCAAAACGAATGTTTTTCAGGGCCGGATCCATGGCTGCGGGAGGGCCCTTGGGTATACTCAGAGTTCAGCTACGCTTCCTGCTACGGTTGCCGGCCGGCAGATTCTTATCCGGCCCAGACAGCAGCAGTGAGACAGTACCGGCCGGTGAAAACCCGGTTCAGTCGCCCAAAGATGCGCGGACGCCCCATGGAGGAACAATGTCGCACATCCTGCTCTTGACGAACAGCACCGGCTCATCGGTTGACATTCTGCCTGCCCTTGAATTGCTGAACCACCGCGTGCACATCCTCGCCGCTGAGCCCACCGCGCTGCTCGAAACAGACCCTTGCGATATTGTCCTGCTGGACGCCCGCAAAGACCTGGTGGGGGCACGCTCCCTGACGCAACTCCTCAAAGCCACCGGCCTCAGTGCTCCCCTGGTCCTGATCCTGACCGAGGGCGGCATGGCCGCTGTTTCCTCGGCCTGGGCAGTGGACGACATCGTGCTCGATTCAGCCGGCCCTGCCGAGGTGGAAGCCCGGATCAGGCTTTCGGTGGCGCGTGCCGTTCCGGACAAGGACGACACCCCCAGCGAAATCCGCGCGGCCGGAGTCGTCATTGATGAAGCGAGCTACACCGCCCGCGTCAACGGTGCCCCCCTGAACCTGACGTTTAAGGAATTCGAACTCCTCAAGTACCTGGCGCAGCACCCCGGCCGCGTTTTCACCCGCCAGCAGCTGCTGACCGAAGTGTGGGGCTACGACTACTACGGCGGCACACGCACCGTTGACGTCCACGTCCGGCGGCTGCGCGCCAAGCTCGGCGCCGATCACGAAAACCTGATCAGCACCGTCCGCAATGTGGGCTACCGCCTGACCCTGGTCCGGCAGCAGGAAGACGAGCTGACCGAGGCCTGAAGCCACCCGTCATTGCAGAAAGCAACAGCCCCGGACCATTGGTCCGGGGCTGTTGCTTTGGCGTTTGCCTTTTTGGTGGAGGACATACGGGTCGAACGTATCGAGGCCACCCCACTGGTGGATCCCCCTCGTTTCCGGCCGGTGCTGCCGGGTGAGATAACGACTATACGGGCGGATCCCGCCGGCGGCAAAATCGGCTGCCTCCGGGCCGGGGCGTATAGCCTAGCCTCATGAGTCCTGCGCATACGGAGAAATGGCCCGTCCTCGTTGTCCACGGCGGCGTGGACGAGCAACTGCTGAAGGACTGCCTGGCGCTCCTCGCTGCCGCCGAGGAATCCGACGGCAACCCTTCGCTGTCCGAGCAAACGGTGATCATGCTCCGCGCCGGTGACACGGCGGGACACCCCCTCCTGACTCTTGCCCTTTACGCCCCGGACGAAGATTCTGACCCATCCTCCGGCCAGGACCTGGCAGGGTTCGCTGTTGTGGTTGGGGAACCGGACCGCAGCGGCGTGCTGGAGATCGCCGTCCATCCCAGCTACCGGAACCAGGGCGTAGCGGACCGTCTGGTGGGCGCGCTGAAATCCGAGCGGGGCCTGGCCGGGCTGAAGGCGTGGTCCCACGGCAACCATGAGGCAGCGGCGGACCTCGCCGCCCGCTATGGCTTCGGTCCCGTGCGCGAACTGTGGAAGATGCGGCTGACCACCGCCACAGCAGAACTTCCCGACGCCGGCCTTCCGGACGGCGTGACGCTGCGTGCGTTCGTTCCCGGCCAGGACGAGGACAGCTGGCTTGCAGCCAACCGTGCCGCGTTTGCCCACCACCCGGAGCAGGGCTCCATGACCCGCGGGGACCTGGAAGCCCGGATGGCTGAGGACTGGTTCGATCCGGCCGGCTTCCTTCTGGCCGTGGACGCCGGCGGCAAACTGCTGGGATTCCACTGGACCAAGGTGCACCCCCGCCATGGCGAGCACCCGGCAATCGGCGAGGTCTATGCGGTGGGCGTGACGCCGGCGGCCCAGGGCATGGGCCTGGGTAAAGCCCTCACGGTGGCCGGAATCAGGCACCTGCAGAAGCTCGGCCTGCACGCGGTCATGCTGTACACGGACGCCGACAATGCAGCCGCCGTCTCGCTGTACCGCGGGCTGGGCTTTACCCGCTGGGACATGGACGTGATGTATGGGCCGCTGGCCGACGTTGAGCACCAGCTCAAGGCGGCACCGTGAGTTAGCCCACTCGCCGGACGAACGGGTTCGCCGGGGCGGTATTCAAGGCTTCACACCGGCGAATGATTGTAAGGTTGGTAGAGAACCGCGCAGGCATCAGGCCAGCATCACGCGCCCAGGAATCAAGCGCCAGCCGACAAGGAGAGACCATGAACCCGGAACCCGCCGGAACAGTCACGTCCGAGGGCGCTTCAGTGCCAGTGCGGGCCCGCTTCGGTTCGTCCGAAGTCCCGGCGTCGCGCGCAACGCAGGACCGGATCGACATCCCCGAGTTCGCGCCGAACCTTGTGCCCGAAGGTGACATCCGCCCTGACCGGTTCCTGGACCGGGAGCTGAGCTGGCTCGCCTTCAATTCCCGCGTGCTGGAGCTCGCTGAGGATCCGACGCTCCACCTCCTGGAGCGCGTTGCGTTCCTCTCCATCTTTGCGTCAAACCTTGACGAGTTCTTTATGGTCCGGGTGGCCGGCCTGAAGCGTCGCATCGCCACCGGGCTGGCTGTGCCATCCCCCGCGGGCCTGAGCCCCGTGGAAGTACTCGAAGAGATCGGCGACGAAGCCCACCGGCTCCAGCAGCGCCATGCCCAGGTCTACGCGGAGCAGATCCGCCCGGCCCTGGCCTACGAGCACATCCACCTGATGCACTGGGACGAACTGGACGACGCCGCCAAGCAGCAGCTCAGTGCCATGTTTGCCGAGAAAGTGTTCCCGATCCTGACGCCTCTGGCTGTGGACCCGGCACACCCCTTCCCTTACATCTCTGGTCTCTCACTGAACCTTGCCGTGGTGGTCCGCAACCCGGTGAGCGATAAGGAACTCTTCGCCCGCGTCAAGGTTCCGGACCAGCTGCCCCGCCTGATCTCCATCGACGGCCCGCGTGCCGGTGCCGTGGCGGGCCGTGTGGCGCGGTTCATCGCCCTCGAGGAAGTCATTGCCGTCCACCTGGACAAGCTCTTCGCCGGGATGGAAGTCCTGGAGCACCACATCTTCCGCGTCACCCGCAATGAGGATCTGGAAGTGGAGGAGGACGACGCCGAGAACCTCCTCCAGGCCCTGGAGAAGGAACTGCTGCGCCGCCGGTTCGGGCCTCCTGTCCGCCTTGAAGTAACGAATGACATCAACCCCAACATCCGGGCCCTGCTGATCCGTGAGCTTGGGGTGGAAGAGTCCGAGGTGTACTCGCTCCCGGCTCCGCTGGACCTCCGGGGGCTGTCAGTCATCGCAGGCATTGACCGGGCGGATCTTCACTACCCCAAGCACATGCCGCACACGTCCCGGTACCTCAACGAGTCCGAGACCTCCAAGGCTGCCAACGTCTTCTCGGCCATGCGCCGCCGCGACATCCTGCTGCACCACCCCTACGATTCGTTCTCCACCTCGGTGCAGGCGTTCCTGGAACAGGCCGCCGCGGACCCCAAGGTCCAGGCCATCAAGCAGACCCTGTACCGGACCTCGGGTGACTCCCCCATTGTTGACGCCCTGATCGACGCCGCCGAGGCCGGCAAGCAGGTGCTGGCCCTCGTGGAGATCAAAGCCAGGTTCGATGAGCAGGCCAACATCTCCTGGGCCCGCAAGCTCGAGCAGGCCGGCGTCCACGTGGTGTACGGGATCGTGGGCCTGAAAACGCACTGTAAGCTTTCGCTCGTGGTCCGCCAGGAAGTGGACGGCCTGCGCCGCTACTGCCACATCGGTACCGGCAACTACCACCCCCGCACGGCCCGCTACTACGAGGACCTTGGCCTGCTGACCGCCAACGAGCAGGTGGGCGAGGACCTGTCCAAGCTCTTCAACCAGCTCTCCGGCTACGCCCCCAAGTCCACGTTCAAGCGCCTGCTGGTTGCTCCGCGTTCCGTCCGCTCGGGGCTGATTGACCGGATCGAGACTGAGATCCGCAACGCCCGCGCAGGATTGGCCGCGAGGGTCCAGATCAAGGTCAACTCCATGGTGGATGAGGCAATCATCGATTCCCTCTACCGCGCGTCCCAGGCCGGGGTGAAGGTGGACATCATTGTGCGTGGCATCTGCTCCTTGCGTCCCGGCGTTCCGGGCCTCAGCGAGAACATCACCGTACGCTCGGTGCTGGGCCGTTTCCTGGAACACTCCCGGGTGTTCGCTTTCGCCAACGGCGCGGACCCCGTGGTCTACATCGGCTCGGCCGACATGATGCACCGGAACCTGGACCGCCGGGTTGAAGCCCTGGTCCAGCTGTCCAACACGGACGACATCAACTACGTCCTGGACCTCCTGCGGCGGTACATGGATCCGGAGACCGCCAGCTGGCACCTGGACAACCAGGGCCTCTGGGCCCGCCACCACGTTGCGGATGATGGCACGCCGCTGGATGACATCCAGTCCTGGCTGCTGGCATCGCGCCCCCGCCAGCGCAGCCTGAGCCGGCGGTAGGGCTGCGGCGTTGGCAAGCGACACCCTGGTAGCAGACCAGACAGACCATCCCGGGGAGGCTGTTGCGGTTGTCGCCGCGGGAGCGGTGCCTTGGCGTGTCACCTCGAACGGTCTTGAGGTCCTGCTGATCCACCGCCCGCGGTACGACGACTGGTCCTGGCCCAAAGGCAAAATCGACGACGGCGAGACGCTCCCGGAGTGCGCGGCGCGCGAGGTGATGGAAGAGATCGGCCTTTCCGCGTCCCTCGGCATCCCCCTGCCCCCCATCCATTACCATGTAGCGTCCGGGCTGAAGGTGGTCCACTACTGGGCCGTCCATGCCAACGGCGCCAGGCTCCTTCCCGATGGCAAGGAGGTGGACAGCATCATGTGGTGCTCCCCCGAAAAGGCGGCGGGGCTGCTGTCCAACCGTTCCGACGTCGTCCCGTTGGAGTTTCTGCAGGCCGCACACCAAAAAGGTGAACTCGATACCTGGCCGTTTATTGTGTTGCGCCATGCGAAGGCCAAGCCCCGCTCGTCCTGGTCCAAGGCCGAGGGTGAACGGCCGCTGGCGGTTACCGGGGTCAGGCAGGCCCAGGCGGTGGGCAGGCTGCTTCAGGCATGGTGGCCACCGCGAGTAGTCACCAGCCCTTGGCGGCGATGTGTGTCCACGGTGGCTCCCTATGCGCGGGCGGCCGGAGCGAAGGTCAAGCTGGTGGATGCGCTGACCGAACACCGCCATGCCAGGACGCCCAAGAAAACAGCAGCGGTGATCGCCTCCCTGCTGGAAAAGCAGCAGGCTGTGGCCGTCTGCACGCACCGGCCTGCCCTGCCCACTGTCCTCAACCAGTTAGGCAAGCACATGCCGCCACGGCTGCGGGCCCTCCTGCCTACTTCGGACCCGTACCTGAGTCCCGGCGAGATGCTGGTGTGCCACGTGGCGGCGGGCCGGAAGAACCGGATCGTGGCGGTGGAGCAGTTCAAGCCGTTTGATGACTAGGTGCTTCCAAGCGTTCCGGGCCGCCCCCGGTAGACTTGAGGCGTGAGCATACCGACGCCTTATGAAGACCTCCTCCGCGACGTACTGGCCCATGGCACGCACAAATCAGACCGCACCGGAACCGGCACCACCAGCGTTTTCGGCCGCCAGATCCGGTTCGACCTCGCCAAGAGCTTCCCGCTGATCACCACCAAACGCGTACATTTCAAGTCCGTGGCAGTGGAGCTGCTCTGGTTCCTGCGCGGCGAGTCCAACGTGCAGTGGATGCAGGACCAGGGCGTCACCATCTGGAACGAATGGGCTGACGTGGACGGCGATCTCGGGCCCGTTTATGGCGTCCAATGGCGCAACTGGCCCACGCCTGACGGCGGCCATATCGACCAGATCGCGGAACTGGTGGAGAACCTCAAGGCCAACCCGGATTCGCGCCGGCACATTGTGTCCGCCTGGAACGTCTCTGAGCTGCAGGACATGGCCCTGCCGCCCTGCCATGCGTTCTTCCAGTTCTACGTGGCGGACGGCAAACTCTCCTGCCAGCTGTACCAGCGTTCAGCGGACATGTTCCTCGGCGTGCCGTTCAACATCGCGTCCTATGCGCTGCTCACCTGCATGCTCGCCCAGCAGGCCGGCCTGGAACCGGGCGAGTTCATCTGGACTGGCGGTGACGTCCACATCTACGAGAACCACATGGACCAGGTCCTCAAACAGCTGGACCGTGAACCGTATGACTACCCGCAGCTGAGGATCACCCGTAAGCCGGAATCGATCTTCGACTACACCCTCGAAGATTTCCAAGTGCTGAACTACCGTCACCACCCCACGATTAAGGCTCCGATCGCCGTATGAGCACCGAGAACACCGCAGACCCCCAGGCCTTCACGGCGGAGATCGCCACCACGGTCACCGGCGTGGGCCTCGTGTGGGCCCAGACTTCCGGCGGCGTGATCGGCAAGGACGGCGCCATGCCGTGGAACCTGCCCGAGGACCTGGCACACTTCAGCCGGCTCACCAAGGGCCACCCGGTGATCATGGGCCGGAAGACCTGGCTGTCCTTCCCCGCCAAGTACCGTCCGCTCCCCGACCGGACCAACATCGTCATCACCCGGCAGAAAAACTGGGGCGGCACGCCCGAAGCGGAGGGCGCCGTCGTGGTCCCCTCCCTTGATGATGCACTCCTTGAGTCACAGTTTGTGGACGGCGGCGAAACCGTGTGGATCCTCGGCGGCGGCGAAGTTTTCCGGCAGTCCACCGATCTCGCCAATGTTGCTGTGGTCACCACCATTGATGTGGAGGCCGACGGCGACACGTACGCTCCGGAGCTCGATGAGACGTGGGAGGCGGCCTCCTCGGTCCCGCCGGACGGCTGGCTGACGGCAGCCAACGGAACACGCTACAGGTTTACCAAATGGGTCAGGACACAGGGCTGAGATGCTGAAAAAACCGGAAACACTGTTCGTGCTGGGCTACATGCTGCTGCCCCTGCTTGCACTCCTGTCCGCGATCGTGGGACTGACCATGATCCTTGGCGGCAACAAGATCGCCGGCGCCATCGTGCTGGTGGTGGTGACCCAGGTCTTCGCCTTCGGCGCGTTCTTCGCGTTGCGGGCGCGCAAAGCTGCCGTGTTGGAGGAGTCCGGCCCCCGCTGACCTTCTTGGCGGCACATGGGGAGCACAGCCCATCGCGGGCCCGCTGCTCCGCCACTAGAGTTATGCAGGCAGCCTGAAGAAAAAACAATTGCTGCACAGACATTTGGGGGATGATGCCTTGTGGCAGGAAACATATGGGGCGCCGACGTCGCCGAGCTCCGGACGCTCGCGCAGCAGTTCGGCAAGGCGTCGGACACCCTGCTGCAGCAGTCAACCCTGCTGGGCAACCAGATCAACAACAACCCTTCATGGAAGGGCCAGGATGCTGCCATGTTCCGTTCCGACTGGAACGGCAGCCACCGGGCATTGATCCAGCAGGCGGCCGCTGCGCTCAAACAGCAGTCCAAGAAGCTGCTGGAGGACGCCAACGAGCAGGATAAGGCGAGCAACACCGGTGGTGCAGGCGGCTCCGGTACAGGCGGACGGGGCGCGGGGGTGCCGGGCGCGCTCGAGCCAATCCCGGGGCAGGGAAGCAACAACCCCTGGGGCCCGGACTGGCTGACCGACCCGGATTCCCCGTTCCGCGATGGCTGGGATATTTATGCCCTCACCAAAGCGTTCCCGAATCTCCGGGCCGGTCTCTTCGATCTCACAGCCTTCATCAATAAGGCAGACAACTTCGCCGAGTTCTTCTCCAAGGACTTCCGCGACGTGGCAAAGGCATTTCAAGACTCCAACATGCTGAGCCAGTATTTCAACACGTCCTCTGAACTGTTCGACGGCAGGTGGGATACAGCCCTGAATCTCGCCGATGGCGGGCGGGCAGCAACATTCTTTGAGTTCGGCGGGAAAGCCCTCGGCGTTCTAGGCGTTGGCCTTGACCTGATGGACACCGCCAACAACATCAAGGAAGGTGACGGAGGCGCCGCCCTTTACTCCGGCATCAAGGCAGGCCTGGGCGTGGCAAGCTTCGCCCCGCCACCCATTGGAACGGCGGCCATGGTGGCCTCGGGTGCCCTGGCTATTTACGACAATGTTCCGATAGTCAAAGAGACAGTCAATGCCATCGGCGTATCCATCGCCGACGGCGCCCAGGCGGCTTGGGAAGGTGCCGGGGACGCGGCCGAAAATGTCGGCGACTTCTTCGGATTCTGAGCACACAAAGAAAGATACTGACGATGACTGAAACAACAGCTACAGAAGCCACACCCGACGCCATCGGTTATGGATTTGCCGAGATGACCACCCTGGCGAGCCTGCGGGGCGGTGACGCAGGAGTACTCAGCGCCCAGGCCTTGCGGGTAGACGAGTACCTCAGCGATACAAACATGGTGAGCGCAGGCGCATCCTCCCTCGTTGCCCGCGGCCTGGCAACGGCCGAAAGCGACGGGCTTCTCGCGGTGGCAGGACCCACTGCCGCAGTTGCCACGGTCCTCTCTTCCGCCACCCGCCGCATGGAGATCTCGCTGCTCACCGCGGAAGGAGGCGACAGCGTGATCGCCATGGAAACTGAGGACATCCACCTGCTGTTCCAGCCGCGTGCCTACTTCACCTGGTGGGCCATGGCGCAGAGACCTGATGTCACCGCTGCCGAGGCTAATTTCATGATCGTCAGGCAGCACCTGCACACTAACCCACAGGGCGGGGCTACCATCCGCCGCCGCGAGGAGCCCACAGGGCAGACCCTCTACGTGAAAAACGGCGGTGACGGAACATGGACCATTGGCACCGCCAACGCGCAGAAGAAGGACATTGTTGAAACCACGGGCCTCGACGACGCTGCCCTGCTTGACCAGATCCGCACCATCCGTCAGGACTGACCATGACCTTTGACCGCGACCGTGAACGCCGCAACGACGAAGTATATGCCGACCACAAGGCGGCGCTCGCCCGGGGAGAGAAGCGCGTCCTTCGGCGAACCAACACCGGCGAACTGCACAGCTACCCCGGCGATGAGATCGGATTTTCTCCCGGGCGCGGACAAGTGCAGGTCAGATCATGGTGGGGCATGGGAATCCTCACCGCGGTGATGGGGCTTCTGGTCATCCTTTCCCTGGTCATCCTTATGTTGCCCCTGGGCAACGGCGAGCCGCCCCTGTGGGGCGCCTTGTTCCTCACCGCACTCGGCGGCTTTGGCGCCTGGTACACCTTCGGCATGGCACGGGACGAGTACCGGGCCAAGAAGCTGAGGAAAGAACGGAATGCGCCTGACCCGGGAGCAGGGCATGTCTCCCAGTGACCGGCCGGCGTGACGTAACCGGGCGTGACGTAACCGACTGCGCCCTGCCGGTTCCGAAGTCTAAACTGTACGAATGACTACAGCAGCTACCCCCTCCGTCGGCCTGGTCGGATGGCGCGGCATGGTCGGCTCCGTCCTGATGCAGCGCATGCAGGACGAGGGCGACTTCGCCAACATCAACCCGGTGTTCTTCTCCACTTCCAACGCGGGAGGTGCCGCGCCGACACTTGCTGGAACAGCAGAAGGCAGCGCCGGCACGCTCGAGGACGCGTTCGACGTCGACACCCTGGCGAAGCTGCCCATTATTGTCACCGCCCAGGGCGGGGACTACACCAAACGGGTGCACACTGAGCTGCGCGGCCGCGGCTGGGACGGCCTCTGGATTGACGCCGCCTCCACACTGCGCATGAACGACGATTCGATCATCGTGCTCGACCCGATCAACCGCGATGTCATCGACAAGGGCCTGGTCAACGGCACCAAGGACTTCATCGGCGGCAACTGCACCGTGTCCTGCATGCTGATGGGCCTGGGCGGACTGTTCAAGAACGGCCTGGTCGAGTGGGGCACCTCCATGACCTACCAGGCGGCCTCCGGCGGCGGCGCCCGGCACATGCGCGAACTGCTCAGCCAGTTCGGCACGCTCAACGCCGAGGTCAGCTCCGAACTGGACGATCCGGCGTCGGCCATCCTCGAAATCGACCGCAAGGTCCTGGCCCACCAGCGCACCAGCATCGATGCCACCCAGTTCGGCGTGCCGCTGGCCGGCTCCCTGATCCCCTGGATCGATGCGGACCTGGGCAACGGACAGTCCAAGGAAGAGTGGAAGGCCGGGGTTGAGACCAACAAGATCCTGGGCACCTCGGCCGAGAACCACGTGATCATGGACGGGCTCTGCATCCGGATCGGCGCCATGCGCTCCCACTCACAGGCGTTGACGTTGAAGCTCCGCGAGGACCTCTCGGTGGCCGAGATCGAAAAGCTGCTCGCCGATGACAACGAGTGGGCCAAAGTCATCCCCAACACCAAGGAAGCCTCCATGGCCGGGCTGACCCCCGTGGCCGCCTCCGGCACCCTGGACATCCCCGTAGGCCGCATCCGCAAGATGGAGATGGGCCCGCAGTACATCAGCGCCTTCACCGTGGGTGACCAGCTCCTCT
This sequence comes from Pseudarthrobacter sp. DSP2-3-2b1, assembly GCF_049895945.1. NCBI lineage: Bacteria > Bacillati > Actinomycetota > Actinomycetes > Micrococcales > Micrococcaceae > Pseudarthrobacter > Pseudarthrobacter sp. DSP2-3-2b1. The sequence goes on along the minus strand of NZ_JAFCTI010000006.1, from coordinate 187,934 downwards.
GGGGTGCTGCTGAGCCGCTGCGCCGCATGCTCAACATCGCCACCGGGAACCTCTGACCCCTCCGGCAGCACCACGCAGTGGGGGTCAGGTGGTAAGGAACGCGAGGTAGCGGCCGGCGGCTCTGCTGAAGGCAGCCTGCCCGGCCGGGCCGAGCGGCCTGGTGCCGTCAAAGAGTTCAGGCACGACGCCGGCGCTCCGGCTGGTGCCTGCGCGGCCCCACGTGCCGATCACCTCTCCCCCGGCCACCACTGTCTTCTTGAACACGCCGTTGCCGCCGGGCACGATCCTGCTGCCATGCTCCGGCGCCAGGACAAGGCTCCGGTCCTGGTAGCCGAGCAGGAACTCGTCGAAGCCCGGGAGCAGGTGGACCGAGCGCTGGCCCGGCACGCCGTCGTCGAGCAGAGCTGCAGTCTCCGGTGACAGCCAATAGCTGGAATCGCCGGACTCCAGCTCCACCAGCTGGCCCCTGATCTGTTCAAAGGCGGCCCGTACCTCGGTCAGCGGAAGCTGGGTCCACCAGGCGAAGTCGCGGAGGGTGGCCGGGCCATGGCTCCGCAAATAGCGCAGCATGAACTCGGCGATCGCCTCCTGCCGCTCAAGTGCACGCGATTCCGGGATCCAGTCATCGAAGGCCACGATCAGCTGCTGGTTTCCGGATAGGGGTCCCTGGACCAGCCAGGCGTGCCGGCACAGCGTTCCCAAAATATGGATCCCGCGTTGGCCGGTGGTGGGCTGCCCTGCCGCCTCAAAGACGGCGAAGAGCTCTGTCCTGCTCAAAGCACCGCCACCGGCCAACTGCGCCAGGGCGGCGTCGCGGCACTTTTCGATGTCCGTCCACGCGATGTCCAGCTCCCGGTGCCTGCCGGCGATGCTGCGGGTAAGGCGTTCGGCGGTGAGGTCCAGCATCCACCGCAGATCCTCAGGTGCCACCAGGTGCAGCGTTCCGCGCATCGGCCAGGAGCGGACCACGCTGCCGTTGTCCAGCGCGGCCCTGACCTCGCTCAGGCCAGACCCCGGAACCCGCAGACCCACCGCCCACAGCGCCGCCTGCAGGTCCTGCGCCTGCGAGGCCGTCATCCAGCGGACCGCCTCCGGGACGGAGCCCAGGCCAGGGCCGAGAAGCCCCTGGGAGGCGAGACGGAGCCGGCCCATGAGCCTCGGGGTGATGAGCTTCGGGTTGATGCGCTCCGCCGCCATGCCGCCCACTCCTTCCTCCGCCACTCCCCGCCAGAAACCTGCCGTACGCCTGCCGTGGTCCGCCGATGGCCGCCGCCTGCCGTGGTCCGACGTGGTCCGCCGCCGCGCCGCCGTCGTCGTCGTCGTCGTCGTCGTTAGAGCGTCAGCCCGATCAGCAGTGGTTCCGGGTGCAGCTCAATGCCAAACCGTTCGACGACGCCGGCCCGCACCTCGCGTGCGATCGCAAGGATGTCCTTGGCGCTGGCTGAGCCTCGGTTGGTGATGGCCAGGGAGTGTTTGGTGGAGAGCGAAGCCCGCCCGCCGGACGCGCTGGCATCCTCCAGCCCGTAGCCTTTGCCGAATCCGGCCTGATCGATGAGCCAGGCTGCGGACAGCTTCATCAGCCCGTCTTCACCGGCTGGGTACTTGGGGGCTGCGTCCGGCAGTCCTGCCGCCACGTCCGCGGAAACAATGGGGTTCGTGAAGAACGAGCCGGTGGAATAGGTGTCCCGGTCCGCTGCGTCCCACACCATCCCTTTGGATTTGCGCAGCCGGAGCACTTCGCGGCGGACATCGTTGGCGTAGGCGCGCTGGCCCTGTTCCACGCCCAGCGAGCGGGCCAGTTCGGCGTAGCGGAGGGGAGCGCTCATCCGGCCCAGCGGCAGCTGGAACTCCACGGTGAGCACCACGTAGCGGGGCGAGCCGTTGACGGTGGTCTGCTTGAGGATGGAATCCCGGTACCCGAACTTCAGCTCGGAGTTGGTAAAGGTCTGTACGGCGTTCCGGGTCCGGTCCCAGGTGCGCACGGCCGCGATGGTCTGGGAGACTTCGGAGCCGTAGGCCCCGACGTTCTGGACGGGCGTGGCTCCGGTCAGGCCCGGAATTCCGGCCAGCGCCTCGATGCCGGACCAGGCATGCAGGACCGCGTGTTCCACCAAAGCGTCCCAGTTGTGGCCGGCCTGCACCACCACGGCAACCCCGCCGCAGGAGTCTTCGGCGTCGACGGTGAACCCCTCCGAGGCGATTTTGACCACGGTTCCGGGGAACCCGTCGTCGGAAATCAACAGGTTGGACCCGCCGCCGATGATCAGCACCGGCTCGCCCGCTGCATCGGCGGAGCGGACGGCGTCGATGATCTCAGCCTCGGTGCGGGCCTCGATGAACGTCCCGGCAGGGCCTCCGACGGCGGACGTGGTCAGGTGGGAGAGCAGTGTTTGGGTCACCGTCCCAGCTTAACGCAGTGGCGCCTGCGCTACTTTGCGGGCCACCGGCGAGAGGAGGAAACTGACCACCAGCATCACCATCACGGACAGCAGCGAGTGCAGGATGCCCACGTGTTCAGCCAGCAGACCCAGCAGCGGCGGACCGCACAGGAACGCCCCGTATCCGATGGTTGAGACCACGGAGACGCGGGCCGCTGCTTTGGCGGGCTCATCCGCCGCGGCGGACATCCCCACCGGGAATCCCAGCGACGCACCCAGCCCCCAAATTGCCAGGGCAACGTACGCGAGCCAGGGCACCGGGGCAAACACAAACAGGCCAAGCCCGAACACGGCCAGCGCCGCGCACCAGCGCATCACCGGGACCCGGCCGAACCGGTCCAGCACCAGCGTCCCGGCGAACCGGCCGATGGTCATAAAGGTGACGAACAACCCATAACCGGCGGCTCCGGCGGCGTCCGACTGGCCATGCCCGTCCGCAAGGGCCAGAGCTACCCAGTCGCCGGCAGCACCTTCTGCGAGGGCAAGTCCGAGCACCATCACGCCGAGCAGGAGCGTGCGCCGGTCCCGCCACGCTTCGGCGATCTTGCGTTTGTTGTCCAGCGGGACGGGCGGAACATCCGGGCCTTCCAGGGGCCGGGCGCCCGGGGTGATGATGGCGATGGGGCCCGTGGAGGGGTCCTCGAAGTTGTCCGGAACGTAAGTGCGTTCGCCGGCCACCGGGGTGACATCGGCGCGGAACCATGCTGCCGCCGTCGTGACCGAAACCGCCACCACGGCGCCCGCCGCCGCGAGGTGCCAGAACACCGGAAGCGATGCTGCCGCCGCCCACGCGCCCAGCCCGGCGCCTGCCACGGTGCCCAGGCTGAAGGCCCCGTGGAGACGCGGCATGATGTGCCGGCCCACGGCCCGTTCGACGGCCGCGCCCTCCACGTTGGACGCCGTGTTCCAGCTGGCCGTGCCGAGGCCGATGACTGCCAGGCCCGCGGCTACTGCCAAGGGATTGGCCAGCACGGACGTACCGAAGCCGGTGATGACCAGCCCGGCGCCCACCATGAGGCTGCCGGTCCGGATGGTCAGCTTGGAGCCCAGCCGCAGCACAATCAGCCCGGAGGCGGATACGGACAGGAATGAGCCCAGCGTCATGCAGAGCAGGAGCAGCCCCACGTTGCCGGGGGTCAGGTCCAGGCCGTCGCGGATGGCCGGGAGCCGTGACACCCAGGAGGCGAAGGCCAGTCCGCTGGCGCCGTAGGCCACGACCACGGCGTTGCGCCAGCGGGTGACCTCGGCAGCGGTGGCCGCCGGGGTGGTCAGGGACCCGCCGCGGCTCAGGACACCCTGACGACGGCCTGGGCCTTCATCAGCACTTTCTGGCCCGCCGAGGTAACGGTGAGGTCGATGCGTGCGGTGCCGGCATCGGCGTCGAGCTTTCCAATGGCGCCGCTGACCTCGATGGTGGCCCCGGGCTCCGGGGTGCCCGTGGTGTCCGTGACCGGAACGGGCTTGGTGAAGCGCGTCTGGAAATCGACGACGGCGGCGGGGTCGCCTGCCCAGTCGCTCACCAGCTGCACCGCGGCACCCATGGTGAACATGCCATGGGCGATGACACCCGGCAGCCCCACTCCGGTGGCGAAGGCTTCGTTCCAGTGGATGGGGTTGAAGTCCCCGGAGGCACCGGCGTACTTGACCAGGTCGGTGCGGGTGACCTCGACGGTGCGGCTGCCGATGTCCTGGCCGGCCGTGAGTTCGTTGAAAGTGTGACTCATGGTTACTGTCCCTCTCCGCGGACCAGGATGGATGAGGTGGTGGTGGTGACCGGCTCGCGGCCTTCGGCGCCGCCGCCGTCGGATACGGCGAAGATTTCGGCGCGGGTGGTGATCATGGCCCCGCCGCCCATGGCGCGGACGCCGTCAACGTGGAGTTCGGCGACGAGCCGATCGCCGGCGATGATGGGGCGGTGGTGGATGAAGCGCTGGTCGGCGTGGACAACACGGGAGAAGTCGATGCCGGCTTCCGGATCCTCGATCAGCTGGGCGTCTGCGCGCTGGGCAATGATGATGGCGAAGGTGGGCGGCGCAACCAGGTCCCGGTGGCCCAGGGCCTTGGCGGCTTCGACGTCGAAGTGGGCGGGGTGGGTGGCCTTGACCGCGCGGGCGAACTCGCGGATTTTCTCGCGGCCGACGTCGTACACCTCTGCGGCAGGGTAGCTGCGGCCCTGCAGGTCCGGATTGATAGTCATGGCTCCAAGCCTATCCTTAGGGCTGCCGCCGAGGGGCCTTGTGTCGTCCTGATATGATGGATTCATCATTCCATCAAGTGACCGTTCATGACGCCCAGTCGTGAGATGCCGCAAAGGAGCGCACGCCATGTTGTCCCCCGCCCAGGCTCCGCTGTACGAGATCAAAGCCAACCTCTTCAAGGCGCTGGCGCACCCTGCGCGGATCAGGATCCTGGAACTGCTGGCTGCGGCTCCGGAGAACACCGCCCCGGTCAGCTACCTGCTCGCCGAAACCGGACTGGAGGCCTCCCACCTTTCCCAGCACCTCGCTACCCTGCGCAAGCACAAAGTAGTGACATCGGTCCGGACGGCCAACGCCGTGACCTACCGGCTGGCGCACCCGGGCATTTCGGAGCTCCTTTCCATCGCCCGCACCTTCCTGCTGGACAGCCTTGCTGACTCCAACGAACAATTCAGGCTCGCGCGGGAACTGCCTGCCGGGCACCTTCCGGCGGAGTCAGCCCCGTGAGCACGGCCCTGCGGTCCGGTTCCACGGCACTGACCCGGTTCCTGCCCTCCCGGGCGGACTACGCCGGGCTCCGGCAGTCCTGGCGGTCAGACCTGCTGGCCGGGATCACAGTGGGCATCGTGGCGCTGCCGCTGGCCCTCGCCTTCGGGGTGAGCTCGGGGGTGGGCGCCGAGGCCGGCCTCATCACCGCGATCGTGGCCGGGCTGGTGGCTGCGGTGATGGGCGGCTCCCATGTCCAGGTTTCGGGACCCACGGGGGCCATGGTGGTGGTGCTGGCTCCCGTGGTGGCGGTGCACGGGACCGCGAGTGTGGCCTTGGTGTCACTGATGGCCGGGATGATGGTCTGCATCCTGGGCCTCAGCGGGCTGGGCAAGGCGGTGGCCTTCATCCCGTGGCCCGTGGTGGAAGGCTTCACGCTGGGCATTGCCGCCATCATTTTCCTCCAGCAGGTTCCACTGGCCACCGGCACGGCCGGGACGCCGGGCCACAACACCCTGCTGGCAGCCATCGAAGCAGCCTCCCGGGCGGAGTCCCCCACCGTCCTGCTGACGCTGGCACTCGTGGCGGGCGTCGCCGTCGTGATGGTCATCATCCAGCGGTTTGTCCGTGCACTGCCGGCCAGCCTGCTGGCGGTGATCCTGGCTGCTGTGGCTGCCGAACTGCTGGGGCTGGACGTTCCCCGGATCGGCGCGCTGCCGCACTCCCTGCCCTCCCCCGCCCTGCCGGCCATGGACGTCGCTTCCCTGGGCGCTTTGGCGATGCCCGCCGTCGCGATTGCAGCCCTCGCGGCCATCGAATCGCTGCTGTCCGCCCGTGTGGCTGGCGGCATGGCGGGACCGGACGGAACTCCCACTGGCGCCTACAGCCCTGACCGCGAACTCACCGGGCAGGGACTGGCCTCGATCGCCGCAGGATTATTTGGCGGGATGCCTGCCACCGGCGCCATCGCCCGGACCGCCGTGAACGTGCGCTCAGGCGCCAGGACGCGTCTGTCCGCGGTGGTGCATGCGGTAGTGCTCCTGGCAATCGTCTACCTGGCCGCCGGGCTGGTAAGTCAGATTCCGCTGGCCGCCCTGGGAGGTGTGCTGATGGTGACCGCGACGCGGATGGTTTCGCGGCGGACGGTCACGGCGATTCTGCGGTCAACACGTCCGGATGCGGTGGTCTTCATCCTCACGGCACTCATCACGGTGGCATTCGATCTGATTGTTGCGATCCAGATCGGGCTCGCCGCGGCCGCGCTCTTTACGCTGCGCAAGTTTGCCTCGCTCAGCAGTGTGCAGCGCGAGGACATTTCCGGGCCACGGGCCGACGGTGACGAGCATATTGCCGTGTTCCGGCTGGACGGTGCAATGTTCTTCGGCGCGGCGGAACGCATCCTCCAGGAGATCAGCCAGGTGCGGGATGTCCAGGTGGCCATCATCAGGCTCTCCCAGCTCCGGATGCTGGACGCCACCGGCGCCCATGCCCTCGTGGAGGTCATCTCCGCCCTGGAGCTGCGCGGCATCACGGTCCTCCTGAAGGGAGTCCGGCCGGATCACCTGCAGTTGGTGACGAACGTTGGGGTGATCCGCTCGCTCCGCCACCACAAGCACCTGTTCGAGGACCTGCCGGCGGCCGTGGAGCATGCCCGCAGCCATGTGGGCAGGAACGCAGCCGCCGCGGCTGCTAGCGCCTGAGGTTCTTCCGGATCGCCTGGCCGCGGACCACAATGCCCACGATGTGCAGGACCAGGCCCAACCCGATGACTGCCAGGGATGCCACGGCCAGGTCCCGGTTGTTGCTGGTGTTGCCCACAATGTTCAGGGTCAGGCCGACGCCGATGAGGGCCATGGCGCTGAAAACCAGGACTTTGTATGAGGTGGGCGCAGACTCCCAGAATTCTTTGAGCACCGTGACAGTCTACCGAGCGAGGCCGCCACAAATACTGCGGGGCCCGCCCCGCATGCTCCGCAGGCGCGGAGGAACATGGAGCGGGCCCCGCAACATTGGTTGCTACGCCGGCTGGACTCCGAAGGCCACGGCGAGCTTCATGATCTTCTCGGCACGGCCCAGGCGCGGGAGGTCGGAGCCGTCGCGGATGACACGGCCGTTGGCCTCGAAGTCGGCCATGAAATCGGTAGCCCAGGCGACGTCGGACGGCGTGGGGCTGATGACCTCGTTGATCACCGGGGTCTGGTCGATCGCCAGGCAAAGCTTTCCGGTCATGCCCATCATGACGGTAATGCCGGTCTGCTCGCGCAGGATGGGGTGGTTGGTGCCCACGGTGGGCCCGTCGATGGGGCCCGGCAGGTTACCGACGCGGCTGGCGACCACCAGCTTGGCGCGCGGGTAGGCCATGGCTTCGGCGGTGGCGGCCATGCCGGTGTCGCGGCGGAAGTCACCGGAACCGAAAGCCAGGCGGAACGCGCCCTGCGCCTTGGCGATGTTGTTGGCTTCCTCGATGCCGACGGCGGATTCCACCAGCGGGATCACCGGGGTTTTGCCGTCCATCCGGTGGAAGCTTTCGGTCACCTGGTCAGCGGACTCGGTCTTGGCGAGCATGACGCCGAGCAGGCCGGGGGTTCCGCGCAGTCCGGCGAGATCGTCGGCCCAGAACGGGCTGGTGGCGTCGTTGATGCGGACCCATGCCTTGCCGCCGCCGCTGAGCCAGTCGATGACGTGTCCGCGGGCCTGGTCCTTCTGTGACGGGTCCACGGCGTCTTCGATATCAAGGATGATCGAATCAGCGCGGGAGGCGGCGGACTGGTCGAACAGTTCGGTTTTCATTGCGTTCACCAGGAGCCATGAACGGGCGATTTCTGCTGGGATACTGCGTTCCGGCCGTACGGTCTCGGTGGCGATGGTTGACGTCATGTATCTACCGTATCCGGCAGGGCGCCACCAGCGCTAAGCGGCGGCACCAACGCGTGACCAATACGAACAATACGGGCGCGGGCACCACCGCTCAGGGGATGCTGCTCCCCCGGGCGGCGACCCACAGCCCGTACCACTCGTTCCGGGTCAGCGCCGCGGCCACCCGGCCGGCATCCGCGCAGGCCTTGATCCGCGCCGGATTGATCGTCCCGATCACCGGCGCAATCTTCGCAGGGTGCTTCATCAGCCAGCCCAGCAGCACCGCTTCGCCGGACGTTCCGTACTTGCCGGCCAGCTCCGCCACCAGCGTTGCCGCGGCGGTCTCCGCCGACGTCGGGTCTTCCGGCGCCGCACCGGTGTACAGTCCCCGGGCCAGCGCACCATACGCCTGCAGCGTCACGCCGTTGCGGGCGCAGTACTCGAGCGTTCCGTGCGGGAAGCTGTAGTCCAGCGACTCGGCGTGGTTCACCAGGACCTGGCTTTCCAGCCAGGCGCGCTTGAGCAGGCTCATCTCCAGCTGGTTGGCCACGACGGGTACCTCCAGCCGGTCCTGCAGCGCCTCGATCTGCGCGCCGGACATGTTGGACACGCCCAGGGCGCGGACCTTGCCTTCGGCCATGAGCTGCCCGACGGCGTCCGCCACCTCTGCGAGGTCAGTCAGCGGATCGGGGCGGTGCAGCAGGAGCACGTCCACGAAGTCCGTCTGCAGCCTCGCCAGGCTGCCACCGACGCGCTCCAGGATGGCGTCCCGGCTCAGGTCGTAGTGCCCCGGGATCCCCTTTTCGCCCAGCCGGATCCCGCACTTCGTCTGCAGCCGGATGCGGTCGCGGAGGCCCGGCGTGGCCGCGAGGACCTCCCCGAACACCGCCTCGGACTTGCCTTTGCGGTAGATGTCGGCGTGGTCAAAGAGGGTGATGCCCGCGTCCAGCGCGGCCTCGATGGCGGCAGCGGCCTCGTCCACATGGTCAGTGCCGTGCGGTTCGTCGGACCAGCTGCCGCCCAGGCCCATGCAGCCGTAGATGAGCTCCTGCATAAGGTCAGCGCAGCCAGGCCGTGCTGTTGGCGGCGAGCTTGCCGTCTTCCAGCGGCGCGCTGCTGACCAGGACGGTGCCGGCGGGAAGTTCGACGGCGAGGTCCCCGAAGTTGGTCACTGACTGCCAGCCACCGGGACGGCTGAAATGCAGGACCTTGGAGTTGGCCGTGGGGATCCAGGTCAGTTCCTCGCCGGCCTGGAGTTCCCGGCGCAGCTTCAGGGCCTTCCGGTACAGCTCCAGGGTGGATCCTTCCGTGCCGTCCTCGGCCTCGACGGCGTACTTGGCAAACCAGTCCGGCTGCGGCAGGTGCGCGCCGCCGTCGCCGAAGCCGAAGGACGTGCCTTCGACATTCCAGGGCAGCGGGACGCGGCAGCCGTCCCGGCCCACCTCAACACCCTTGTTCCGGAAGTAGGTGGGGTCCTGGCGCTCGGCGTCGGGAATGTCCGCCACCTCCTGCAGGCCCAGTTCCTCGCCCTGGTAAAGGTAAGCCGAACCCGGGAGGGCGAGCATCAGCAGGCTGGCTGCGCGGGCGCGGCGCTCACCGAGCTCCACATCCAGCTCCTCCTGCGGGCCGCCGGCCAGCAGCCAGTCCTTGCCGTCCTGGCCTTTGGCGTGGGCCCTGGTCTTGTCCTTGGAAAACTGCGGCAGGCCGTACCGGGTGGCGTGCCGGACGACGTCGTGGTTGGAGAAGACCCAGGTGGAGGAGGCGCCGGTGGCTGCCGCTTCGGCGAGGTTGCGGGTGATGATCTCGTGGAATTCCTCGGCGTCGAAATCAGCCTGGAGGAGATCGAAGTTGAACGCCTGCCCCAGCCCTTCCGGGCTGGCGTAGCGGGCGCGCCGGGTGGCGTGGACCCAGGCCTCGGCCACGGCGGTGCGCGGCGGGTTGTATTCGTTGAAGACCTCGCGCCATTCGGTGTAGATCTCGTGCACTTCGTCGCGGTCCCAGAAGGGGTGCGTGCCGTCGTCGAAACCGTCCACACCGGTGTTGGCGGCGCTCAGTTCCAGCTTGGACAGCAGCGGCTCGGTGAGGTCCTTGGTGAGGGCATGGGCCACGTCCACGCGGAAGCCGTCCACGCCGCGGTCGGACCAGAAGCGCAGGGTCCGCAGGAAGTCGTCGCGGACTTCCCGGTTGGACCAGTTCAGGTCCGGCTGTTCCTTGGCGAAGATGTGCATGTACCACTGGCCCGGGGTGCCGTCCGGCTCCGTGATGCGCTCCCAGGCCGGGCCGCCGAAGACTGAGTCCCAGTCCGACGGCGGGAACTCGCCGTTGGGGCCCTTGCCGTCGCGGAAGATGTAGCGGTCGCGGGCAGCGGAGCCCTTCGGCGAAGCGAGGGCCTCCGTGAACCATTCGTGCCGGTTCGAGGAGTGGTTGGGCACAATGTCGGCGATGAGCTTGATCCCGGCCTGGTGAAGGGCGCCGGCCATTTCGTCGAAGTCCGCCAGCGTGCCGAGTTTGGGGTCCACATCGCGGTAGTCGTCCACGTCGTAGCCGCCGTCAGCGAGGGCCGAGGGGTAGAACGGGCTCAGCCAGACGGCGTCGATCCCCAGTTCCTTCAGGTACGGGACCCTGGCCGTGATGCCCTTGATGTCACCGATGCCGTCACCGTTCGAGTCGGAGAAGCTGCGCGGATAGATCTGGTACACGGCGGCCTGGCGCCACCAGTTGGGATCGCTCATGCGGTCTGAATCGGACAGGGTTGCCAGCGTGGCGGTGTTGGGCAAGGGAATCCTTCGGAGGTCTCGGCCGTGGTCATGTGATGGTGGTTACGCTCAGGGCAAGCAATTTAGATAGAATCTAAATATACTCGTCTTCAATTATCGGTCCCGTGCATCGGAAGGTCAAGATCACATGAATGCAGGCGGTGCGGCCACGCCCCAGATGATGCGCCGGGTCAATGCCCACGCCGCCCTGGCCTTCCTGCGGAGCACGGAGGTAGCCACGGGCACCGACCTGATGGCTGCCACGGGCCTGACCAGGGCCTCCGTGATTGCCGTGTGCGAAGACCTGCTCCGCCGCGGGTGGATCAGCGAACTGGACTCCGGCCGCGAACCCGGGTCACTGAAGGCCGGGTCACTGAAAGCCGGGTCACTGAAGCCCGGGTCACTGAAGGGCCGGCCGGCCCGGCGCTTCGAGCTGAACCCCCGGGCAGGCTTTGTGGTGGGGATCGACATCGGCGCCGCCACCACCACTGCGGTGGTGGCAGACCTGCGCGGAACCATTGTGGGCAAGGCAAGCCGCTCCTTCCGCAGCGCTGAGATTCCGGCCCGCGAGCGGATCGATGTGGTGAACCAGGCGTGCGGCGAGGCATTGGCTGAGGCAGGAACCAGCCCCGCCGCTGTTCTGGCGGTGACTGCCGGCCTGGCAGCTCCCGTGGACCGGGACGGCAACGTCCTGCTGACAAAGCAGTTCTGGCGGAAGTTCGACGTCGGACTCCGCACCGCCCTTGCCGAGCGGCACGGCTGGACTGTGCTGCTGGAAAACGACGCCAACCTGGCCGCTTTGGGTGAACGCTGGCGGGGATCCGGCGTAGGCGTCAATGACCTGGTGGTCATCCTGGCCAGCGAGCGGATGGGCGCCGGCATCATCGAATCGGGCCGGCTGCTGCACGGGCACAGCGGGGCCGCGGGCGAGATGGGCTACCTGGACATGATCGAGGGCGTGGGCAGCGCCGATGGCATCGCCTACCTCGCCCGCGAGTGGTTTGCCCGGCCCGGGGAACCGCCAACGGTCGAAGCCCGTGAGGTGTTCGCGGCCGCGGCAGCCGGTGACCCCGCCGCCGCCGCGGTGATGGACAGGCTGGCGGAGCGCGTGGCGCGGGTGATCGCCTCGGTGGCCATCATGGCCAACCCCGAGCAGGTGGTGCTTGGCGGCGCCGTGGCCGATTCGGTGGGGGTGCTGCTGCCGGGCATCGTGGAGCGGCTGCCCCGCTTCACGGCCACGGTCCCCCGGGTCACGGCGTCGCCGCTTGGCGATTCGATCGTGACGGTAGGGGCGGTCAGGCATGCGCTGGACTACGTGGAGGCACATGCCCTCGACCTGGAACTCCCGGCGCGAGCGTAGGGGCCGCCGCTTAGGCCCGGGCTGCGCTCAGGCCCGGGGCTGGAGCGCCGCGGCGATGGGCAGGGTGCCGTCGCGGAATTCGATGGTCCGCCCGGCGGTTTCGGGCAGGTCAAGCACCGCGGCAGCAACGCTGGCCGTGTTGCTGCGTGACGTTTCCTGGCCGCCCTCCGGCAGCGGATCCACCTCGATGAGTCCGGTCCCGGGCTTGTCCGTCAGTGCGCCCGGCCCCAGGATGGTCCACGCCAGCTCCGTGCCGCGCAGGTACTCGTCCGCCGCCGCTTTGGCCTCCGCATAGGCGAAGAAGCTGTGGTCCTCCGGCACTCCGTGCTCCCGCCGTGCACCGAGGTAGGAGACCATGACATAACGCCCGACGCCGGCCTCCGCCGCCGCGTCCATCGACCGGATCGCGGCGTCGCGGTCCACCGCGTACGTCCTCTCCGGGCTGCCGCCGCCGGCGCCGGCGGACCAGACCACCGCGTCATGTCCCCTGAGCGCCCCGGCGATTTCCGCCGTCGTCGAGTTTTCAATATCCAGGACCGACGGCGTGGCGCCGGTTGCCGCGACATCGGCGGCATGGTCCGGGTTGCGGATGATCGAGGTGACGCTGTGGCCTTCGCCGGTGAGCAGGGTGGACAGGTGGAGGGCCACTTTGCCGTGGCCGCCGATGATTGCGATGCGGGTCATGTCCCCCATTCTGCACCTACCGGCCCGGAAGACCGGACCGAGGCGGCGTGTGGTCCGCGGGCGCGTCCCGTACTGGTCAGGGCAGCACGCGGTAGCGGAGGTACACCGTGCCGCTGCCGAACGCGTGTTCCTCAAGGAGTTCAAGGCGCAGGTTCAGGCCATCGGGAAGGTACTTCCTGCCGCCGCCCACCACGAACGGGCAGACGAAGAGGCTGCATTCGTCCACCAGCCCGGCCTGCAGGGCCGCCGAGGCCAGGATGGGGCCGCCGATACCGATACCGCCCTCGGTTCCTGCTTTTAGTTCGCGGACCGCCGCCGGATCAAATGTCCGCTCGATCCTGGTGCGGGCGGTGGAGGCGGCTGCGAGGGTGCTTGAGTAAACCACCTTGTCAGCTCCGTGCCAGATCCGCGCAAAATCCTGCACCACAGCAGGCTCCGCCGCGGTGTCCCAGGTTTCCCAGACCTTCATGACCTCGTACATGTTGCGGCCAAAAAGATAGGTGCCTACATCGCGTTGGAGGTCGTTCACGAAGGCATGGACTTCCTCATCCGGCTGGCTGAAGTCGAAATTGCCGTCCCGGTCCGCGATGTAGCCGTCCAGCGAGGCAGAGAGGTGGTATGTGAGCTTGCCCATCCGCATATTCTGCCCCGGGGCGGTCCGGTTGGGTAGGCGTTGCGTCAGGAGTGGATGGGCGTCGGCGTTGGATCTGCCCGCGGACGCCCATCGAGTGGCGACATCTCGGCGCTAAGGCCCGGCCTGAGCGCCGAGAGCTGACCACTCGATGCCGGCCCGATGCCCGGGGTGGTCGAAAAAGGGCCGGATGTGCCGCGGGCAAAGGTCCGGACATGCAAAAGGACCCCGGAGGCGCTGGCCTTCGGGGTCCTGCTCTGTAGCGGTGGGGAGGCTCGATCTCCCGACCTCACGATTATGAGTCGTGCGCTCTAACCAACTGAGCTACACCGCCACGAATGAGAAAAACCTGCGCAAGCCGGTCAAAACCGCCTTGACACAGGCCCTCATCCAGAGCCCCCCACCGGAATCGATCCGGTGACCTCGTTCTTACCAAGAACGCGCTCTACCACTGAGCTAGGGGGGCAACGAGTAAATACTCTACCGGAAGATTTGGCCACCAACAAATCGGCATCAGGGCCGGTCAGAGGGCGCCGAAACAGTTGCATCGGCGCCCTTTTTATGGCGTCAATCCGGCATTGAAAACTACGGCAGGCGCAGCACCTGTCCGGGGTAAATCAGGTCCGGATTCGGGACGGTATCCGCGTTGGCTGCGATCAGGGCGTCCAGGTCCACGCCGAACTGCACGGCGATCCCGCCCAGGGTATCCCCTGCCTCAACCACCACTTCCGAAACGGCTGCGGGGGCGGGAGCTGGCGGTACCGGAGCGGCTGCTGCAGCCTGGTTGGCTGCCGCCTGGTCTGCAGCAGCCCGGTCAGCCGCAGCCTGATCCGCAGCGGCCCGATCAGCCGCAGCCTGGTCGGCCGCAGCCTGATCCGCAGCAGCCTGATCTGCAGCAGCCTGGTCAGCGCCTGCCTGGGCTGCCGCCTGGTCCTGGCTCACCCCGGGGGTGGCTGACTCGGCAGGAGTGCTCGGGGTGGTGCCGGATTCCACACCGGCGCCGGCCTGCGGTGCGTCCTTCGCCTCGTTCTTGTCCCCAAGCCCGAGGTTCTTCTTCAGATCGTCCAGGAATCCCACAGTGTTGCCTTTCGTGAGGCTTTGCGGCCGACAGGAGCCGGGCCTGAACCAGGCCGTGCCGATCCGCAGCTACGCCGTCGGTAGCCCCTCGATCGTATGGGTGCAAGCACCTGCTGCCAAGGACCTGACAGGCGCGGCAGCACGGCGGCGGGAATTAGCGGCAGCACGCCGTCGGGCGTTAAACGCCTGTGGGCCGGCTCGAAAGCCGGCCCACAGTGGGAAATTTGTCAGGCTAGCTGACGGTTACCACTTGCCCTTGCGGTTGAAGCCGCCCTGGCCGCCCTCGGTGCGCGGCTTGCGTGAGCCGTCGCCGTGGCCGCCGAAGCGGGAATCGCTGGCCTGGCCGCGGTTTGCGCCGCTGTCGGTGCCAACGGAGCGCTCTGAACGGTCGCTGTACGAGCGGCCACCGCGGTCAGCTGAGCTGCGCTCGCCGTCGGACTTGCGGAATTCCTTCTTGAACCCGCCGTTGCCCTTGAAGTTGCCGCCACGGTCTCCACCGGAGTAACCGCCGCGGTCGCCGCCACGGTTGCCCTGGTAGCCGCCACGCTCGCCGCCGCCGGAGGGCTTGCGGCCGTTGTCCAGCTCAAGGTGGATCAGCTCGCCGCCGATCCGGGTGCGGGACAGGGCCTTCAGCTGATCGGCACTCAGATCCGCCGGGAGCTCCACGAGGGAGTGGTCCGAGCGGATGTCAATGCCGCCGATCTGGGCCGAGGAGATGCCGCCTTCGTTGGCAATGGCGCCAACGATGGAACCCGGCATAACGCGCTGACGGCGTCCGACCGCGATCCGGTAGGTGGCGTTGCCCTCGGTGAGCGTGCGGGTGGGGCCACGTGAGCCGAAGCCGTCCTTGGCGCGTTCGCGCTTCTGGAACTCAGGAGCTGCAGGCAGTTCCTTGACCAGCAGCGGCTGTCCGCCCTGTGCCATCACGGCCAGTGCGGCAGCGATCTCCGAGGCCGGCACGTTGTGCTCCTGCTCGTAGGAGGCAATGAGGTCGCGGAAGGCCGAAACGTCCTCGGACTCCAGGGTCTCGGTGATTTTCTCGGCGAACTTGCCCAGGCGCAGCGTGTTGACCGTCTCGGCGGTGGGCAGGTGCATCTGCTCCACCGGCTGGCGGGTGGCCTTTTCGATGGAACGCAGCAGGTATTTCTCCCGCGGGGTCATGAACAGCACGGCGTCGCCGCTGCGGCCTGCACGGCCGGTGCGGCCGATGCGGTGCACGTAGGACTCGGTGTCGTGCGGGATGTCGTAGTTGATCACGTGGCTGATGCGCTCAACGTCAAGGCCGCGGGCGGCGACGTCGGTGGCCACGAGGATGTCGATGCGGCCTTCCTTCAGCGCCTCAACGGTCCGCTCGCGCTGCTGCTGCGGGATGTCGCCGTTGATGGCGGCAGCCTGGAAGCCCCGCGCCTTCAGCTTGTCAGCCAGGTCCTCGGTAGCCATTTTGGTGCGCACGAAGGCGATGACGCCGTCGAACTCTTCAACCTCGAGGATGCGGGTCAGCGCGTCCAGCTTGTGCGGGCCCATGACCTGCAGGTACCGCTGGCGGGTGTTGGCGCCGGTGGTGGTCTTGGACTTGACCGAGATCTCGGCCGGGTTGTTCAGGTACTGCTTGGACATGCGGCGGATCTGGCTCGGCATGGTGGCGGAGAACAGGGCAACCTGGCGGTCCGACGGCGTCTGCTGGAAGATCTGCTCCACGTCTTCGGCGAAGCCCATGCGCAGCATTTCGTCGGCCTCGTCCAGCACCAGGTACTGGAGTTCGGACAGGTCCAGGGAACCCTTGGAGATGTGGTCGATCACACGGCCGGGGGTACCCACAACAACCTGGGCACCGCGGCGCAGGCCGGCGAGCTGGGGGCCGTAAGCGGAGCCGCCGTAGACGGGGAGGACCGTGAAGTCATCGATGTGCTTGGCGTAGGAGGTGAAAGCCTCGGCAACCTGGAGCGCGAGTTCGCGGGTAGGTGCCAGGACCAGGGCCTGCGTCTTGCGGGACGGGCCGTTGAGGTCGTGGAGCTCGGCCAGGCGGGACAGCGCCGGTACTGCGAATGCTGCAGTCTTACCGGTGCCCGTCTGGGCGAGGCCCACGACGTCGCGGCCTTCAAGCAGCAACGGGATGGTTGCGGCCTGGATGGGGGAAGGCTTTTCGTAGCCGACGTCCTGCAGTGCTGCCAGGACACGGCCGTCGATGCCGAGATCGGCGAAGCGGATGCCGTCAGCTTCGGTGCCGGCCTCGCCGCTGGTGGGGTCAGCCTGGGGGGCTTCTTCGCGCGCTTCTTCGGCCTTTACGGCGTCAGTCTGCGGAGCTTCTTCGGCCTTCGGGGCTTCGTCCTGCTGGACATCAGCCTTCGGTGCGTCAGCCTGGGGAGCTTCGTCCTGCGGGGCGTCTGCCTGCGGTGCTTCGATGAAGACTGCGGCGGGGGCGGTCTCGACGTCGGTCACGGTGTTTTCGGTTTCGACGGAGTCATTGTGATTTTCGGGCATAGGGAAATTTCCTCATCCATAGGGGGCCAGGCGGCACTACCCGAGGTGAGCGGAGCCGCAGTACTGTGCCGTGGGTGCCGGGCAAACATTGACCGGCCGGTCATGTAGAAGTCCGGCGCTTTCGCAATCCCGTGGCAGGACTTCCCGCTGCATCTCTTGGCTGCTATCCCAGCAGTCTGTACAGCGTTTTCTTTAGCCGGCTCTCCCTATGAAAATGCCCGCGTCGCAATAGCGGGCCCCAACACTTGCCAGTCCTGCCTCAAGAATTGGGCAGGAATAAGGGATTTCCGGAGTGGGGGATGTTTCAAGTGTAAGGTATGGAGCCGGGTTCCACGTAATTGAAAGCACGACGGCGGCGGTGGGCTTGCTCACACCGCTCCCCTCGGCGGTAATCGGTGCTTGTTCGGCCCGTTCCGGCAGTTGCTAGCGGGCCAGCTGCCGCAGCAGCGACTCGAACTTCTGGTTGAATTCCGGCTGCTGGAGGCGGATCTCGCCATCGGCGTCGGCATCCCGAAGCGCTTCGATCGACTGAGGGTCCGGATCGCTGAACCACTTGCCGATCGTGATGCCGTGCTTGGGCACGTACAGCCGGTGGATATGGTCGCCCGCCTGGATGGTGCCGGTCCGGGTCACCCGGAGATAGGCTCCCACGCGTCCGGCTTCGGTAAAGCGTTTGACGAACCGGGGCTCCTTGAACCGCCGCTGGAAGGTGGCGCAGGGCGTCCGCGGGGAGGTGACTTCCACTTCCACGTCCAGCCCGATCTTCCAGCGTTCCCCGATCACTGCCCCGGTGGTTTCGAGGCCGGCAACCCTGAGGTTTTCGCCGAAAACCCCCGGTGGGAGGTCCCGCTGAAGCTCCTCCGCCCAATAATCGGCGTCGTCCTGCGAGTAGGCGTAGAGTGCCTGGTCCAGCCCGCCGTGATGGACCCTGTTCGCCTGGATATCGCCGCGGAGGCCCAGTTTATGGACTTTGACGGGACCTTCCACCGGCCGCTTGTCGATTGCGGTGACGCCCACGCTGCTTTCGTCGGGGAGAAGCTGGTGGACGCGGCATACGGCGAGTACAGATGCGGTTTCCATGGCTCCAGTGTAGGTTCCGCAAGGGACGTTCAGCCCGTGATGCCAGGTGGGGACTTCTCCCCCGTTTTGCGCTCGCAGCGGGCCGGGGCACCGGCTAGGCTGATTTCAGGATTGAGCTTGCCTCGCGCAGGGTTGCGCCCACATTTGAGCATGGACTACCGAGGGGGAAGTCATGGACCCGGACAAGGACCAGGGCAACGGTCCGAACAAGGACCAAGCCGGCGGCGCTGACGCGGACCGCGCCAAAGGCATGCCGAAACCGCCGCCGTGGCAGGTGCCAAAGCCGGAGCTGCGCCCTGAACTCCTGAACGAGCCAACGCCTACGGTGGACCCCTTTGCGAAGGACCGCGAGCGCGAGGTCCACGATGCCAAGGCGCGGAAGAAGCGCTCCCAGCGGCGGACTGTGGTGGTGGGCCTGGGCGTGACGGCTCTCCTGGCCGGCACCATCACGGCAATCGTGGCAAGCAATGAGGACGAACCCGAGTATGCGCAGGTTTGTTTCAACGAGGAGACCGGCGAGCGCGTCGAGGACACCCAGTGCAACAGCTCGGCCGGCCGGAGCGGCGCCCTCTACGCCTGGTACTTCTACTCGCGCGGCGCCAGCGTGCCGGGGGTTGGCCAGAACCGGTCTTCATACCCGAGCTACACCAACAACATTCCCACCGGAGCCAAAGCGTCCACGGGGTACAGCACCAAGGGCGGAACGGTCAGCCGGGGCGGCTTCGGCAGCAGCTCCAAGGGCGGAAGCACGGGGGGCTAGGCGTGAAGCGTTTGATATCGGAGCCCAGGCCTGACTGGAAGCAGAAGATCGAAGAGCAGGGCCTGGTCTTCTCCACCACCACCATGCCCGACGGCCGGAAGATCGAGTACTGGAACGAGGCCGCGTACTACGAGTTCACCGGGGACGAGGTGGAAACGCTCGAGATCACGGCCGAGGACATGCACAAAATGTGCCTGGAAGCTGCCAAATTCCTGGCTACCGGCGCCATGGGCAACATCGGCATCGGCCCGCAGGCCCTGGAACTGGCGGCAGAGTCGCTGCAGGCCGGCGATATGGACGTGTACGGCCGGTTCGACTTCATCTATGACGGGCAGGGCGGCCCGGCCAAGCTGCTGGAGTACAACGCCGACACCCCCACCGGCCTGATCGAAGCCGCCGTGGCCCAGTGGTTCTGGCTCCAGGACGTCTTCCCGGAGAAAGACCAGTGGAACGGCATCCACGAGGCCCTGATCCGGCAGTGGAAGAAGATGCAGTACCGGACCGGCATGAGCACGCTCCACATCGCCCATTCCGAGGCCGAGGAGTCCGGCGAGGACTGGATGACCGCGGCCTACATGCGCGATGTCGCCAGCCAGGCGGGCTGGACCACCATCGGGATCAACATGTCCGATATTGGCTGGGACCCCAACCTTAACCGGTTCGTGGACCTGGACAACTTCATGATCAGCACCATGTTCAAGCTCTACCCGTGGGAGCTGATGATGAAGGAGCCGTTCGGGCACCGGCTGCTGCAGCGTGCCCACAATCCGCGCTGGGTGGAACCGGCCTGGAAGATGCTGCTCTCCAACAAGGCCCTGCTCGCTGCGCTGTGGCACCTGTACCCGGACCACCCCAACCTGCTGCCCGCCTACCTCAACGAGCCCGGGTCCCTGAAGGAGTGGGTGGCCAAGCCGCTGCACGGGCGCGAGGGCGACAACATCAAGATCCACGCCCCCGGCATCAGCCTTGAACAGCCGGGCGGGTACGGACGCGAAGGCTGGTGCTACCAGCAGTACCAGCCGCTGCCCGATTTCGACGGCAACCATCCGGTCCTGGGCCTGTGGGTGGTGGACGGTGAGTCCGTGGGCTGCGGGATCAGGGAATCCGATGGCCCCATCACCGATTACTTCTGCCGTTTTGTGCCCAACACCATTGACGCCCCCGCTCCGCTTTCGGTGCAGGCCCACTCCAGCAAAGCAGGTATTGCACTATGAGCACAGAGACCACGACGGCGGCCGGCGGCCCCGGGGGTCCCTCCGGCGGTGCCGTTCCCGCCAAGGGCCTCCACGCAGGAATCCTCGACCTCGGCGATTCGGTCATGCTGGGGCTTGCCTCCACGGCCCCCGTGTACTCCCTCGCCGCCACCCTTGGGCTGATTGTTGCCGTCAACGGCAACTACACCCCCCTGATCCTGATCCTGGGCTTCATCCCGGTCCTGTTCATCGCCTACGCCTTCCGTGAACTGAACAGCGCCATGCCGGACTGCGGAACCACGTTTACCTGGTCGCGCCGCGCGTTCGGTCCGTGGGCCGGGTGGCTGGGCGGCTGGGGCGTTGCGCTGGCGGGAATCGTGGTCCTGGCAAACCTGGCGCAGGTGGCCGGGCAGTACCTGTGGCTCCTGATCGGCGACGGTTCACTGGCCGGCAACAAAGTGGTGGTCACAGCCACCGGGGTGCTGTTCATCGTCTTCATGACTTTGGTGAACTACCGCGGCATCCGGCTCGGCGAGCATGTCCAGCGGGTCCTGACGTATGTACAGTACGTTTCGCTGGGCATCTTCGCCATTGCGCTGATTTCCAGAATCGCGGGCGGCGCCCCTGAGGGCCAGGCCTTCGACTTCGAGTGGTTCAACCCGGCCGGCGCGTTTGCCGATCCCAGCGCGGTGGTGCACGGGGTCCTGCTCGCCCTGTTCATCTACTGGGGCTGGGACACCTGCCTGGCGGTGAACGAGGAAACCGAGAATCCGGCCAAAACGCCCGGCCGCGGTGCCGTCATTTCGGCTTTTGTCCTGGTGGCCATCTACGTCTCGGTGGCCCTGCTGGTCATGATGTACGCCACCGTGGGCACGGAGGGAATCGGCCTGGGCAACGAAGCCAACCAGAATGATGTCTTCCTGGCCATGAAGGACGTGGTCCTGGGTCCGTGGGGCTGGCTGATCATCGTCGCCGTGCTCGCCTCCGTCCTGTCCTCCACGCAGACCACCATCCTTCCGACAGCCCGCGGCACCCTGTCCATGGGGGTGCACGGCGCACTGCCGCCGAAGTTCGGCGAAGTCCACCCGCGCAACCAGACGCCCGGATTCTCCACCCAGGTAATGGGCGCCGCCGCCGTGGCGTACTACGTGGCCATGAGCGTCCTCAGCGAGAACCTGCTCTCCGATTCCATCAGCGCCATCAGCCTGTTCATCGCCTTCTACTACGCCCTCACCGGGTTCTCCTGCGTCTGGTATTTCCGCGGCACCCTCCGGAACTCGGCCCGCAACCTCTGGTTCCGTGGCATCCTGCCGCTGGTGGGCGCGCTGGTCCTGACGGCTGCCTTCTTCATCTCCGCCGTCCAGATGTGGGACCCGGCGTACGGCGATACCCAGATCTTCGGCATAGGCGGCGCATTCGTCAGCGGCGTGGCGCTGCTGGCCCTTGGCGTGGTGCTGGCGGTCGTCTGCCGGTTCCTTCCCTCAACACGGGAGTACTTCACCGGAAAGGCCAGGGTCACGGCCGGACCGTAGGATGCTCCCATGAGCAACGACGCCGGCACGCCCCCGGGATCGGATCCGTCCGACATCCTCGCCCTCGACTCCCTGCTGAGCCCGGACGAGCTTGACGTCCGTCAGAAGATCCGCGACTTCACCGACCAGCGCATCAAACCGGACATTGCGCGCTGGTATGACGACGCCGTCTTTCCCCTGGAGCTCGCCCCCGAACTGGGCGAACTCGGCGTCCTGGGCATGCACCTTGAGGGATCCGGCTGCCCCGGCCGCACCGCCGTCGAATACGGTCTTGCCGCGATGGAACTTGAGGCGGGCGACTCCGGGATCCGCACCTTCGTCTCGGTGCAGGGTTCGCTGGCCATGACCGCCATCCACAAGTGGGGTTCGGAGGACCAGAAGCAGGAGTGGCTCCCCCGGATGGCTGCCGGCGAGGTGATCGGCTGCTTCGCCCTGACCGAACCCACGGCCGGCTCTGATCCGTCCGCCATGACCACGGTTGCCCGCCGGGACGGTAACGGGGACGGCGCCGGCTGGGTGCTGGACGGTGCCAAGCGCTGGATCGGGCTGGCATCGGTGGCCGGGGTGATGGTGGTCTGGGCCAGGACCGACGACGGCGTCCGCGGCTTCCTGGTGCCGGCCGGAACGCGCGGGGTCACGGCCACGCCCATCCCGCAGAAGCTCTCGATGCGCGCCTCCATCCAATGCGACGTGAGGTTCGACGGCGTCCGGCTGGGACCGGAGGCCATGCTGCCGGCGGCCCTTGGTTTACGCGGCCCCTTCACCTGCCTGAACGAGGCCCGCTACGGGATCGCGTGGGGTGCCATGGGCGCGGCGCGCGATTCCTACGAGGCCGCCCTGAAGTACTCCCAGGACCGGCTGCAGTTCGGGAAACCGCTGGCCGGGTACCAGCTGACCCAGGAGAAGTTGGTCAACATGCTCGTGGAGATCCAGAAGGGGACCATGCTGGCGATCCACCTGGGGCGGCTCAAGGACGCTGGCAGGCTCAAGCCGGAGCAGATCTCGCTGGCGAAGCTGAACAACGTGCGCGAGGCCATTGCCATCGCCCGGGAAGCCCGTTCCATCCTGGGCGGCAACGGGATCACCCTGGACTACTCGCCGCTGCGTCACGCCGCCAACCTGGAATCGGTCCGCACCTACGAAGGTACCGACGAAGTCCATACCCTGATCCTCGGGCAGCACATCACCGGCCTGAACGCGTTCCGGTAGCGCGGGCTCCGAGGTTAAGGCCCTCAGGCCGAGAAACCGCCGTCGGCCTTGATCAGCTGGCCGGACACCCAGCGGCCTGCCGGTGAGAGCAGGAACGCCACCGTGGCGCCGATGTCCGCCGGAGTTCCCAGCCGGCCGCCCGGCTGCCTGGCGGTCAGCTCTTCCCGGATCTCACGGCTCATCCAGCCGGTGTCGATGGGCCCCGGGTTGAGCACGTTCGCCGAAATGCCCAGCGGCCCCAGCTCGCGCGCGGCGGCGATGACGATCCGGTCCAGGGCACCCTTGGACGCGCCGTACGGAAGGTTGAACGCTGTGTGGTCACTGGTCAGCGCTACGATCGCACCGCCGTCGGCCGGTGCCTGCCGAGTGAACGCGGCGATCAGCTGCCAGCTGGCCCGGGTGTTCACGGCGAAGTGGCGCTCGAACGCCTCCAGCGTGGTGTCCAGAATCCCGGAGTCCACGGACTCAGCGTGGCTGAGCACCAGACCCTGCAGCGGCCCGGCGACGCCCGCCGCCTCGGCGAGAAGCCGGTCCGCCGTTTCCGGGTCCTCAAGGTCTGCGGCCAGGGCGTGGACCTGTGCGCCGATCGCTTCCAGTTCGGCGGTCAGGCGTACGACGTCGGCCGGTTCACTTCCCCACGGCATCCGGGCATCGTAGTCTGGCCAGTAGGCGAGGACCAAATCCCAGCCCTCCGCCGCAAGCTGACGGGCAATGCCCGCCCCGATGCCGGCCAGCCTTCCCGCTCCAGTGATGAGTGCGGTGGGCCGGGCCATACTTTCAGGTGGAGTGGATGCCATTGAATCAGCCTAGTGGTGGCGGAATGCGGTCCGTGGCGTCATTAGGGCAGCAGCACCAGTTCCAGGTATCCGCGGAGGCACCCGGCCATGTCCACGCTTCCGGGCGAGAGCAGCCATTGCGTCTGGATTCCGTCCCAGAGGGCGATCAGCGTTGCCGCGGCGGCTTCGGGTTCCACGCCGGGCCGCAGCCGCTCTTCCTCGGCCAGTTCCTTGAACCGCCGCGCGTAGCTGTGCCGGAGCCGGTCAAAACGTTCCGTGAAGTACTCCCGCCCCGGATGGCCGTCCGTGACGGATTCAGCGCACAGCACGGTGTAGAGCTCAATGACCCCGGGGATGTCCTCGTTGAAGCGCGCCTGCCGGATCACGGCGTCCACGAGCTTTTCCTCGGGGTCCGGCGGCGTAGTGCCGTCCCCGGTAATGGAGTCCCGCCAGTTGAGCACGGCAAGCAGCAGGTCGCTTTTGGACGGGAAGTAATGCAGGAGGCTGGTCTGGCTCATGCCTACGCGGTCAGCCACCTCCTGCAGCGAACCACCGCGGTACCCGCGGGCAGCGAAGACGGCGTGGGCCGCGGAGAGGATGGCCTGCCGGCGCTCCGTCGACTTCGCATAGGGTCCCCGCCGGCTGGGCTGGCCCGCCGCTTTTGTGGTCATGGCTTGCAGTGTACAGGCGCCGGCGGGCCGCAGGAATTGAAACTTGAGTGACCACTCGAATTTTGTGTTAGCGTTTCTCCTGACTGATCCCCCGCGTGCCGGACGTCACATTTGCCGGCACACGAACCCGACACGATGAGGTGAAGGCGAATGGCCCGATTCACGCGAAGACAACTTCTGCATGCCGGCCTGGGCACGGCGGCGATGGGACTACTCGCCGGTTGCGCGACCCCCGGCATACGGTCCGTGAACGCAGCTCCGGTGATCCCGCCCGCGGGCGGCGAAAAGATCACGCTGACGTACTGGTCCTGGCTCAAGGATGTCCAGAAAGTGGCGGACATCTGGAACGCCTCCCATCCGAACGTACAGGTGGAGACCGTGTGGATTCCCGGTGGCAACTCAGGTGGCTACCAGAAGCTGTACTCGGCCCTTGCAGCAGGAGGCGGCCCGGACCTCGGCCAGGTGGAGCTGCGCTCGGTCCCCGAATTCATGCTGGTGAACGGGCTGGTTGACCTGGCCCGCTATGGCGCCAACGACTTTGCCCACCTCTACGACGAGACCCTCTGGGGCCAGGTCAGCTTTACGGACGGCGTCTATGGAATTCCCCAGGACTCGGGACCCATGGCCATGTTCTATCAGCCCGCAGTCCTTGACCAGGTAGGCGGCACCAGCCCGGGATCGTGGGACGAATGGGCTGCCCTTGCCCGCGAACTTCGCCGGAAGGATATCTACCTGGACTGCTTCCCCCTGGCCGATGCCTCCGTGTTCACCGCCTTCGCTTCGCAGGCCGGTGCCAACTGGTTCCGCGCCGAAGAAGACGGCTGGGTCATCAACATGACAGATGATGCCACGTTGAAGGTGGCGCGCTTCTTCGATCAGGCCATCGATGAGGACCTGGTCCAGACCGGCTTCGGCGCCTATTCGCCCGGGTGGTTCGCTGCCGCGGCCAGGGGGACCATTGGCTCCGTGGTCAGCGGGAGCTGGGGTGACGCCCTGATCGAAGGCGTCAGCGGCGGCAGCGGAAAATGGCGGGTGGCGCCGATGCCCACCTGGGGGGATTCAGGCTTCGGCTCCACCTTCCTGGGCGGCTCCACCGCTGCTGTGCTGGCCAACAGCAAGCACCCCCGGGAAGCACTCGAATTCGCTGTCTGGATGACCACGTCCAAGGAAGGGATCGACGCCGAAATCAGCAACAGCGGCATCGGATGGTCGCCGTCGCCGGACTTCATCGGCACGCCACGGCAGGCACCCTCCGAGTTCTTCGGCGGCCAGCGCTACCACGAGGAAATTTTCGTTCCTGCGTCCCGGCAGCAGAACCAGGACTGGTCGTGGTGGCCCGTCACCCAGCAGTCCTTCAATATCCTCAGCGACGGCTTCCGGAAGAAGGCCTCCGGAACCAGCCTGGTCGATTCGATCGCCACGGCAGAGCAGCAGATCATGACGGTCTTCAAGAACAAGGGCCTCAGCATCCGAAAGGAAACGGCATGACCACGACGTCACGCCCCGCCCAAGGCGGGCAGGGTCCCAGCGGGCAGAGTCCCACCGGGCAGAGTCCCACCGGGCAGCGCCAGAACGGCAGGCGCCCCGCCGGAACCGGGAAGCACCCACGGGCGACGGGGGCCGCAGCACGGGCACCCTGGTTGCTGCTCGCTCCGTTCCTCATCCTTTTCATCCTGACGTTTATCCTGCCGATTTTCGTCGCCATCCTCTCGAGCTTCACCAAGGTCACCCGCAGCGGGCTCTTTGGCGAGGCCGGGGTGAAAAGTGAATTCGCGGGCTTCAGCAACTACGCCCAGGCCCTGGCGGACGGCAGTTTCGTTGCGTCGATCGGGCGGATGCTGCTGTTCGGCATCGTTCAGGTGCCCGTCATGATCGCCCTCTGTACGGTGCTGGCCCTGATGCTGGAATCGGCGTCGGCCAAGTGGCCTGGCTTCTTCCGGGCGGCGTACTTCCTCCCTTACGGCGTGCCCGGTGTGATTGCCACGATCCTGTGGTCGTTCCTCTACGTTCCGGGGCTCAGTCCCCTGATCGACGTCGCCGGCCTGGTGGGGCTCAAGCCCGATTTCCTCGGGGCGGACACCGTGCTGTGGTCCATCGCGAACATCGTCACCTGGAGCTACACGGGCTACAACATGCTGATCATCGTTGCCCAGCTCAAGGCCATCCCCGGCGAACTGTATGAAGCCGCGAAGGTGGACGGCGCCTCCACCTGGCGTGTGGCCCGCAGCATCCAGCTCCCCCTGATCCGGCCTGCCCTGGTCCTCACCACGGTCTTCTCCATCATCGGCACGCTGCAGCTTTTCTCCGAAGCCCAGGTCCTGAAAACTGTGGCACCGGCCATCGACAGCCAGTACACGCCCAACCTCAGCGCCTACACCACGGCGTTCGCCTACAACGACTACAACGTCGCGGCCGCCCAGGCAGTCCTGATAGCGCTGGCTGCGTTCACCCTGTCCTTCGCCTTCCTCAAATTCACGAACAGGAAGTCATCATGACCGCAACCGTGACCCCGGCGCCCGCCCCAGCTACCAAACCCGGCAAGTCCTCCACCAGGCCCAGGCGTTCCACCGCCACCAGCCGGCCCTCGGTCATCATCGTCACCTCCCTGCTGGTGGTGGTGGCCCTGTACTTCCTCATCCCGGTCTACTGGGTGGTTGTCGCTGCGACAAAATCGACCGAGGACCTGTTCTCCACCCACGGGTTCTGGTTCGCCCCCACTTTCTCGCTCTGGGACAACCTGGGCAAAGTGCTCAGCTACGACGGCGGCATCTTCATCCAGTGGTTCCTGAACTCGGTGCTGTACGCCGGTGTGGGCGCCCTGCTGGCCACGTACTTCGCCGCCGCGGGCGGCTACGCCTTGGCCAAGTACGAGTTCCGCGGCAGGAACCTTGTGTTCGGAACCATCCTGGGCGGGGTGCTGGTGCCCGGAACCGCGACGGCGCTGCCGCTCTTCCTGCTGTTCAGCCAGCTCGGCCTGGCCAACACGTACTGGAGCGTCCTCCTGCCCTCCCTGGTCTCGCCGTTCGGCCTGTTCCTGTGCCGGATCTATTCCCAGGCCACCGTGGACAGCTCACTGATCGAGGCAGCCCGGCTCGACGGCGCCAGCGAACTGCGGATCTTCCACACAATCGGGCTGCGCGTCCTCACCCCGGCCCTGGTCACCGTTTTCCTCTTCCAGCTGGTGGGCATTTGGAACAACTACTTCCTGCCGCTGGTGATGCTCTCCGATTCGGAGCTGTATCCGATCACCCTGGGCCTGAACAATTGGCTGAGCCAGGTTGACCGCCTGCCCGAGTTCTACGAACTGACCACCGGCGGCGTCCTGCTGTCGATCATCCCCCTCAGCATTGCCATGGTTGTCCTGCAGCGCTTCTGGCGCGGTGGGCTGACAGAAGGAGCAGTAAAGTAATGGCCGAGATCACGGCATCCGCACCAGCCGATTCCTCCTACATCACGGACACGGGTCCCGGGTCCGGCCGGCGGACAGCCGCCCGGTCCTGGCTGCACACCGATGCTCCCACCCAGTCACTGAACGGCAACTGGCGTTTCCGGTTGCTTCCCGGCGCCCCCGGAACCCCGGGCGGCCGCGGCGTACTGCCCGCCGGCGAGGCCATAGAGGGCATCGCCGAAGAGACCCTGGACGATTCCTCGTGGGACGAGATCGCGGTCCCTGCCCACTGGGTCCTGGAAGGTGAGGGCCGCTACGGGCGTCCCATTTACACCAACGTGCAGTTTCCTTTCCCCACCGATGCTCCCCACGTCCCCGACGAAAACCCCACCGGCGACTACCGGCGCACCTTCGAGCTGCCCGGGTCCTGGACGGAGGCCGAGCGGATCCTGCTGCGGTTCGACGGCGTCGAATCCCGTTACAAGGTATGGGTCAACGGTGTGCCCATCGGGGTGGGCACCGGAAGCCGGCTGGCCCAGGAGTTCGACGTCACCGAGGCAGTCCGCCCCGGCCCGAACGTCCTCGCGGTCCGCGTGCACCAGTGGTCGGCGTCCAGCTACGTCGAGGACCAGGACCAATGGTGGCTGCCGGGCATCTTCCGCGATGTCACGCTCCAGGCACGGCCGGCCCGTGGCATCGACGACGTCTGGCTGCGCACGTCCTTCAGCGGCTCGGGCGAGTCCGGCGCCGGCGAGATCGACGCTGAGATCACCGCACACGGGGATGCCTTCCCGGTGACGCTTTCGGTGCCCGAACTGGGCGTTGACGTCACATGGAACTCGGCCGCGGACGTTTCCCCGATCGGGATCGACGCAGTGGAACCGTGGTCCGCCGAACTGCCGCGGCTGTACGACGCCACGGTGGCCAGCGCCGGTGAGACCATCTCGCTGCGCCTGGGTTTCCGGACGGTGCAGATTGCCGGGGACCGTTTCCTCGTGAACGGCCGGCGTGTGGTCTTCCATGGCATGAACCGCCATGAGACCCACCCTGACCGGGGCCGCGTCTTCGACGAAGACTTTGCCCGCGCCGATCTGGCCCTCATGAAGCAGTTCAACGTCAACGCCATCCGCACCAGCCATTACCCGCCGCACCCGCGGCTGCTGGACCTGGCCGACGAAATGGGCTTCTGGGTGATCCTCGAGTGCGACCTCGAAACCCATGGCTTCCACGCCCAGGACTGGGCCGGCAACCCCAGCGATGATCCGGCATGGCGCGAGGCCTACGTGGACCGCATGGAACGCACCATCGAGCGGGACAAGAACCACCCGTCCATCATCATGTGGTCCCTCGGCAACGAGGCAGGCACCGGAGCGAACCTCGCAGCGATGGCAGCGTGGGCCCATGCCCGTGACACCGGACGCCCCGTCCACTACGAAGGCGATTACACCGGCGCCTACACCGACGTCTATTCACGGATGTACTCCTCCGTGCCCGAGACCGAGTCGATCGGCCGGGACGGTTCCGGCTCACTGCTCCTCGGCTGTTCAGCGGCCGAATCCGCCCGCCAGCGGACCAAACCCTTCATCCTGTGCGAGTACGTGCACGCCATGGGCAACGGCCCCGGCGCGATCGACCAGTACGAGGACCTCGTGGACCGGTACCCGCGGTTGCACGGCGGCTTCGTCTGGGAATGGCGCGACCACGGCATCCGCACCCGCACCGCGGACGGAACCGAGTTCTTCGCCTACGGCGGCGACTTCGGCGAGGTGGTCCACGACGGCAACTTCGTCATGGACGGCATGGTCCTCTCGGATTCAACACCGAGCCCGGGACTGTTTGAATACAAGCAGATCGTGGCGCCGATCCGTTTGGGCTTCGGTACCGGTTCTGCCCCGGGAACAGCGCCCGACGGCGGCACGCGCCAGTTCATCACGGTCGCCAACCTGAGGCACTCCGCGGACGCGTCCGACGTCGTCATCCAGTGGCGGACCGAGGTGGACGGCGTCCGCAGCGATTCGGGCGAACTGGCAGTAGCAGGGGCGGCCGGCGGGGCGCTCGCCGCAGGCGAATCCGTTGAGGTGGAGCTGCCGAAGGTTACGGCCTCCGCAGGCGGAGAGCACTGGCTCACGGTTGAGGCGGTCCTCCGCAAGGACACCGACTGGGCACCGGCCGGGCACGTGATTTCGGCCGCCCAGCTGGACCTTTCCGTGCCCGCACCACCCGTACAGGCGCCGCGTCCGGTGACTGCGGCCGGCCGGGGCGGCTCCGCGGCGGCAGGCACAACGGCTCTTGGACCTGCTGTCTTCGAGGAGGGCCGCCTCGTATCGCTGGGCGGCCTGCCTGCCGCCGGACCCCGCCTCGAGCTGTGGCGGGCCCCCACGGACAACGACCACGGGGCCGGCTTCGGCAGTTACGACCTCGGCGACCCGTGGCTGAACAACGGAAAGGGTGTGCCCGCTCCGTCATCGGCCGCGGTCTGGCGGAAAGCGGGCCTGGACCGCCTGACCGGCCGCGTGGAATCCGTTTCAGCGGATGCCGGGAGCGTCCTGGTCAGGACGCGGTATGCCGCCGCCGACAAAGCCGGCTCGGTGACTGTTGAGGAGCAGTGGCAGCAGGCCGACGGCGAGCTGTGGCTGCGCCTGGAAATCATCCCCAGTGCAGGTTGGGACATGGTGTTGCCGCGCATCGGCGTCCGGTTCGATTTGCCCGCCTCCGTTGACGGCGCCTCCTGGTTCGGTGCCGGGCCGCGGGAATCGTACCCGGACAGCATGCACGCTGCGCTGGTTGGCCGGTACTCCGCGGCAATCAGTGAACTCACCGTGCCGTATGCGAAGCCCCAGGAGAGCGGGCACCGCAGTGCCCTGCGTTCACTTGAGCTGAACAACGCGGGGGCGCCCTGGCTGAAGATCGACGCCGTCGCGGATGCCCGGGGACGCCGGCCCGGCTTCACGCTTACCCGCCACACGGCCCAGGAGGTCAGCGCCGCTGCCCACCCCCACGAGCTGCCGCCGAGCGGGCACAGCTACCTTTACATCGACGCCGCCCAGCACGGCCTGGGTTCGCGGGCGTGCGGCCCGGATGTCTGGCCGGACTTCGCGCTCCGCCCGGAGGCCCGCACGCTGACGCTGCGCATCGGAAGCGCCGGGTAACCCGCAGGACGGCATTTCGCGCTGGTGCTTCACAGCCGGCAGTGCCGCGAAATGCCGTCCCGGCGGGTTGGGGTCACCGGGCGCGGCGGTCCGCACGACGCACCGCGGGCTACGCGACTGTGGCGGGCACAGGCTCCTTGGCAGCCTTATCCTTGCGGATGGTGGCGCTGATCACGGCGGCGATGGTGCACATGGCGGCCGCGCCGAACCAGGCGTAGGTGTACTGGCCGGTGGCATCGCGGATGGCGCCGGCGCCCAGGGCGGCCGCGGCTGCGCCCAGCTGGTGGGCGGCAAACACCCAGCCGAACACCACGCTGCCGTCAGCGCCGAACGTCTCGCGGCAGATCGCGGCGGTGGGCGGCACGGTGGCCACCCAGTCCAGCCCGTAGATCACCACGAAGACGATCATGCTGGGCTCCACCGTGGCGCTGAGCAGCAGCGGCAGGACCAGCAGGCCGATCCCCCGGAACTGGTAGTACACGGCAAGAAGAACGCGCGGGTTGTAGCGGTCGGTGAGCCAGCCGGAGGCGATGGTTCCCACGATGTCGAAGATTCCGACGACGGCGAGCAGCCCGGCTGCGGTGGTCTGGGGCATGCCGTGGTCATGGGCGGAGGGGATGAAGTGGGTGCCGATCAGCCCGTTGGTGGTGGCCCCGCAGATCGCGAAACCCGCCACCAGCGCCCAGAACGTGCGCACCTTGCTGGCACGCTTGAGGACCTGGAGGGCCCGGACTGCGGCGTTGCTGCTCCGCCCGCTGTCCAAGGCAGCAGCCTGAACCGGCACAGGAGATCCCCCCACAGGCGCCGTTTCGCCATAGGGCAGGGCGCCGACGTCGGCCGGTGAGTTTTTGAGGAACTTCAGCACCAACGGGACCACGGCGAAGGCACCGGCGGCGATCAGCAGTGACGCCTCCCGCCAGCCGGGGTCCTGGGCCAGCATGGCGATGAAGGGCAGGAACACCAGCTGGCCGGCTGCGCTGCCGGCGGTCAGGATGCCGATCACCAGCCCCCGGCTCTTGGAAAACCAGGTGTTGGCGATGGTGGCGGCGAAGACCAGGGCCATGGAGCCTGTCCCGAGGCCGATGAGCAGGCCCCAGGTCAGCAGGATCTGCCACGACTGGTTGACCAGGACGGTGAGCGCGCTGCCCGCACCGATCAGCACCAGCGCGGTGGCGGTAACGGCGCGGATACCGAAGCGTTCCATCAGGGCCGCGGCGAACGGGGCTGTGAGGCCGAACAGGACCAGGTTGATGCTGACGGCCGCGGAAAGCACCGTGGTGGACCAGCCGAATTCCTGCTGCAGTGGCACCATCAGGACGCCGGGCGCGGCGCGGAATCCCGCAGCTCCCACCAGGGCGAGGAAGGCTACCGCTGCGACGATCCACGCGGGGTGGATCCTTTTCCGTCGTCCCGCCGGCGTGGTGGGAGCGGGAGCGCTCATGCTGCGGATCCGTTGTGGAGTGCTGGGGTGGCCTGGAGTGCTGGGGTGGCCTGCAGTGCTGCGGTGGCCAGCGGAACCGGGGCCGGCGTCCGGGTGAGGCTGTGCCAGCTGGTGTTGGCCGCGGTGAGCTGCTCCCCGCAGCCGGTGCAGGTGTCCGCGGAGCCGGTGCGCTGGCCGCAGCCGGAGTGGACCACAAACATATGGGCGGTGTCCGAGGGCGCAGGCAGGTGCTTCTCGGACCAGATGGCGACGGCGTTCAGCACCGGGAGGGTGTCCTCGCCGCTAGGGGTGAGGACGTATTCCTGGCGGGTGCGGCCGCCGTCGTCGTAGGCTCTTTTAGTGAGCAGCCCCGCCTCCACCAGGCCCGTAAGGCGTTTGGTGAGCACCGAGTCCGCCACGGCGAGCCGGGACTTCATGGCATCGAAGCGGCCGTTGCCGAAAAAGACCTCGCGGAGCACCAGGACGGACCAGGGGTCGCCCAGAATCTCGAGGCCGCGGGCCAGGCTGCAGACGCGCTGGGACCAGTCTGAACGAAGAGGCATACCGGGAACCCTAGCTAACTTTCTTGAAGAAAGCCAGAGCTCCCGGCGTGACTTACTTCAAGAAAGTGAAGGCCTTCTCCAGGTCCGCGATCAGGTCCTCCACGTCCTCGATGCCACACGAGAGCCGGAGCAGGTTCACCGGAACAGCAAGCTCCGTGCCCTGAACCGAGGCGTGGGTCATCTCGGACGGGTAGTTCATCAGCGATTCGATGCCGCCGAGTGATTCCGCCAGGGTGAACACCGAGGTGTTTTCAGCCACCGTGCGGGCCGCCGACTCGCCGCCCTTGAACTGGACGGACACCATGCCGCCGAACTTCTTCATCTGCTTTTTGGCCAGCTCGTGGCCCGGGTGGGACGGCAGGCCCGGGTACAGCACCGCTTCCACCTCCGGGCGCTGCAGCAGCCATTCGGCCACCGCCTGGCCGTTCTCGCTGTGCCGGTCCATGCGGACGCCGAGGGTCTTCAAGCCGCGGGTGGTGAGAAACGCGTCCATGGGGCCGGACACCGCGCCCACGGCGAACTGGACGAAGCCGATCTTCTCGGCGAGTTCGGCGTCGTTGACCACCACGGCGCCGCCCACCACGTCGGAGTGGCCGCCGATGTACTTGGTGGTGGAGTGCACCACGACGTCGGCACCCAGGGCGAGCGGGGTCTGCAGGTAGGGCGACGCGAAGGTGTTGTCCACCACCAGGAGGGCCCCGGCGTCGTGCGCGATCTCTGCGAGCGCGGCGATATCGGTGATCTTCATCAGCGGGTTGGAGGGGGTTTCCACCCACACGAACCGCGTCTTGTTCGCGGCCACAGCTGCGCGGACCGCAGCCAGGTCAGCCATGTCCACGGGGGTGTTCCCGATGCCCCAGTCGCCGAGGATCCGGCTGATGAGGCGGTAGGTCCCGCCGTAGGCGTCGTTGCCGAGCACAATGTGGTCCCCCGGGCGGGTGAGGGCCCGGATCAGCGAGTCCTCGGCCGCCAGGCCGGAGCTGAACGAGAAGGCAGCGCTGCCGCCCTCAAGGGCCGCGAGCTGTTCCTGCAGCGCATCCCGGGTGGGGTTGCCGCCGCGGCCGTACTCGTAGCCGCCGCGCAGGTTTCCAATGCCGTCCTGGGCAAAGGTGGAGCTGAAGTGCAGCGGCGGGACCACGGCCCCGGTGCGGGGCTCGAAGGCCTGGCCGGCGTGGACGGCGCGGGTGTTGAAGCCCTGGTTTTCTGCAGACATGGAGTTCCTTTGCAGTTAGTTGCTGAAGCAGTTAGTTGCTGAGGTACGCGAGGAGATCGTGGCGGGTCAGGATCCCCACCGGTGCGCCGACGAATGTCACCATCACGGTGTCCACGTCGGAGAGCAGTTCGCGGGCGGCCGAGATGGTCTCCAGGGAGCCGATGACCGGGAGTTTAGGTCCCATGTGCTCGGAGATCTTGTCCGTCAGTTTGGCCTCGCCCCGGAAGAGCTTGGCGGTGAGGGTCCGTTCATCAACGGCGCCGAGCACCTCGCCCATCACCACCGGCGGTTCCTGCGAGAGCACCGGGATGTGGCTGACGCCGAACTCGTTCATGATGTTGATGACATCGCGGACGGATTCGTTCGGGTGGATGTGGACCAAGTCCGGCATTTCACCGGTCTTGGACTTGATGACCTCGCCCACGGACGCTTCCTCGCCGCCGGACAGGAAACCGTAGGAGCGCATCCACTGGTCGTTGAAGATCTTGGCGAGGTAGCCGCGGCCGGAATCCGGGAGGATGACCACCACCACGGCGCTTTCCGGGAGGTCGCGGGCAACCTTCAGCGCAGCAACCACGGCCATGCCGGACGAGCCGCCCACCAGCAGCCCTTCCTCGCGGGCCAGCCTGCGGGTCATGGCGAAGGAATCGGCATCAGTGACAGCCAGGACCTGGTCCGGGACCGCTTTGTCGTAGTTGTCCGGCCACATGTCCTCGCCGACGCCTTCAACGAAGTACGGGCGCCCCGTCCCGCCGGAGTAGACCGAACCCTCGGGGTCCGCGCCGATGATCCTGACCACACCGCCGTCGGACTCCGGACGGTCCGCGGAGACTTCCTTGAGGTACCGGCCGGTCCCGGTGATGGTGCCACCCGTGCCGGCGCCGATGACGCAGTGCGTGATCCGGCCGTCCGTGTCCCGCCAGATTTCCGGGCCAGTGGTCTCGTAGTGGCTGCGCGGGGCGGCCGGGTTGGAGAACTGGTCCGGCTTGTAGGCGTTCGGAGTTTCCGTCACCAGCCGGTCCGAGACGCTGTAGTAGCTCTGCGGGCTGTCCGGGGCCACGGAGGTTGGCGTTACCACCACTTCGGCACCGTAGGCGGCAAGGACGGCCCGCTTGTCCTCGCCCACCTTGTCCGGGACCACAAAAATGCACTTGTAGCCCTTTTGCTGCGCCACCAGGGCCAGGCCCACTCCGGTGTTGCCGGACGTGGGCTCCACGATGGTCCCGCCGGGGAGCAGCTTGCCGTCGCGTTCTGCATCCTCGATCATCTTGATCGCGATGCGGTCCTTGATGGAACCGCCGGGATTCAGGTACTCCAGCTTGACCAGGACGGTGGCTTTGACGCCGTCGGTCACGTGGTTGAGTTTGATGAGCGGGGTATTGCCGATGAGGTCCAGGACGGACTGGGCGTACTTCATAGGTACAAAGTTACCGTCTCCTCACCGGCGGCCGTTTCAGGGCGCAGCCGGCAGGTTCTCCCACAGCCCCATGACGTTGCCCTCGGTGTCCCTGAAGTACGCAAAGAAGCCCATCTCCGGGATGGTGTTCTTGGGCGTCACCACCGAACCTCCCAGCTCTTCGACCGTCTTCAAGGTTGCATCGATGTCCGGCACGTCCACGGTGATGATGGGGTTCACCAGTTCCCCTTCCCTGCCCATCAGGCCGCCGTTGATGGCTCCCGGCTCGTTGGGCAGGCTGGTTTTCTCGTCGGTGGGCGTCGTGGTGACCGCGTTGTAGTTCATCTCCGGCATGGGGTTGATCTTCCACCCGAAGGCCTGGCTGTAGAAATTTCTGGCCCGCTCCTGATCGTCCGCGGGGATTTCAAAATGCACTACTCCACCCATTGCGCTCACCTGACAGCTAGAAGGGACAGCGCGGTGGCTGCCGCGCCACAGTGGGAGTCTAGTGCCGAACGGCACGCCCGTTAGGGTCTTTGGTCCCGCTTCCCGTCAAGTTCCCCGCGCCGGTGTCAGCCCCGCGTGGGATCATTGTTCCGTGACCATCACAGAGCTCCCCCCTGGCCTGGCCGCCGCGGCGGACGCCTCCCTGCGGTGGTATCCGGAGGGTCCCTACAGCCTGTCCCAGACCTTGGGGGTTCTGCTCCGGGGCACCGGTGACCCGTCGTTCTCGTCCCGCCCTGACGGGTTCTGGACTGCGTTTACGACGGCGGACGGACCGGTCACGCTGCGCCTGACCTTCACGGCGGGCGTCGCGCGGGAGGCCCACGTGGATGCCCAGGCCTGGGGTCC
Organism: Pseudarthrobacter sp. DSP2-3-2b1; assembly: GCF_049895945.1. NCBI lineage: Bacteria > Bacillati > Actinomycetota > Actinomycetes > Micrococcales > Micrococcaceae > Pseudarthrobacter > Pseudarthrobacter sp. DSP2-3-2b1. The sequence continues at coordinate 151,765 of NZ_JAFCTI010000006.1, read as the reverse complement.
CGGCGCCGCGGCCGGTATTCAAGGCGTGCCCCGGCTGCTGGGCTCCGCGGATGACTGGTCCGCCTTTGACGAACCGGCCTTCCATGCCACACTCCCGCGGATGGTCCGGGAGGCCCGGCGCCGGAACCTGGCCGTCCGGCTGCCCTCCACCGGGCGGATGGTGGACTGCCTGGTGCCCACCATCCTCGAGCAGAAGGTCACCGTCATCGAAGCCCGCCGGGGTTACCGGTACCTGATGTACCGCTTCGGCTCCCGGGCCCCGGCTGCCGGCACGGCCGCGCCGGACGGGCTCCTTGTCCAGCCCACCCCCGCCCAGTGGCTTCACATCCCCTCCTGGGAGTGGCACCAGGCCGGTGTTGGCCCGCAGCGTTCGGCGACAGTCATGCGTGCGCTGCGCTCCGCCGTCGCGCTTGAACGGCTGGCGGCTTTGGCGCCGGCCGAGGCCGCAGCGAAGATGCAGGTCATTCCCGGCGTCGGTGTGTGGACCGCCGCGGAGGTGGTGCAGCGGACGCACGGGTGTCCGGACTCCATCGCCGTGGGCGATTACCACCTCGCCGCGTACGTGGGTGCGGCCCTGACCGGCCGGCGGACCGATGACGCCGGAATGCTGGCCCTGCTGGCACCCTGGAAGGGACACCGCCAGCGCGTGGTCCGCATGATCGGCCTGAGCGGCTTCCGCAAACCCGTGTTCGGGCCACGGATGACTATTCAGGATCACCGCCGGCACTGACGGTTTTTTCGTGGACTCATGCGGCCCTGTGGGTATAGCGTGGCGCCATGGAGCCCGAACCAGAGCCCCGGAAATCCGAAATCTCTGGAGTCAGCCATGATCCACACTGACAAATTGACCAAGACCTTCGTGGTTAAGAAGGAAACTGTCGAAGCCGTCAAGGGCGTCAACATCGACGTTGCGCCGGGCGAGCTTGTAGCTTTTCTTGGCCCGAACGGCGCCGGCAAATCCACCACCCTCCGGATGTTGACCACCCTGCTGAGACCCACCTCCGGCACAGCCACCGTGGCCGGCGTGGACGTGCTGGCGGACCCGGCCGGCGTGCGGGCACGCATCGGGTACATCGGCCAGGGCAACGGCGGCGGCCACAGCTTCCGGGTGCTCGACGAACTGGTGATGCAGGGCAGGTTCTACGGCATGAACACCACCGATGCCGCCGCCCGGGCACAGGAACTGCTGAAATCCCTGGACCTCGCCGACCTCGCCAAACGCACCGTCATTAAACTCTCCGGCGGGCAGCGGCGGCGGATGGACGTTGCCCTTGGCCTGATGCACTCCCCCGGGCTGCTGTTCCTCGACGAGCCCTCCACCGGCATGGACCCGCAGAACCGGGCCAATCTGTGGGAGCACATCATGAGGATGCGGGCCGAACACGGCACCACCATCGTGCTGACCACGCACTACATGGACGAGGCCGATCTGATGTCAGAACGCGTGATCGTCATCGACCACGGCGAGATCATCGCCGATGACACGGCCGCCCGGCTGAAGGCCAACCTCGCCGGCGACCTCCTGGCGGTGGAAGTGGCGGCCGAAGCAGCTGAGGGGGTCCGGGGGCTGCTGGGGCGCGCCGCCGCCGGCGGTGACATCAACGAAAACACGTACGACGGCGTGGTCCGGTTCCGCCTCCGGCTCACCGAGGGCGCCCGGCTGGCGCCGGCGCTGCTGAAGGAGATGCACGACGCCGGCGCTCCCGCCCAGTCCCTGGAGCTGAAGCCACCGACGCTGGACGACGTTTTCCTGGAACTGACCGGCCGCAACCTGCGGGAAGGAGCAGACCGCTGATGACTGTTCAAAGTACGGCAGAGGTGCTCGCGAAGCCGGGCCTCGGCCAGGTTCTCCGGGACACCAAATATGTGTTCTGGCGCGAGATGCTGCTGCCGCTCCGGGACCCGTTCTCACTGATCTTTTCGCTGCTGCAGCCGCTTGTGTTCCTGGGCCTCTTCGGGCCGTTGCTCGGCGCGGCCGTGGGCGCCCCCGCGTTCGGCGGCCAGTCCACGCTTCAGTGGTTCCTGCCCGGCGTGGTGGTGATGATCGCCCTGTTCGGTACCTCCATGACCGGGTCCAACCTGCAGTACGAGTTGATGACCGGCTCGTACGAGCGGATCCTGGCCACGCCCCTGTCCCGGTCCTCGCTGATGATCGGCCGGGCTTTGAAGGAGTGGGCGCCGCTGGTGGTGCAGGGGCTGATCATAGCGCTGGCATGCATCCCGTTCGGTTTTGTTTTCTATCCGCTGCATGTCCTGGCAGGCCTGGTGATCCTGGGGATCTTCGGCATCGGGCTGGGCGCGCTCTCGTACGCCCTGGCGCTCGTGTCACAGAGCAAGGAGTGGATCTTCTGGGCCGTGCAGCAAACCCTGCTTTTCCCGCTGATGATCCTGTCCGGGATCATGCTTCCCATCGAGGCCGGGCCCGACTGGATGAAGACGGCCAGCCTGTTCAACCCGCTGACCTACCTCGTCAACGCCGAACGGGAACTGTTCGCCGGCAGCGTGGGGACGGACACACTCCAGGGACTTCTGGCCGCGGCGGTGACCGCCGCCGTCGGCCTGGTGGTTGGGGTGCGGGCCATCAACCGCAACATCCGGTGACGCGGCTGCTCCGGTCTCAGGTCCTAAGGCCAACCTGGCGGGTGCCCAGGCGGGCAGCGTAGGCCGCGGCTTCAGCACGGTTCCGCAAACCCAGCTTGTCCAGCACGCTGCTGACGTGATGGGCCACGGTCTTCCGGCTGATATACAACTGCACCGCAATTTCATGATTCGAATAGCCCTGCACCAGCAGCCCCAGGATCTCCTGCTCCCGCCGTGTCAGAGGGCCGGTGACGCGGGGAACAGCCCGGCCCGCGGCGCCCCAGGAACGCAACAAAGCCGCGGCCACGTCCGCGTCGTGGGACGCCCCTAGTTTGTCGAACAAGGACAGCGCAGCCCTGGCCTCGGAGACGGCAAGAGAGGCCTGGCCCGCGGCCAGGACACGCGCCAGTTCCAGCCGCGTTCGCCCGGCTTCCAGCGGAAGGTCCAACTGTGCGAACCATTCGAGGGCTTGTTCGAAATGGATGGTGGCCCGCTCCAGCCGCCCCTCGGCGGCGGCAACCCGCCCACTGGCCAGCGCGGCATGGGCGGACAGTAAACGCACTCCTTCGGCGCCGCCGTCGAGCTCGGCAAGGTGCTGCGCAACGGCTGCGGCAGCCGCCGGGTGGCCGGCTGCGAGATGCGCTTCCACCAGCAGGCTCCGTGCACCCGCTGTCTCGAGGGACGTACGCTCCCCGCCGGCATGCAGCGGCGGAACGGTGCCGCCGGTGCTGCCGGTTTCAGAGCGAAGCCACCGCTCCGCCAGTGCCACGGCGGCCACGGGTTCGTTGTTCCGGAGGGCCAGGCCTGCCGCAACCAGGCTGGCCTCCGCCGGCATGCCGATGCCTTCAATGAGTGCCCTGGCCTCGTCGAGGTTGCCTTGCCGCAGGCGGAGCTCCGCGAGGCTTGCAATGGCCCGGTGGAACATGCCGGGGAAAACGCTTCTCGTGCCGGCCGCGGCCCGCCTCAGCTCCTCTTCAGCTTCGGCCCAGTTGCCCGTCAGCAGGAGGACGCGTCCGTGGACCAGGCGGCACTGGGCGTAAAGGTAGGGGCACCCGTAGGCCTGCATGTAATCGTCCGCGGCCTGCGACCACTGCCTCGCCCGTAGCAGGTCGCTGAGGAGGTCACACACCGTGAGCATGGAACAGCCCGCCATGACCACCGTGTAGAACGTCGTACCGTCGCCGGCAAGGGCACTGGCCATTGCCTCGTCCACGCAGCGAAGCCCGGCCTCAACTTCCCCGTCCTTGACCAGTACCACCCCGCGCTCTGCCAGCGCGCAGACTGAAAGGTCCGGGTCGCCCAACTCATGGGAGATGGCCAGCGCACGCTCGATCAGATCGCGGCTGCGGTGGACATCAGTAGCCAGCAGCGCCGCGCAAAAATCGATCCAGGCCCGGGATAGCGTGTCATCAGGCCCGGCCATGCTTTCAGCACGGGCAAGCCAGCCCTGCGCCGCTGCCCGGTTGCCGAGCGACATCCCGTAGACGAGGCACAGCCATACAGCGGAGTCGATCGCCTCAGGGGTTCTGCCTGTACGGCGGCTCACAGCGTAAGCCCGCTCACGGCACCGAACGCTTTCGCCGACGTCGCCGAGGAAAAAGAGGGCATCCCCCAGGCCGGCGAGCGCGTCTGCTGATCCGATGGGCACAACGGCTTCCTCAAACGCGGCCCGGGCATCGGCCCACCGCCCCGCTTCAAGTGCCTCGTAGCCTTTCGCCGTCAAATCCTCCAGCGCCACGCTTCAATTACAGCACTTCACACCATCGCTCCCCTAGGGATCCCGCTGCCACCACAAAATGGGTCAGTTGACCGATCCCCGGGGCCATGAATCCGGGCAGTCTGAAGGAGTCCGGAGAAGGGACAACAGGCACAACTACAAGGAGTAAATGATGAGCGCAAGCGCTTTTGCCAGGGCAGTGGAGGCCGTCAACGCGCACGACGCGAAGGCCTTCGCCGCAATCTACGCAGCCAACGCTGTGGTCCGCGACCCCCTCTATCCGGAGCCGCTTAAGGGCCGGGACGCAATAGAACAGGACATGGCGGAATTCCTGCGCGCGTTCCCGGATACCCGTTTCACGTTGGGGCCACTGATTCAGGACAACGCAACCGTCATCGCCGAATTCACTGTAAAAGGGACCCACCTTGGGCCGCTTGCAGTGCCAGGCGGCGAAGTACCCGCTACAGGAAGCCACATCGAGAATCGTGCAGCCGTCTTCTCAACGTTCAACGCCGACGACGAAGTTATTGAGGAGCGCCGCTACTACGATGTTGCGGCCTTGGTTGGTCAGATCGAGCTGGCCCGGGCAACCTGAGGCCGCAAGGGTCTGGACGGGGGCCGCACCAACGCGGGACGCGGCTGCCCGGTATTGTGAAATCCATGACTGCACCCATCGACCTTTTGGCAACATTCATCCCCAACGAAGGCGAGTTCTTCCGCGTGAAGCTCGCACTGGAAATCGCCATCGACGAGGTGGTGAACGAGCCCGGCTGCATCCGTTATGAGCTGACCGAGGCCACTGAAGAGAAGCTGGTCCTGACCGAGCAGTGGGCGTCCGAGGAGGAGCTGGAAAAGCACTCCAAGGGAACAGCTGTCCAGGACCTGAACGAGTCCCTGAGTGCACTGCTGGCCGAGCCGGTCAAGGTGGAGCGCATCTAGCCGCTAACCAAGTCCTGATAAAGCGAAGCGGGGCCTCTCCATTGAGAGGCCCCGCTTGGAAGTTCAGGGAGCGGTCAGCCGCCCCCGCATCACGCTCCGGGGATCTGGGTGCCGTCCTGCGGACCCGCTGGGTTACTGCCAGCAGCCGCCGCGGCTTCCTCCTGCGAGCGCGCCACGTGGGCGTGGACCTCGTCCATGTCCAGGGCCTTGACCGCATCAACAACCTGTTCGAGCTGCTGCGCGTTCAGGGCACCGGGCTGGGAGAACACCAGCACCTTTTCGCGGAACGCCATCAGCGTGGGGATGGACGTAATTCCGGCCTCGGCGGCGAGCTGCTGCTCGGCCTCGGTGTCCACCTTCGTGAACAGGACGTCGGCGTGCTTCTCCGAAACTGCCTTGTACGTGGGCCCGAACTGCTTGCACGGGCCGCACCACTCAGCCCAGAAGTCCACCAGGACAATGTCATTGCCTTCGATGGTCGATGCGAACTGTTCACCTGTGATGTCTACGGTAGCCATGGCTTCAACGGTACGCGAGCGTGCGGCGGATGTCGCGGCCAGGGGTCCGCTGTTCGCTCCCCGCGTCATCGGGAATAAGGAAGAAAGTCTAATTTGCAGGCAGGCGCTTAAGCCCTGTCTGCCACTGTTTCCCACACGTGCGGGGCCGGCGTCCGGCTGCCGGGAAGGGCGTTGGTTTCGCGCCACTCGTGGATCCAGTCGGGTAGCTCAAGGCCCGCCGGCGGCTGGCCGAACTCACGCAGGATCTCCTCCTGGCTGACGGGTTTGCCCTTGCTGACCAGGCGCGTGGCGATGTAGGCGCGGGCGTAGATTTCGCCGTCGGCCACCATGCGCTGCTCGAAATAGATGGCCTTGGCGTCCAGGCCGATGATCCTGGTTTCTATGCTGTACTTCTGCCACAGCTGCAGGGACTTCCGGAAGGCGATGGTCTCGCCCGCCGCCACCGGGCTCCAGCCGCGCCGCCGCATGGTTTTCCAGACGCCGCTGCGGACCATGAGGTCAAACCGGCCCAGGTCCATCAGGGAAAAGTACATGCCGTTGTTGACGTGCATGGCGATGTCAATGTCCGTGGGCAGGACCTTCAGCGGCAGGGACGAGGTGTCCCAGATGGTCAGCGCGGAGCGGCGGGCTGAGGTGAAGAGCATCACAAGGGTTCGCAGGAGGAGGTGCATGTCCTCATGTTACCCGCCGGTAACATTGCCGCCAACCAGAGCGCCGCGTCTGGCCGCGTAGGATTTTGGCCATGACGCAAGAACGCTACCGGGACCTGGCTGAGTGGCCGCTGATGGGCACAGCCCTGGTATTCCTGGCGGCCTACGCCTGGCAGGTGATCGGCCGCGTTGAGGGCACCGGCGCCGAATGGCTTGAAACCGTGATGTGGCTGACCTGGGGCATCTTCGCCCTGGACTACGCCGCCAACCTGTGGCTGGCCCCGGACCGCCGCCGCTGGTTCCTCTTCAACCTCCACGAGTTGCTCATTGTGGCCCTGCCGTTCTTCCGCCCGCTGAGGCTGCTCCGCCTGGTGACTCTGCTTTCCGTCCTCCACCGCACCATCGGCGAAACCCTTCGGGGCCGGGTGGTCACGTACGTTGCCGGATCAGCCGCGCTGCTGGTTTTCGTGGGGGCGTTGGCGGTGCTGGACGTTGAGCAGTCCGCCCCGGACGCGAAGATCCTGACTTTCGGCGACGCCGTCTGGTGGGCCATCACCACCATCACCACCGTGGGCTACGGCGATATGTACCCCGTTACACCGATCGGCCGGATGGTGGCCGGGGCACTCATGATGAGCGGAATCGCCGTCCTGGGTGTGGTCACCGCCTCGATAGCCTCCTGGCTGGTCCAGCGCGTGGAGGAGTCCGTTGAAGAGGCCACGGAAACTGCAGAGGAACCTGTCCGGGCAGAACTGGGTGAACTGGTGGAGGAGATCGCCTCGCTGCGGCGCGAGATCGCCGAGCTGCGCGGGACTTCAGAGCTGCGCGGGACTGCGGAGCTGAAGGAACGCCGCAGCCTCTGACCTGCAGTGACGTTCTGAATCTTTGTGCCCCGCGGGCAGGTAGTGGTGCGTGAAGAGTTGAGGTAGGAAACGGCAGCAGCGGCAAGTATCCGTGGCGAATATTCGGGTAACGCCTACTCGGGCCGCATCCCTCCCTGTTTCCTAGACTCGGAGTTCCTAGGGCCGAATAAGTTGCTGGCGCATCCTCCGAGCTGGGGTGGATGATGCCGCTTCATAGCGGAGTTTCCGTATCTTCTGGGTATGCGGGCAACTCCCATCGTGCGCATCCGTGCGCGGTCCGGTCACGGCCGGGACCGCGTCAGCGCATCTCTCCCCGATCCGTCCTGCAATGTGGCACTAAGCGGATGATAAACCGCGGTGCTGTTGGCGGGGCCGACCTGCGATGGGCCACCCATGAATCAGCTGACCGCCAATACCACCGAACCTCCCCACCGAAACTTCGAAACCGACATCCCCCGGGCAGACCTCACACCGGGCCGCAGTACCGTCAGTAACCGGCTGTGGGCCGGCATGGCCATCGCGGCCGTGGTCTCCGCCGTCGGCGTCGGAGTCCTGTCAGGACCGCCACCCACAGCCCAGGTCCCGCCGCCCGCGGAATCAATCACGACGGCGGCAGCACCAGTTGTGTCCGTCGCCCGGCCCTTGGTTGCTGTGCCGTTGGACGAAGCGGTTGCCGGCACGGTCCCGGCTGACTCTGTGCAGCCTGCGGCTCACGCAGAGGCAGCACCGCCCCCTGCTGCTCCGCCGGCCCCGGCCCCAGAACCCGCCCCTGCTCCCGAACCCGCGCCGGCAGCGGCTCCGGCGGCCGATCCGAACCTCTACACCGTGGCCGTTGGCGACACCGTGGGCGGGATCGCTTCCCGGTACGGCGTGGACATGAACGCCATGCTCGCCGCCAACGGCCTGGGCAGCTACAGCATCATCGTCCCCGGCCAGACCCTGAAGCTGACCGGGCCCGCCGTCGCAGCCCCCGCGCCCGCTCCTGCCGCTGCTGCGGCGGCACCGGCTGCTGCCGCACCCGCACCGGCACCTGCACCGGCTCCTGTCCAGGCTCCGGTGGTCCCGGCAGCACCCGCAGTCCGGACTATCTACGTGGCAGGCGCCGGCGGACAGGCCATGGTGGATGCCTGCATCGGGCCGATCCACTACACACCCAACGACGGCTACTCGCTGTTCATCACCGAGCATGATTTCTGCGGCGGCTGGGCCCGCTTCTCCGGAATCGGCGTTGGCGAAACAGTCAGCATCCCCGGCTACGGAACATACACGGCAACGGCGCGTGGCCAGGTCCCGAACCCGGGAACCACCAACGACGTCATCCGCGTTTTCGGCGGGTTCCCGCGGGCCATCCTGCAGACCTGCATCCCCGGCACCAGCCAGATGCTGCTGATTGCGCTGAACTGATCCTCCACGGACAAGACCATATTCGAACACAGACCAGCGCCACGGAGCGGACTCCGTGGCGCTGGTTTTGGTTTCGAATTGCGGTTGAAACCGGGTGATCAAACCGGGTGATTCCGAATTGCGTGGCTACATAGGATGGCGCTCGGAAATGTGCTCCACCAGCTCGCCGACCTTCTCTTCCGAGTAGTTGCGGGCGATGTCACCCTGGCTGATGATCCCCACGAGCTGGTGGTCGGCGATAACCGGCAGCCGGCGGATCTGGTACTTTTCCATAATCTCGATGGCGGCGTCAACGCTCGCGTCGGCGTCAACCCAATGCGGCTTGCCCGAGGCGAGGTCGCGGGCCATCACTTCGCGCGGGTCGCGGCCGGCAGCAACACACTTGAGCACAATGTCACGGTCAGTGATCATGCCCTTCAACTTGCCGTCATCGCCACAGATCGGCAGTGATCCGCAGTCCAGATCCTGCATCATCCTGGCGGCATCTACGAGAGACTGGTTTTCCTTGATACACCTTGCATCGGTAGTCATGAATTCACGTACAGCACTCATTGGTCCTCCTTCATCGATTGAGGTATCGACGCAGGGTACCGGGGCACATGCGCCGATGCTGCCAGCCTACGCCGGGCCCCGCGCAGATGTCGACGACGGATTCCGGGTGCGGGCGCGTGGTACGGGCGTGTGGTGTGGGGGCACAAAAAAGCTCCGGAACCTGGTGGTTCCGGAGCCTTTTCTTTGGGTGGCAGATGAGGGATTCGAACCCCCGTAGGCGTTGCCAGCTGATTTACAGTCAGCCCCCTTTGGCCGCTCGGGTAATCTGCCGAACTTCAAAAGAAGATCACCCCCGGCTGCAGTGTTCAGAACGTCCGTTTCCGGGCCGTTCCGCTTCCAGTAACCGCGGGCAAGACAACTTTACAGAACTTCTGCCGAAGAATCGAATCGGGGCAGCAGGCGGTAGGAATGGGCCGGAAAAGCCTTGGAATTCCGCGGAACAGAGGGGAATCAGGCGTCGCCCAGAATCCTTCCGGCCAGCCTGGCCTCAAACTTTACGGCCTGCTCCTCGGTGATCTGCTTGAGCTGGACCGCGCGCAGCAGGTCCTCACTTACGCCGTCCATGCGGGCAGAGGCGTCCGGGACCGGGCTGAAGATGATGGAGGCTGCGATCGCAGCAGCGGCAACGGAAGTGGCTGCGGTGGCGACGGCGCCTTCCCCTCGTATCCGCTGGCGGTTTCGGCGTGGTGGGTGATGGCGTGGACGGTGAAGTACTGCCAGCCCTTGGGTGCCTGCTTCCTGGCCAGCAGGTCTTTGACCCATTCGCGGCGGACGGTGGTAGCTTCTCTGCACTTTTCAACTCAATTTCATGCTCGGGTGCTACCTCTTCCTCCGCCCGGCCGAGCGTCGCGAAGTTAGTGCGCCTCGAATCGGGCGTTTGTATTAAAAGTTCCAGCCTGGAGCGCAGGATCGGTGGTCGTTACTCCATTTGATGGCTTTTCCCCTTAGAACCAGCTAGCGTGATGGGTATCGTACGGGGGAGCGATGAGGAGCCCCCGCGTTAAAAATGGGGGGTCAATATGAAACGTACTGCTCGGCAAGCAGGCGGAATCTCGCTTTTGCTTGCACTCAGTTTCGTAGTTGCGAATCCAAATGCCTTTGCAGGAAATGATAAGACGCTAGAAGCCCTTGAGCGAGTGAGTTTCGGTCCCGGAGCTGTTAAGAACGCACCGCTGAAAGACATTCTCACTTCCAGGCCTGGAGAACCGTCGACTGTAGGGAATCTCAAGGTCACTCTTCCGCAGAACAGCGGGCAGAAGGTAAGGGCTCAGTCGGATATGACCGAGGTCAGCGTCTCCTTACCGTTTAGCGAAGCAGCGATACCCGGCAAGCAGCTCAAGCCAGGAGTGGTCGCGTACGACAACGGCAACGGCTCCACCACGGTTCCAGTCGTGAAGAATGATGGAACCGTTCAAATCTCCACCGTTATTGAGGACCAGACCGCGCCGAGTAGGTACGCCTATGACTTTGCGCTCCCTGAGAACGCGACCATCGTTGAGGTAGAAGGGGGACTCTTCTTCCAGACTTCTGACGGAGGCGTCGCCGGCGGTGTGGCCCCCGCCTGGGCTGTTGACGCGAATGGAGCCGCCGTCCCAACCCATTATGAAGTTGATGGTTCGACCATAACGCAAGTTGTCGAACACTCCTCTGAGGTGGTCTACCCTGTGGTAGCGGATCCCCTGTGGGGTACTGATTTGATCAGTTCGGTTGGTTGGATAAGCAGGGACGGTCAGGTGTCCCTCTCCATCTATCCGACCGGATGGAATCAGTTCAACTTCGCATTCGGCCCAGCTATTATCGAGAGTTGGAACGAGACCATAGCGAAGACGCCTTACCAGTACGTGAATGGTCGTTGGTATGGACAGTACGCAGCAAACACGACCCAGATGAGGTGGCAGCATGACTGTCACCAGATAGGCGCTCCATATAAGACCCCGTGGAACATCGAGCCGTGGCGTTGGCGTGGCACTTACCAAGACTACGTATGGAATCTGTGTAATTAAGTAGACGGAGACAACATGATGCGTCAGAAACGAATGCCCGTTGTTGTGTTCTTAATCGGATCCCTACTCCTTGTAGCTGGCGTAGTTTCGCTGATATCCAACGGATATCAGGCGGACGCTCAAGGAACGACCAACAACTTTCAGCCCAGTTTGTGGATCCTGTTCGGCCTAGGCTTGATAACCACCCTTGCCGGCCTGATTTTATGGCTGGCAAACCGGACCAAACAGCGGCCATGACACCTTAGGCTGAAAGAATTTCTCAGTTCTTGAATTGGGTGGTTGCATTCATTCCCAGTGAATAAATACAACCACCCGACTCCTATTTAAGTCTGCGCCTTTCGTTGGTTGCCGATGGTCGGCCAGTTGAGACTTGTGATGCGGCGCCCGGCAAGTCGGTGTGCGTCGGCGTGTTTCTCTATGAGGAACTGGAGGGTGAGGTCGATGCCCTCGATTTCGCCCAGCCAACCTTTTGTTTGTGCGAGCTCACGTCGGGCGAGAAGGTCGGTGTTGATCTCGTCCAGGCGATCGATCATTCCGGGGTCTACTTGGAGCATGGGGCAGCGGATGCAGGCGTGTTCGTGTTCGCAGGGGGTTGCGTAAGGCCGGCCGCAGTTGCCTAGCTCAACTTTGCGTTTGTCAAAGTGCTCCTCGAATTCGGCCCACTCTGTGGGGCTCGGAGATCGGTATTCCCGGACCGGTCGCGCCGCCCGGCGCCCGGCTAAGTGGGCCTGGTAATGGCGGATGACGTTCTCCTGGAAGACGGTGACGTAGCCGTGGGTGGTCTGAACATCCAGGTGTCCAAGGAGCGCGGCTCCGATGTGGATGGGCAGGCCGTGATTGACGAGGTCTGTCGCGAACAGGCGGCGGAAATCATGCGGAGTGAATCGGCAGCCAGCAAGTTCCGGGTGTGCGGCAGCAATGGCATCGCTGAGTCTAGCCAGTTCATCTCTCAGCGACCCCGGGTTGATCACCTCGGTGCGCTGCCCGATGGTGCGCTGAAACAAGAAGGGTTGAGGCTCGCTAGTGATCCGTTCATACGGGTCAAAGCGCGTCGCTAACGGCACGTCCCGGCGATTCCGGGTGAGGCGGCGGATGATCATTGCGATCACATGGAACAAATCCGCTGTCATAGGGATGACGCGTTCGCGGTCACTCTTGGATGGGGCAACAACCAGCAACGCCACAACTTCAGCGTTAGGCCGGATGTACTGCCGAATGCTCAATTGGGACAGTTCCAGGAGTTCTTCGCAGCGCAGCCCGGTGTGCCGCAAGGTCTCTACTGCAGCCCATTGCCAGAACGTCGCATCTTCGGTGAACGTGACATTGACCTTCTTGCCGGTCGACTCATCCAATACCCGGATGTTCGCCCGGCCATGGATCTGGGCATGCCGGGCATCCCCGGCGGTGAACAGCCGCCGGTAGCGCTTTGTTCCGACGGTCATTTCCTGGTCTGGCGCGGCGTCCGTGGCCGCCTTCAGGAGGTCACGGAAGTGGTCTCGGCGGGCAGTGACCGCGGCGACGAAGTCTGGAAGGGCCGGTTGAAGCCGACGTATCCGGGCGTCCATGCGTTCTTTGGCTCTCCGGTTCGCTTTCGCCCGCGACCGGGTTTCCCTGCCGCCAATAGGGCACGGTGCCACCCACCGGGCCCAACGTTCCGGTTCCTGGGCCGCCCAGCCTTGGATGTCGAGGTAGAAGGCCCGGATGTTGGTCATGACCGCGTGCGCGCTCAGACGCGGTTGACCATCTCGCCGGACCTCCAGGACTGCCCGCCACTTTCCATAGTCTTCCGGCGTGAGCGCAAGATCCTTCTGCGCGGGGTTGACCTTTAGAACCCCCGCCCCAACTTTCCGCAAAGGTCTCCGGCGAGATCCCGCAGCGTCGTGTAGTCGACGTCATGGCTGCGGCGGGTCAGGTAGGCAACGAAGAGTGCGTGAATGTCCTGGTCAGCAATGTTGTGTCGGTCCACGAGTTCCGTGGGAGTCATGGCCGGCGCCCGCATCGCACCCCGCAACGTAGCAGGAACGTGCTTGGGGAAGTGCCCGGATTCTGCCATGATCCGCCAGGCAAGGTGACCGACATAGGACTCGTAACCGCCGCCCCAACCACCTTCGCGGGTGGCGATCGCGTAATGAAGCAGCCCTTCCGGAGTTAAATCAGCGAAAGTAATGCCCTGGGTCGTCAACGCCGCGGCGACATCGAAGCGGGCACAACGTTTGAAATGACCAGAGGTGTCGTGCTTGTCCACCAATGTCAGAAACCGCCTCAGGTCCGGGTCGTTCTGAGCGGCTTCAAAATGTTCGTGGTAGCGCACGAAGCTGTTGACCCGGAAAGCTGCCAAGGACGGTCTAATCACGCGAAGGCAGCACAGGATTAGGAGCGAATGGCCCAGTTCCCCGTCCACCTTCTGATTCCCGGTTTTCAGCTCGCGGCTCCGGCGTTTCCCGTCGTTCAGGCCAGAAGCGACCCATCGTTCCTGCCACGTCTCGCCAGGGTGCCCTTCGAGATGACCGAGCACCCAACGTAAACCGGCGCGGCGTAGAGAGCACCTGGGCTGGGACCGCGGCCAAATCTTATCGGCCAGCCCGTTGATCGTCTCCAAAGTTGCGGTGTCGAGGTCACCCTGCGGGCGTGGCGGGAGCGTAGGCGGACTCGCCGGCGCGGGGGTAATGATGCTGCGGGACCGCTTCCTGCCAGCAGATGCGGGCTCAAGTTGCCGCTGCTCCGGGCGGCGGAGCGCCCTATCCACCGAACACCACCGAGAAATCGTCGGCGTCATAACCAGGGGTCAGCGTAGGTTCCGGCCGGGGTGCAGCAAAGTGCTCCTGCACCTTCTCAAAGACTTCATCTATCCGCGGCCGCAGGTAGGGCGCCAGCGACGACACGCGCCGATGGCGGGTCACGGCCATCACCTCTGGCAACGTCAGGTTCGGATCCGACACCATCCGGTCGATCGTGGTGTGCCGCAGATCGTGCAACGACCAGTCCGTGCCAAGGATGGCATTCGCACGCTGCAGAATTCGCCGGGCTGCGTGATAGTTCAGCGGCCGCGGCTTACCGTGCAGGGCCCGCCAAATCAGCTCGCCGGGAGCCGGGGTTCCATGCTCATGGAAGTACGCTGCCAAATGCTGCAAAGACTCCGGCGAGGCGGGAACTGGTTCAAGCGTCCGGGACCCTTTTGAAACAACCCAGACACGCTGTCCGGCCCAGTCCACCTGGTCACCGTGGATGCCGAGGAGTTCGCTCGCCCGGGCACCTGATGATAGGTAAAGGCTCACGAGTGCCCTGTCACGGCTGACCTCCTCCTTTGGAGGCTGCAGCTCAGCCTCAAAGTTCAGTCAACAGGACTGACTGCATCAGTTTGTTGTTTTCGATCAGGGTCTTCCGTTCGGCCTTTTGCTCCTCGTTCATCGGGCCTTTGGGGGCCGATGAGGTGCCATAGCCGCTGTAGCGGAGGGTGTAGCCGAGCTCCTTCCATCCTGCAATGACCGGGACGGTGCTGTGCGTGCCGTTGTAGCTGGTGGTGATTGCCACGGCGTTGGCATCCTCGTCGGTGGCCGGTTCCCCGTCGGCCCGGTTCAGCGAAGAGACCCTGACGTTCTCACTGTCGGCGTCGTACCCGGCTGACTCCACAACAGTGGTTCCCGCTGTTTCCAGTTCCTCGGTGAGTGCGGCGAGTGCGGCGGCGCGGTCGCGCTTGTCGCGCAACTGCTGGGTGACGTGGGCGAGCATGTCGGGTTCGTCCTTGATGACTGATTCCAGTTCCTCGGTCGCGTCGTCGTCGGATTCGATTATGTGGACAATCGATAGCTGTCAAAGCTTCTGCTCCTCTTCTCTGCCTTCTTGCTTTCACCTGTTCCGAGAACCGCTGTCCACGGTAGTTCTAGTTGTGCCGAGCGGAATTCGCTGCCGATATCCGGACGGGAACCCTTTCCCCCGAGCCGCATGAGGAATGGATGTGACAAGCACCGAAACCGGATCCTCTGGTACATTCCGCAGTGGTCGACAAGACCATTTAACGAAAATTGGGGATTGGACTATGGGGAGTTCCAGAAAAAATAGGCTAAAAAATGGACGGCAACTTGGGCGGTGTTTGTAACGGCAGGGAGTTGCTTACTTTCGATTGGGCCAGCAAGAACCGATGAATCGGAGGTGGGAATCCTTCTCGATCTTAACCAAACAGCCCGCTTCACTGACCTGGACAAGCACCAGATCGAGATTGTCTCGGACAATGCTGACGAAGGTGAACGGACCATTTTGGGCGAGACTCGGCAAAAGTCGCCGGTCAAAATCGTCATACAAAAGGCGCCTCCGATGGATCGACCAGTTGCGAGTGACGTCAAGGGCAAACCGAAATGGGACGAGGACCGTCAGCTCAGCGCTCCACCAGAGGTTGAAGTTCAGTCGCTGAGTGCATCCCAATTGAAGTTTGATACTTCAACGATGAAGCCTGTCTCGGCTTGGGCTGTCACTCCGACTACTGCAAGCCTCGCTTGGGAGGTCCCAAACCAGGCTACGAAGTCCGAGGTCTACGTCAACGGTAGGTTCTTTGAGAGCGTCAGCCGCGGAAAGTTTTCAACGAACGAGCTGGTTCCGAATTCGGAGTACACATTTACTGTGGTCACACCGCTCAGCGCGGACCTCAGCGGAGAAGAATCGCGCAAGACCTTCACCCTCAGGACGTTACCGAAAGACGGCTTCGCCGTTGTACCGATGACTTATCAGACGTACGGAACAGCCTTCCAGTACAAGACCTTTATCCCGCCTGCACGAGTGGACGCTTCCATGTGCAATTGGGCGGACTCAAGCTACACGTTTGGCGGTGACAACCGGGGGTTCAGATCTCCGCCCGTCAACGCGCCTTGGGACGCCCCTGACTACCGGACGATGATGTGGGCCAACGTAAACTGGCAGAATCCCGACGGTGAAAAGTTAGTGCTTGCGAAGAATGTCGGCCAAAGCATTACCTATCAACACAACCAAGTTGTGGCCACTTCCTACGCGAGCACGTCTAACATGCTTTTCCAAGACGGTCAGTCTGCAGGTTCATACGCGCAGGTCAGGTTCAAACACGATGCCTCAAACCCGCACTGCAAGCTGTGGGACGTCAACTACGGGGGTGCAATCTCTTATAGCGTGCTTATCCGATTTTATCGTTCCGGGCTTGTCGAGGTAGTCGGGAACCGCCAGCAGGCGCCGGCCCATGAGGGTTGGGCCAGATTCAATACAACCGCCGGCACTGAGCAGTGGTTGAACGTGTTCCAACTCGACAATGCAGGCTTCCATTGCCTCGTCGGTCTCTGCGGAACGCAAACCATCAATCACGCCCGAGCGTACTAGTCGAAGTTAGGTGACGACGATGAGCAGTCAGAAACTGAACGGCATAAAGAATGTCGGGCTGCCGTCATTTTTGGGCGCAGTGGTCATCGCGACCTTTCTTGGTGCACTCATCGTCGTCACCGGCTCTTCGGCTTCAAGGTCTACTCCAATGACATGGGACGAAACCTTTATGGCCGTGGCTGAGGCAGGCTTCCGGGGGTCGATCGTGGCCATCGTTGCAGCAGTTCTAATCTGGTTTCCGACCTACAGGTACGTCTCTCGAAACCTGCGTTTGGCGCTACAGCTTCCTGCGATGATGATCTCCGGGGGCGCAACCGCGCTTCCAGTAGCGATCGTTGATACTGCTTTTGACCTGAATCCCGGGTTTACTGGCATCTGGGCTATCTATGCCTTCTTTGCCGGAATTTGGAGTGCGTCTTTAGCCTGGGTACAAGTCACTGTCTTTAGTAGTCGTACCAACAAACTTTCATACGTACGGTGGATCGGGTTCCTCGTCCTTGCTGTCGGCGCGGTCATGTATGGCTTTCGCACGATGGGGGCATATTTTGGGCCGTAGATGCCCAGGCTGAGGCACATCGGTGGTTTTGGTACAACCCTTGGAAGCAGCCCTTCTTGTCTTCTGCGTTCCCCGTTGTGAGCGAAATGGGCGACCGCCTAGTCAAATAAAAAATTGGTTAACCGCCAAAGTGGCTCTCATCCAAGTCGCTCAATAGCTTCTTGATGCGGCGTTGTGTTGCCTCGTGGCGTTCGACTTCACGGGACCATCCCCCGGGCCTGGGCATCGGTGATGAGGTCTTCCTCGCGGTCCAGTCGTGCCTGGAGTCTGGGGACGTACTCGCTAGTGGTGAGGAATTTTGGGCAGGAAAGCATAAGCTCGCATTCGCAAGGACCCTCAGCAGGCAGCCGGAGGCAATGGCCCAGCTCCAGTTCGGTTTTCAGGAAGTTGGTTTGCAGCCAGTGGAGGGCCTGGTCATCAAGTTTGTCATTCATTAGTGCCTCGGCCGCCGGCCCGGCCATGCGGTTGCCCGCAGTAAGGGCAGCCTCGTATTGCCGCCGAACTTCCGGGTCGGAAATGCGGCTGTAGATCATGGACATAGAAGCGCTCTTGTGGCCGAGGATCGTCATGATGGTCTGAATTCGCGCTCCGCCTTCGGCGAGCTGTGTGCCGAGGGTGTGGCGCAGCCTGTGTGCGCTGACGGTCCTGGTTCCTTTGGAGTCGACGAGGCCGCCAGCGGTGCAAGCCTTTTCAAAGGCATCATCGAAGAGGGTCGCGGATGACAGGAGTTTGCCTTTGCGGACGAAGATGTAGTTCTCAAACCGGCCTGTAGTGGGATCACGCCGCGCCACTGCCTTCATCGCTTTGGCTTGGTTGATTGTCTCCTGCAGGGCAACGGCCGCATCGGCATGCAGAGGGATCAGGCGTTCAGCATGGCCTTTGCCCACGGGGATCCGCAGCCTCGGGTGGCCGCTGGCGTAGGTGTCGAGGCAGTCCCAGGTGAGTCGCCGGATCTCGTCCCGTCTTGCACCGGACCACCGCAGCAGCAGCAGCGCGGTCCGCTGCAACGGGTCAGAGAGCCCTTCTATCGCGGTCATCAGGGCGTCCAATTCGTGCCGGGGCAGGTATCGGGGAATTGTCTCCTGCCTGCGAGGTGCGTCCCGGGTCGTGAGCAGCGGGCCGCCCGGAACGTCCTCCCAGCCCCACATGCTGGTATCGCGACAGAATGCTCCGATGGCATTGATCTCGTGCTTGCGGGTGGTCACGTGCAGCGGTTGGCCTGTGTTCTGGCTCAGGTAGGTGGGGAGCCAACGGAGGTATTCCTCAATCAAGGTCCGGTCCAGCTGGGCCAGGGATGTGACCTCTGGGTGTTCACGTCCGAGCCAGTTCACGAATCGCCGCAAGCCTTCCCTTGCGATCCTGACCGTCTGTGGGCGGTCGAACTGTGCTTCAAGGCGGGTGAGCAGATAGCGCTCAATGACGGCCCGGATCCGGGGTGGGCAGGGTTCTGGGAGCAGGTTTTCTTCCCAGCTCTTGCGGCGCTTCGTGCCAGCAAGCGGCGGGTCGGTGACCTGCCCGATGTTGAACAGCAGGACGTGCAGGCAGTGGACTTTCGCCAAGTGAGCTTTAGCGAAGCGTTCGCCGGCGTTGTCGCCAGTCATCTGCCAAGGGGACTTTTGATAGAGAGCGGCCCGTAGCTGCGCGAAGTCCTCCCGTTGGCCAAAGGACCGTACCTGTTCGGCCATATCAAACAGGTCCTCGGCGTTGATCGCCGTAATATCCGGGTCGCCGCGATGCAGCAGGAGACGGCCAGCCGCCCAGGTAAGGTTCGTACGGGATGGCTCCGGACGGTATCCCAGCTCCGTCAGCCGTGTCGTGTGAGCCTCAAAGAGGCCGAGGTCCACCCCGAGCCCCTTGCCGCCGGCCTCGATGCTGAATAGCCGGGCGTACTTTCGGACGAACAGGAACTCGTAGTCCAGCCCGACGCCGTGCACGAGGGCCAGATAGACCAGGTAGCCGCTGGCGTCGAAGGTGTCCGTGCGCCCAGTGGCGCGAAGGGGTCCGCCGACGAAGCCGGCCCGGACGAGAAGAGGCGCCCGGAACCAGTCCTCCAGGTCAGGCCACGTCTGAACAAACCGGCGGTAGGACGCCATACGCTGGTAGCGGGCCGCGTAGTGGGGGATAAACGCCTTGACCCACGCAGCGTACTCGGTCTCCGTAGCGTGGCGGCGTGCTGTAGGAACGGTTATCCGTGCAGTTGCCCGTGCAGCGGAAGTCACCGGAGAGCATCCAAGGCAGCTCGGTACTCGTCGCGGACCTGAGAATCCGAGATCCTGGTGTAAATCCGGGTGGACTCCGGTGACGCGTGACCCAGGCGTTGTTGGAGTGCCAACTCGCGCATGCCGGCTTCCCACATCAGGGTCGCGTGGGTATGACGCAAGGCATGCGGCGTCTTCTCAGGGGCCCGCAATCCGAGCCCGTTCAGCCGGCGGGCGAACATCCGAACCAGCGCGTCGTACGAAAGTGGATCACACGATCGGGTACCGCGGCCGACCAGGAAGAGAAACGGGCTCTCTGATTGGGATGGGCGTTCACGCATGACATATCTGTTGACGGCGTCCAGGGTGCGGGGTTCGAGCACATCAACAACGCGTTCTTGGCGGGATTTCCCTCTCGCTCCGCGTGGATGGTCATCGCGTTTGCGGATGGTGACGCGCCGGCGCCCGTACGATATGTCCTCAAGGTGCAGGCTCAAGACCTCCCCGGGACGCAGTCCCCCGTCAAACATCAGCAGGACCATGGCCAGATCCCGCAGGGAAGTCATGCTGTTTAGCAGGGCCTCAACTTCAGGTATGGCCAAGGGACGCGGCAGTCTCAGCGGCAGCTTGACCCTAATTTGTCGCCGCATCGGCTGCTGCCTGCTTGCACCGCCTGTAAAGGGGCGGTGCCGCTCACTCACCATGGCCAATGACTGATCAGGCTGACGGCGCATGGGATTCTCCGCGTCGAACATCTCGGCGACGATGGCCCAGTCGTAAAAGCTTGAAACGGCCGCCAGCACCCGGGCAACAGTGGCCGCGGCCAGTAGTCGCCCCTCAGGACCGGTCATGGCAAGGCCAAGCCGCTGGGCTGGTCTCCGGCTCGGCCGCCTCCTCAACCAGCCCAAGAAGTTCAGCGCCACAGCGGGCCGGAAATCTTCCCAGTCCGTGCCGGTCTCCTCGAGGAATTCAAACAAGTTCTTCAGATCGAAGCCGTAGGCAGAAGCGGTGTTCGGACTGCCTCCGGAATCCAAAATGTGTTGCAAGAACCTGCAGGCTGGAACCACCGCTGACCCGTGTGGATCCAGAAGCATCACGGCGGAAACCGTCCCGGATGACTTGGTCGTTACAACCCGCATCTGCGTCACCTTTCCAGTGCAACACCCCTTGGCCCACACGACTGAAAGGCGCGCAGTGTCCACATAAGAAAGAATTCGGCCAGAATCAGGGCTTCCTCGACGGTGTGGCCTTTGCCCAGGGTCTGTCAAGTTTTCGGTGTAACTGGATTTGGTTTTATTTCTTGCCGGCGGACAGGCGTCCGTCGAAGGTGACTTCGAAGGCGTTGAGCGCGGCCTTCCAGCGGTTGGACCAGCGTTGTCGGCCCGTCCCGGTGGGATCCAGGCTCATGACGGCCAAGTAGACGCATTTGAGCGCGGCCTGCTCTGTGGGGAAGTGTCCGCGGGCGTTGACCGCCCGTCGGATGCGCGCGTTGATGCTCTCGATGGCGTTGGTGGTGCAGATGATGGTGCGGATCTCGCGGTCGAACTGGAGGAAGGGCACGAACTCGGCCCAAGCGTTGGTCCACAGCCTGATGATCGCCGGGTAGCGCTTCTCCCACTTCTCGCTGAACTCGACAAACCGGTCCAGCGCGTCGGACTCCGACGCTGCTGTATAGACGGGCTTGAGGTCCTTCGCGATCGCGGACCAGTCCTTCTTCGAGGCATAGCGGAAAGAGTTTCGCAGGAGGTGAACAATGCAGGTTTGGGTGATCGTCCGGGGCCAGACGGTGGCGATGGCCTCGGGCAGGCCCTTGAGCCCGTCACAGACGACGATCAGGCAGTCCTGGGTGCCCCGGTTCTTGATCTCGGACAGGACCCGCAGCCAGTACTTCGCCCCCTCCCCGTCACCGTGCTCGCCGGCCCACAGCCCAAGAATCTCCCGGGTGCCCTCGCAGGTCACCGCCAGCGCCACGTAGATCGGCCGGTTCGCGACCTGCCCGTCGCGGATCTTCACGTTCACCGCGTCGATGAAGATCACCGGATACACCGGGTCCAGCGGCCGGTTCTGCCAGGCCGACATGCCCTCCAGGACCTTCTCGGTGATGGTGGAGATCGTCTGTTTGGAGACCTCCGCGCCGTAGACCTCGGCCAGATGGGCGCAGATCTCCCCGTGCGTGAGCCCCTTGGCGGACAGCGAGATAACCAGGTCATCAACCCCGGACAGGCGGCGCTGCCGCTTCCTGACCAGCTGCGGGGTGAACGAGCCGTCCCGGTCCCGCGGCACCGCGATCTGCACCGGCCCGGCCTCGGTCAACAGCTCCTTGGACCGGGTGCCGTTCCGGGAGTTCCCGCCGTCGCTGCCGGCCGGATCGTGGCGGGCGTAGCCGAGATGGTCCTCCATCTCGCCCTCCAGCGCCGACTCCACGACCATCTTCGTCAGCCGGGACAGCAGCCCGCCCTCACCGGTCAGCCGCAGGCCCTCCGCACGCGCCCGTTCGCTCAGCTGCTGCATCAGCTGCTGCTGATCCAGCGCGTCCGCCGGAGCCGGCGCAACCACGCTCTCGGCAGCAGTCGTATCACTAATCACATCAGTCACGGCAACCTCCTAATTCTCTGGAGTTACACCGTTTAAATTACAGTCCCTTTGCCCAGGGCGGCGGCTCCGGTGTCGGTGGATTTGGCTTTGAGTGCGGCCTCGATGGTGGTTTTGGTCCGTCCGGTTTTCTTGGCGATCGCGGCCGCGGAGACGCCGATCAGGGAGAGCTGGTGGTAGGCGTCGGCCTCGTCCGCTTCGGTCAGTTCGGCGCGTTGGATGTTTTCCACGACCTGCGTCACGATGCGTTCTGCTTCTTCCGGGGACTCGATGATCATCACAGGGATGAGGGGCCGGGCGGCTTCGACGGCGGCGCGGGTGCGGCGCTGGCCCATCAGGACGTGCACGGTGCCGTCCGCTTTGCGGTGCGCGATCACGGGTTCCATCACCCCGTGTTCCTTGATGCTGGCGATGAATTCAGCGGTCAGCGCCGCGTCCTTGCGGACGTTCACGTCAACGGTCAGGGTTGCCGGGTCGATCATTTCAAGCGTGGGTGTTGCGTTCATGGTGTTGCTCCTTCTTGCCGAGAAGTTCGGGTGGGTGGGGCGGCTCGTGGTGACCGGCCAGCGTCCCCTCTCCCCCCGACGCTTCTATGTCTGTCAAGCGGGCGGGATACAGGTGCGGCGCGGACCAAGTTGTCGCCTGGGGCGGTTTTGGTGACCGGCCAGCTTCCCCTCTCCCCCCGTTGTTTCGGCTGCTGGCGAAGCTTGCGGAGCTGTGGCCGACGGAGGCCTGTCTACCCGCAGGGCAAGGGGCGGGAAATTCCCGGAGGAAATCAGCGACGAAGGAGCGCCGCAGGGAAATTTCGTGCGCCGCAGGCCCCGACGAAGGAGGGGCTAGACGGGCAGGAGCGGACACGTACAATCCGTCAGGACAGCAGCCAAAACGGTAATACTAGAAAAGTCCTTGAGCCGGCGTGGCCCAGCCAAAAACTGACGTGCCTGGCGGCACTGTCTTTCCGACGATCTGTCAGCCGGCTCAAGGTCCGTCAAAGGGTGTCGAGCCAGGCGGACATGACTTCATAGGAGCCTGATTCGACCAGTCCCATTACCGTTTTGTCTGCCCACCTGGCCCGCGCCCGATCAATCAACATTCGACGCGACTGAGGGGCAATTTCCATCTTGGCAAACGAAGCAATCAAAGTCATCGCGGGTATCGACACTCACGCTGACACGCACCATGTGGCCGTGATCAACGAACACGGCAAACCCCTCGGGGACAGGGAATTCCTGGCCGTGGGCTCTGGATACCGGAAAATCGTGGACTTCATGACCAGCTACGGCATGGTCACCGCCGTCGGTGTCGAAGGAACAGGCTCCTATGGCGCCGAGATCGCCCGGACTCTCCGGGCCGCTGGGCTGACAGTGCTGGAGGTGAACCGACCGAATCGGGCCGCACGGCGGCTGAGGGGAAAGTCCGATCCTCTGGACGCCTACGAAGCCGCAAAGTCGGTGCTCGACGGCCGGTCGACGTCGGTCCCGAAGGCCAGAGACGGGCCCGTTGAATGCCTGCGGATCCTGCGCGCCGGACGTGCCTCCGCGCTCAAAGCCCGTACCGCGGCCATCAACCAGATCAAAGGCCTCCTCGTTTCAGCCCCGGACAAACTCCGGGCCAAATACCGGGCTCTGGCCACTTCCGCACTGATCGCTGCCCTGCAGCGCACGCGACCTTCGGGGCACACGGCTGACCCGGAGTACGTGACCCTCGTGACGCTGAAAGCCCTCGCCACGCGCTGCCAGGCCTTGGCCGCAGAGATCGCCGCCGCGGACGCAGCGCTCCAGGAAATCATCGACGCCTACGCCCCGATGCTGTGCGACCTGCCCGGCGTCGGCACGGACGTGGCCAGCCAGCTGCTGGTCACCGTCGGAGACAATCCGGACCGGTTGGGAAACGAGGCCCAATTCGCTTCGCTCGTCGGGGTCGCCCCCGTGCCGGCATCATCAGGCAAGACAACCCGCCACCGGCTCAGCAGGGGCGGGGACCGCAACGCCAATCACGCCCTCTATCAGGTGGTCCTGGTTCGGATGGCATCGTGCCAAAGAACCAAGGAATACGTGGCAAAACGCACCGCGGAAGGCAAGAGCAAACGGGAAATCATGCGCTGCCTCAAACGCTATGCGGCCCGGGAAATCTACCGCCAGATCACCAACCCCCAGCCGGCACCAGACAACAGCGATCTCCGGCAGACCCGCACCACACTCGGCGTCACCATCACGACCGTAGCCCGAGAACTAGGCCAATGGCCCTCGAAGATCTCCCTACTGGAGCGCGGGCTCCTCCGCAACGACACCCTGGCCGCGAACTACCGCCAGTGGCTTTCGTTGATCCTGAAGGGCACCTCAGACCAGCGAAGCGATGTCCTGACTGCCTGTGTCAGAGCAGCCGTGGATGACGTTCCTCGCTGAAAGACGGGAAAGTCACTTGACTGGATTTATTTCGGCCTTCCTGCCAGACTGCCTGCGCTGGATGAGGTCCGTTCGATGAACCTATCCAGTAGTCCGATTCACAGAATGCCATTTGGGGGAAACATTGAAGTTATCAACGCTATTAAGAGCAACGGCTGCTAGTTCCGCTGTCGCTATCATGC
This sequence comes from Pseudarthrobacter sp. DSP2-3-2b1, assembly GCF_049895945.1. Taxonomy (NCBI): domain Bacteria; kingdom Bacillati; phylum Actinomycetota; class Actinomycetes; order Micrococcales; family Micrococcaceae; genus Pseudarthrobacter; species Pseudarthrobacter sp. DSP2-3-2b1. The sequence continues at coordinate 127,269 of NZ_JAFCTI010000006.1, read as the reverse complement.
TTGTCGGCGGTATTCCCGTCGCTCACGCTGCGGAACTCCTAAATTCCAGTCCAGCAGTTGAATCATCCCCGTCGCAGCCATCAAGTGACAAGATCTTTGTCGTCACCGTGAATGACGGGTCTATCACCGAAGCCATCGCCCAGAAGTCGGCGACAGACGCCGATTATCGAGACAAGGCGAAACGCATCGTTAGCACATGGCAGAACAAGGTACAGGGAGGCGAGGAACTGGCCGTTGAGGGCCTTCAAGGGCAGCCGACGTCAACTGTTCTCGCGGAGCTAAACGCGCTACAGGACAAGTTGGAGCGCGACAATCCGACGACCCCGTCAAGTGAGCCTTCGCCGACGTCGTCAGCCATCACACAAGGAGGAGGAAGCGGTCTTCCCAACGTAAGTCCAACTCCTTTTAAACAAACTCAACAATCAGCGGTCGCGGCAGACCTGAATCCATCTGACCCCAACACTTTTAGGGTCAGTGGTGCGCCAGCTGGCGACCGGTCGTACTGGATCAATCTCGAGACCAAGATGGAAGGTTTCGGTTGCCTAGGCCCCAATGGATGTGAACTTGCGGACAAGTATTCCGTTAGGACAACAGTCAACCCAGGAACAACAACTTCCCGGTTGGACCACACCGCTTCCTATTTCCCAAGTACCGGACGTTTTAAGGAGGCTCACTTCCGTCAGTTTGCCGTTAACCGCGGCGCTGTCACAAACGCAGTGGACACTGCCTCCCTGCGGTTGGGTGCAAACACCACCTATCTGAACAACAACCTTGACCTCAGCGGTTCCGTCCTGACCGTTGGTCTGACATTGTGGGTAGACGCCATAGGCTACGGCTGGGTATACGAATCTGGAAAGACCGCGGACTGTGTCGGGCGGACATCGCCTGATAAGCGCTGCTTTTACTGATCATCCTGGGAGTTACGCATGACAAAAATCTATCCCGGGGCTTCCGGGGGCTCTTCTGAACCTTTCCCACGCATGGTCCTGTCCGCGCCCTTGTCCGGATACGACGTCACTCTCGCTAGAAGTGAAAAAGCTGTAATAGCCCTCCGGGCCCTGCAGGCTCTACCTGGAGCTCTCACTTTCACGCTTCAGATACTCAGCGCCCCGGGGTTGGATATACATGGCCGAAGTTCCCAAAAAGCAGCCTTCTCAGAGCCAAGGACAGGACAATTCAGTGTAGATGCCCACTTTGCAGACAGCGGAAGTCCAGGTGGTGATGTCCAACGCGTCCACGCCGAGGTCCTATCGGGAGGAGGAGGCATGGGTAGGTGGGATATCTCCTACTGGTTCAGGCTCCCCGATCCAGTGGCCGCTGAGACTGGCATAGCGGTTGAGTGGCAAGACGCAGGAATCCTGCCAACACTCCTCAACATCAGTCGTGATGACATCCTCAAGGCAGCGCCCGAAGAAATCAGCTTCCTTCAGGAGAACGCCTCATGAACACATCACGTGGGGTGATCTGACAGCTCAGGTCAGATGAGGGGGCTTCGGTAGTTGACCGAAGCCCCCTCATCTTTATGTGCAGCCCCTACCCGCTTGCCGAACACTCCGTCGCCTGCGCGCCGCGTCGGCTCTCCTTCACGTGTGGCCAACCTGCATCGCAAAGGCACTGCCTTCCGTTCTACCCCCCGCTTCAGTGAAATTGACACCTATAGGAGCATCGTCGTAGACAGAACAGGGCCAGGGCCGGCGGAGCTCTGCGGCGCCGGCACTGGACCCAACAGCCGGCCGCGCCAGCGGACGCCCTATCAGCGGTTAAAGGGCTGAGGCCGGCCCCGTGGGGCCGGCCTCAGTTTTCCCTCAGCAAAAGGAAATCAGTTCTGCAGCGTCATCGCGGCATGAAGTTATGAGTTCAGCGGGGATTTCTCCCAAGAGATATCGACGACGGGGGCACCTGGCTGCGATTTCTCCCAAGAGATATCGACGACGGGGGCACCTGGCTGCGGCATGGTCAACATCGAGAGCTCGAGGATGTCCTGGCCGTGCGTGGCATCGGCAGGTGCTGCGTCATCGTCCGTCAGGATGTACTCGTGGCTCATGTGCTGCCCCCAGGTTCTTAGTGGATCGTGTTCCTTTTCCACTGTAGTCCGGGTGTCCGGTGGTTGCCTGGTTGTGGTGCTGCGCCCGCGCCAGCGTAACCGGCGGCCGGAGGAGATGTTCCTATAGACAAGCCAAGGGGCTAAATTGTCTCTCGATCAAAAGCGGCTCCTTACCCGAGAGTGCAACGCAGATCGGTCTGAATTACATCGGCTGTATCACTCGGCGGGGAGTAAACTCAGCCGAAACGATCAAGAGTGGGGGACTCGTAAAATGTCAGCGGCAGCAGCTTCACCGGCCGTGGCCGGCTACAACCGTATGGCCATCGTGGCAGTAGCCTGTGCGTGGTTGCCGTAGTTGGATTCTTGGGGTCCTTCACCGTCCTGGCGGTCTTCGCCGTGGGAGCGGGTCACGTTGCCCTCAACCAGATCAATCGCGACGGCGGTCAGGGGCGCCAGCTTGCCCGGGCCTCCCTCGCTGTCGGTTACGCCATCGGAATCTTCGGGCTGTTCTTCACAGTCCTGACTGTGTTGGGCGGCCTCTACACCTAGGAGTTGCCGCCACTCCGGGCTAGTGTCCCTGTGTGTCCCATCTTCAGGCTCCTAACAGGCTGCGCCCGCGCCAGCGTTACGGCGGCCGGAGGAGATGTTCCTATAGACAAGCCTTAGACAGGAAACGTTTTGGGTGGTGGTTGAATAACTAGATGGTCGCCTCGTCGTTTGTGGATCCGTTGTTGCTGGGAGCGATACCCGAATCGGCAAGAGCGGATGCGAAAGTCGCCATGGGCGCACTCGGCCCTCCACGGCTCGAAACCCATCTCGCACTGATCCAGGACACCAACCACCACATTGATTTTTATCCAGACATCAGCGTTCAAGGGGAAGTGGTACGAGTTCCCTACCGGATCTACTACAAATGGCCTAGCAGGGAGCGTACGAACGGCTTCACCACGGCACAGCTGCTCGGCCGCTGCAGAGGTGGTTCGGGTGACATAACGGACGGCGTTGCGGTGCATTGCTTCCCTTTCGAACTGCTTTTCAACTCCTTCAACTCTCCCCGGCCCGGCTTCGTTCCCGCCGTGCGTCCGCTATGAGGGAACTGTGAATCCGCAACAAGGGCACATCCACCACGGCGGGGCAGCGGATCCGTATTAGGCTGGAATACAGAGATCCCCGCCCTGCAGAGGCATGCCAGGGTACCCATCAACGTAAGGAGAGTCATGGCAGGCGAGTCAACGTTCGACGTCGTAAGCAAAGTGGACAAGCAGGAAGTAGCCAACGCACTGAACCAGGCGCAGAAGGAACTGGTGCAGCGCTACGACTTCAAGGGTGTGGGTGCCGAGGTTGACTTCAGCGGCGAGAAGATCCTGATGAAGGCCAACTCCGAAGAGCGCGTGCTCGCAGTCCTGGACGTTCTCCAGTCCAAGCTGATCCGCCGCGGCATCTCGCTGAAGTCCCTGGACACCGGCGAGCCGTACCCGTCCGGCAAGGAATTCCGGCTGGAGGCCTCCATCAAGGAAGGCATCGAGCAGGACCTTGCCAAGAAGATCAACAAGCTCATCCGCGACGAGGGCCCCAAGGGCGTCAAGTCCCAGATCCAGGGCGACGAACTCCGTGTCTCGTCCAAGTCACGCGATGACCTGCAGTCCGTGATGGCGCTACTGAAGGATTTCGACGAGGCTGACCTGCAGTTCGTCAACTTCCGCAGTTAGGCACGATTCTGCCGCGTGATTACAGGGAAGTTGCTTTCCCAGTCCGCACAGAGTCCGCAGAACCCCCGAGGACCGCAGAAATCAGTCTTGATCCTGCGGTCCTCGTTTTGTCTTCGGCAGTCGGCCAAAGGTGGGAATACGTGTTCAGGGTGATTGACGGCTGTGCATGGCCCAGGGCCCGCTGCACCGTGACGACGTCGCAACCATCAGCGATGAGTCCGGAGGCGTAGAAGTGCCGGAGGTCGTGAAGCGTAAACTCGCCTATGCCGGCATCCTCGCGGACATCCCGCCAGCGGTCGGCCGCTGAATTGCGGTTGAAGTAGGTCCCGCCGGTCCCGAACAACCATTGCTCATCACCGAACACGCCGACGTCTTGCACGTGGAGCGCTAAGACCTGGATCAGTTCCTCCGCCACGTAGACCACCCGCTCGGAGCCATGCTTGGGCGGGACAACCTCAGCGCTTGCCTTGGTGTTCCCCTGGATCTGCCGGGAGACACTGATGGTCCGGCGCAGGAAATCCACGTCGCGCAACTGCAAGCCCGCTGCTTCGCCCAGGCGCAGGCCCGCGAAGGAGCAAACAGAGATGAACGCGGCGAACCAGTTCGGCGCGGCCTCCAGAGCCTCCCCTAGCTGCTCCGGCGTGGGAATGGTCATTGCTGCTTCACGGCGGCGCTCACGGGGCAGCTTCGCCCCGGCGCATGGGTTTTCGGCGATGACCTTGTCCGTAACCGCCGCGCGGAATGCGGAGCTGACGATGTTGAAGTAAACCTTCACAGTCGCCGGCGCCAGCCTCGCGGACATCCCCTTGACCCAGGCCTGTACGTGGGACGGCAGGATCGACCGGATCTGATGATCCTGGAATGTGGCGATAGCTAGAGCCTGTTCGGCTTTCAGCTTGGTCCCAGTAGCCCACACTTGGGCAGCAGACCATTGCTCGAACCATTGGGCAAACGTGATCTTCCCGCCTTTCGGGTCCACATACCGGCCCGTCACGACGGAGGCTGTTACCTCATTCAGCCAGTGCTGAGCGTCGATCTTCCGCGGGAAGTGCCTGGCGTGTTCCTTACCTGCCGCGTCGCGGTACCGGGCCCGCCAAGAGCCGTTATCCCTCTTCTGGATGCTTGCCATGAAGCCTTTCCCTCATTCCATTCTCGGCGCTAGATCGGGCGTCGATTTCAATCTTCGCCAGATACTCTCGTTCCGCTTCGGTCAGGCCCTTCACATATTCGTCCCAGTCGTCTAGCAGGGAGTCCATGGACTCCTCAGCAGCCATCAGGTCATCCAGGAGCTTGTGATAGTGATCCATTCGGCTATTGAAATTAGACAGCAAGGCTCCTAGGTGGGATTGGGTTGCCGACTCCCTATCCAAGGGTAAAAGTGCCTGAACGGGGCATCCGAACGTTGCGGCAATCACTGCCGCCTCACTGATGGAGGTAGGCCGGTCTCCGCGCTCGATCTTCGCGATCATCGTCTGCGTAGCGTTTACACCGTTCGCCGTAACTGCCTTAGCCAACCCCTCTTGCGTCCACTCGTTAGCAAGGCGGTACTTCCTCACCGATTCCCCAAAAGTGCGCCTTGCTAGGTCGGCCACGTTCTCAAAAGTCTCCATGGGAATAAAGACTACATTCCACAGCAGCTTGACACCAGTCCCAACGATGGGCCATAGTATTCATATTGGGACTAAGACAGAAAGTCCCCTGACGAATAGGAATGTCATGGCACTAGCAATCGCCTCGCTACTCACGCTCGCTGAAGCGGCCGAACGTCTCCGGAAATCTGACGCTCAACTCCGCTGGATGATTCACGCGGGCACCGCTCCCCGCTCAGCAAAGATCGGCGGGCGCAGGATGTTCCGGGCAGCGGATGTTGAGGACTACATCAACGCCGCGTTCGAGGCGGAGGCCTCCTGATGAGCGCCGTCTACACAGAGTCTGACCTGGCTGCGGCTTGGGAGTCCGGCTACTGGCATGGAACCAGCCACATGGGCCCGCTGAATGATGCCGCGGTGGCTGCGAAGAACCCCTATCGGGCCCAAGGGATCACGCCGGCTAAGGCTTGCAAGGTGTCCCTGAAGACAGAGAAAGACCGCGACGTCTCGCCAAAGTCCGTCACGGCCTCAGAACCCAACCTCTAAGAAGGAGATTCACCATGAACACTACCAAGTACGCGACCACAGTGCGAGAACCCAACACCGTGGAGCCGAGGCCGCTGGAGGGCCTCCGCTCAATCCCGAAGCCGCCCGCCGGATACGCCCCGGAATACTTCGTGAATGAATTCGCTAAGGAGCCCGTGCCTGAGTTCGTCGGTTACTCCGCCCAGGACATCGAACGGCCCGGCTACAAGATCCTGAGTAGTTGGACGCCAGAGGGTGGAGTGCAGTTGTTCATCGACCACGGAAACGACGATCCGTTCACCATGACTGAAGTCCGCGACCTCATCGCGACTTTGCAGGAAGCACTCTCCACCGCCACTGGGGCTACGGAGGGCTGACCTAAATGACCTGGACAAAACTCAGCGACGACTTTACCGACGACTGCTGGGTGCTCTCAGATGAGGCCTACCGGCTGCATTCGGACGGGCTGATATGGAGCAACCGAAAGCTGCTTGATCTGTGCGTGCCCAAGGAAGACGTCGGCAGGTTCGCCAAGAAGCCCGCGGCTGTTACTGAGCTGCTGGACCAGGGCTTCTGGTTGGACGTCGGCACCGCCTACGTGATCAGGCACCACGCCCAGTACCAACGCACCCGTGAAGCGGTGATCAAACAGCAGGAGATCAACCGACAGAACGGCGGCAAAGGTGGCAGACCCAAGGGTAAGACGCGGGAGCAGGTCCAGGACGTCACCAACCTTGGAACCCATTCGCTAACCGAATCGCTAAGCGAATCGAAAACCGAAGAGATAACCGAGGTTTTTTCGAGGGAAGAACAAAACGCCATGAAGCAGGGCAACGAAAACCCCGCCAATTCAAGGGAAAAAACCGAATCGCGTATCGAATCGCCAAGCGGAAGTGAAACCGAAAGGGACAGGACTGGCCTAGAGAAGGTAGTTGTTACTCCCAGTAGTTCAAGTGATAAACCGGGAAACGCTATCGACCCCGATTACCCGACAGATCCCAATGCAATTGGGTGGCGTCAGAAGATCGACTCCCGGGGCATCAAGTCAGAGGCCGAACTCGTTGCAGTGGCCGGCGTCACGCCGAACCAGGCGAAGAGAATGTGGATCGCCGCTTTCCCTGAATCGAGGGCCGCGTGATCTTTTCAATTCCCTGCGAGACAGACGATTGCATCGGGCTCAGTGGAGACGGCCGCCCCACTTGCGATGACTGCCACGAGCGCAACGGCTACCCCGCCGGCTATACACGGTCCATGGATGAGGCGTGGCTGAATTACACGCCATGCGACAAGATCCGGGCCGCATGAAGCCCCCGTCAGTAGCTGTCCTGAAGCTCTCAAAAGCTGAGTACATCGAACTCTGCGACACGCTCCGCGAGAGGGCGCAGGAAGCTCATCACAACGCACGGGCATGGGCCAGCCGCGCACTCGAAAGCGAAAGCCGCCTCGCCATCTACGAACCAGGAGACAACTGATGTTCATTGCAAAATCCGAGAACTACAGGGCAAACACCCGGCAGGCCGCAACGCTCACCGCACGGCCCGCGATCCTCATCACCCCGGAAGAGGGAAGAGAGCCCGCGATCCTACTCCGCAGCTCAGGCCAGATCCACGGCGTACTACCGCTTGGGGAAGGAATGAGACTGGCAACGGAAATTGCCGACATCATCGCCGCCCAACGCGAAGCCCAGCAATGAGCGATCACAGCGAGTTCCTCCGCAACCTCTTCCACCCCGACGACGAAGACCCGCCGGCAAAAGCGCAACAACCCGTTGCACCGCGCGCCACAGACGCAGCCAAAACCACCAGCTTCCTCCGCAAACTCTTCACAACAGCCGACTGAAAGGCCCCCAAATCATGACAAGCGCTCAAATTTCCCACATCCGCACAACGTTCAAGAACATCGGCGCCACGTTCCCCAGGCCCGTCGCTCAGGCCATTGCCGACCTCGACACCCTCACCGCAGCCGGGACCTCGCTGCGCGTACCCACAAGCGAAGACCTCTACGCCGCCGCCGCTGAAGCTGTCCTGTCAGACGGGGACATGCTGGAAGACAGCCACGTCATCAGGATCATCACCGCGCAGACTCTCGCCGGTCCAACAGGGCAGGCCCTCAGCTACGGACTGGCGCAGGCAGGCGCCCAGCGCATCACAGACGCATTCACCCAGCACGCGGACGCCGTACTCGCCACACTCAAAGACAAGGCCGATGCCGCGGGTCAGGTCCTCGCCAGCTCATACGACATCATCGGAGACCTGGACCTCAGCGCATCCGAGCAGATCCTCAGCAAGGGACCAGACGCAGCCATGGCATGGGCCTCTGCCAAGGTCAGTGCCCAGACCGTCAGGGAATGCAGCCAAGCATGGTTCTCCCTCGCCGAACTCACCAGACTCACCAGCACCATTGCCCCCACGCTGCGCATCGCAGACCTCGACCTCGACACCTTCGAGCAGGTAGGCCGCGCCGCTGACCCGTGGGACATCATCAGGGCCGGCGGCACCATCGACCTCGCCACCCGCACCACAGCCAAGGAACGCACAGCAGCCCACGCCGCCGCACTGCAAGCACGGCAGGCCGACCACGACGGCGCATTCACCAAGGAATACCGGAAAACACACAGCTTCATCTAACCCAACCCCCACCCCAACAGCGAAAGGAGGACGGGGAATGCAACACAACACACAAGCACCCCAGGGGGTATACCCCGACCCCCGTCCCCCTTTCGCACCCTCTGGCTATAGCGATATCTCTCCAGCGATCTGGATGAGTCGGCCTGTTTGGGGACCCCACAGCACGAATGGTGAAAGGAAATCCGCATGGAACATAAGACCCCGCCGGGTTTGAAGGCTGGTGGCCGCAAGTTATGGCGGTCCCTCACGGCAGATTATGAGCTGGGAGAGCACGAATTGAGCATCTTATTGGAGGCTTCAAGGACTGTAGATGCCCTGGACGAGCTGGAACGCATCGTCAGGGAGCAGGGCGTGACCAACGTCAGCCCTCAGGGCGTGAGGGCCCATCCGGCACTTGTGGAGGCGCGCCAGCAGCGCGTGACCCTGGCTAAGTTGGTTGCCTCTCTCAGAATCCCGATTGAAGAGGAAGAGAGCGCCAGCCGAACCCCACAGCAGCGCGTCGGAGTCCGGCAGATTTCGGCAGTCCGATGAGGCGCCGCCCCAGGCCCCAGCTAGACGCCGCCGGCAACCTTCTGGCCATCCCGGCGAACCTCACCGCGTTCGACATAACCGCGTGGCCAGGCACGAGCGATCATCACCGCTGGGAACAATGGCACGGCGCACGCCTCGCATGGGCGATCGAGAATGACGCGCCCGACGACATCATGCTGTGGACCTCCGCAAGCGAGTCACAGCCCAACCTCACCCCGGGCGACATCGCCCGACTCATCTAACCCCAAGGACATCAATCATGGCTGAAGAAACTAAGACCATCGAAAAACTGACGGTAGCCGCTAAGGCGGCTCTACTCGAAGCGATCACTAACGCCGCAGGCACCGCCTACAGGGGCCCCGAGGCCCTCGAATCCCTCGCACGGGCATATGCCGCCGTTGCGACCTCCGGGCCTCTTAAAGGGGAAGTGGGATGACCGGGAAGACGACGCAGGAACTCGCGGCAGGCTATGCGCTGCGCATGGTCCTCGCATCAGGTGAAGACGACACCGCGGAATACCAGCGGATCACGCGGGAGGTTGACCGGAGCCGAAACAAGAAGCTCGCGATGTACACCATCGCGGCGCTGACCTCCGTAGCCGTGAACGGTTTTAGGACCGCATACCCGGAGACGTGGGGCGCTGAGCTGCGACTGAGTTTGCATGACCTGGACGTGGACCCGACGCATTGGACGACGGATCAGCCAGTCAGCAAAGAAGGAAAGGAATAACCATGGCAGGTGTCGAATTAGGCAGCGCTTTTATCAGTGTCGGGCTTGGGACTAGCACCCTTGGCGGGGACATCAAGAAGCTTTTCAATGACTCGGGATCGGACGCGGAAGCCGCCGGCGGTGTGGTGGGGAAGAAGTTCTCTACCGGTGTCGGATCAATGCTGAAATCGGCAATGATCCCGGCCCTCGCGGCTGGTGGTGGGCTCCTGGCGTTCGGTAAGAACGTTGGGGACCTCGCGGCAGTGGCAGAGCAGAATGCGGGCGCGGTTGGCTCGGTATTCAAGGGCATGTCTGGGGAGGTTGCAGCATTCGCGGCATCCTCGGCAACGAACCTGGGTATCTCGTCCAGTGAGTACAACTCATTTGCTTCCCTGATTGGTTCGCAGTTCAAGAATGCGGGCGTTCCCATGGAGGAACTCGCGGGCAAGACCAATGAGCTGGTGACTAAGGGCGCGGATCTCGCGTCAATGTTCGGCGGGACGACATCGGACGCAGTGTCGGCCCTCAGCTCGGCACTGAAGGGCGAAATGGACCCGCTGGAGGCTTACGGCATCAGCCTGAACGAGGCCGCTATCAAGGGCAAAATGGCTGAGATGGGCACTACCGGGCTTACGGGCGCGGCTGAGCAGGCGGCGAAGACTCAGGCCATCCTTGCACTGGTGAACCAGCAGTCGGCAGACGCTACCGGGAACTTCGGGCGCGAGGCTACGACGGCGGCAGGGGCGCAGCAGATCGCCAATGCGCAGTGGGAGAATGCCCGCGCAACCCTTGGCGAAGCGCTCTTGCCGGTCATGGCGCAAATGTCGGGGGCCTTGTCCGGTGTAGCCGGCTGGGTGAAGGAGAACACTGGACTCGTAACAGGTCTTGCTATCGGTGTTGGTGGGCTCGCTGTTGCTGTGATCCTGGCTAACGCAGCCTCTTCAGCTTTTGCGGCCGTATCGGCTGTAGTGAAGGGCGCCGTGATGGCGTGGGCGGGTGTTCAGTGGCTCCTGAACGCCGCGATGATGGCTAATCCCATCGTGCTCGTCGTGGGACTCATTGCGGGCCTTGTAGCGGCTGTGGTGCTCGCTTACAACAAGGTTGGTTGGTTCAAGGATGGAGTCGATAGCGGATTCCGCGTGGTGTCCGAAGCCGCCCGGAACATGGCCAAGTGGGTTGGGGACGCTATCGGCAACGTCATCGGATTCTTTACCTCCTTGCCGGGGAAGATCCAAGGCGCTTTGTCTGGTGCGGGCTCCTGGCTAACGTCCGTTGGCCGCAATATCGTTCAGGGTCTCATCGACGGCGCTAAGGGCATGATCGACAATGCCGTGCGTGCAATCAAGGACGTTGGCGGCGCGATGCTCGATGGCATCAAGGGATTCCTCGGCATCCACTCACCTAGCCGGGTATTCAAGACCCAGGTGGGCATGATGATCGGTTCCGGCCTCATCGCCGGTATCGACGCCTCGAAGCAGGGCGTGAACTCCAGTATCAATGGCCTTGTGACCGTTCCCACGGTTCCCGCGTTCGGTGCAAACAGCTACTCCGCATCACTCACCGCGGCAGGTAACACGCCCGCCCCTGTGAATGTCTACATCGGTAACGAGCAGCTCGATACCCGCATGTACCGGGTAGCAGATTCGGCCATCGGTTCGGCTGATTCCAGGTCGCGGTACATGAGGGCAGGCCGCTAGAAAAAAGGACATGGCGTCAAGCGCACGGCGGGCCGTAACAATGCGGTGCCGAAGCATGGTGGGGAGCGTTCTACGGCGCATTGATCCACCAGCGCCCGCCGCCACAAAAGGGGCTTGGGACTAAAGAAAAGGAATATGCCTTTCTTCCACCAAGGCCAGGCGGCAAAAGGGACGCGGTCCCGGACTTCTTCGGAGGTTCGGGGCCGCTCTTGCTTTGGGCGGGAAACAGCACGACCCTGCTACTTCCGTTTGTGTAACGTTACGCATATCTGTAACGTTACGGATATGGAATCCACGTGCACAGCTTGCGGCAAGGTTATGACGGGGCGCGCCGACCGGAAGTTCTGCTCCGCGGCTTGCCGTCAGAAGGCCTACCGGAAGCGGGAGCCGGAGCCGCTCCAGCAGAGTGACGCTGAATTTCTTACTGACATTCGTCAAGCGCTCCGGATGATGCCCGCGGCGGCGAGGCAGCGGAACCTCAGCCCCGCCGCCCTTCAGATCGCTATCGATGACGCACGGAAGATGATCGCGGCGCTGACGGAAGACCAGGAGCGCCAGCGCATAATTAGCCGCTGACGGCACAGAAAAGCCCCGGACCTATGGCAGGTGCCAGGGCAGTTCCTAGGCGCTTAGAACGCGCTCAGGCGTACTTGGTTGCCCAGAGCACCAGCGCGGTCCCCGCGGCGAGTGCCTGAGAAGTCGTCATGCCGCCCTGCGAATAGTCGGCATTCAATTCGAGCTCGACGCCGCGCTCGTAGGTGAATGTGGTTTCGATCCGCCAGCCGTCACCATCCACGGATGGCCCATCGAAGTAATCGGCCGGCAAATCCGGTTGCATGGGGTCCATCGCCTGGACGAAGCCTGCGGGCGGTGTGGGGGAAAGTGTGGTGCCGTTCATCGTGAGACCTTGCTTCTGTTGTGGTGGTGTTGAGGGCACGCCGCCCCTCTCGGATCTAGGTTAGTCCGCAGAAAGTCCGCAAGAGGTCCGCAAGAGGGCAAATCCCCCCGAGATTGACCCACAACGGAAAGACCGGAATCTAGCGGCTAACAGCACTAGGCAACGCCACCCCATTACTAATTTGCAGTTCGTCAACTTCCGCAGCTAGCGGGCGCCAGTTCAGCGGGCGGTCAGACCAGCGGCCGGCCGGCCATCCGTTCGAGCCGGGCGATCCTGTCCTGCATGGGCGGGTGCGTGGCGAAGAGCCTGCTCATTCCTCCGCCACGGAACGGGTTGGCGATCATCAGGTGCGAGGTATTGACCAGCCTCTGCTCCTGCGGGAGTGGCACGATCCGCACGCCCTGCTCAATCTTGCGCAGGGCTGAGGCGAGTGCCAGCGGGTCCCCGGTCAGCTGCGAACCGTCTTCGTCGGCGTCGTACTCCCTGGTGCGGGTGATGGCAAGCTGGATCAGGGAGGCCGCGAACGGTGCGAGCAGGGCCATGGCCAGCATGGCCAGGGGGTTGGAGTTGCGCCGGTCGCCGCCGCCGAAGAAGAGCAGCATCTGGCCCACGGACGTGATCACACCGGCCACCGCGGCAGCCACGGACGAGGTAAGGATGTCCCGGTTGTACACGTGCATCAGCTCGTGCCCCAGGACCCCGCGGAGTTCCCGGGCATCCAGCAGCTGCAGGATCCCCTCGGTGCAGCAGACCGCGGCGTTCCTGGGGTTGCGGCCGGTGGCGAACGCGTTCGGGTTCATGGTGGGTGAGAGGTAGATGCGGGGCATCGGCTGGTTGGCCCGGACCGAAAGCTCGCGGACGATCTGGTAGAGCTGGGGCGCCTGGGCCTCCGTGACGGGATAAGCCTGCATGGACCGGATGGCGATCTTGTCGCTGTTCCAGTAGCCGTAGGCCGTGGTGGCCACGCCGATCAGGGCCATGATCCAGACGGGGGCCGAGCTGCGGGTGTTCAGCCCGATCAGGCCGCCCAGCCCAAGGAGCACTGCCCAGAGGGCGCCGAAGAGCGCCGCAGTCTTGAGGCCGTTGTAATGCTTGTGCACGTCCGCTCCTCCGCCTCGAGTGGCCGGTACTAGGGCACCGGATGATGGGCATCGTACTTCCTGAAGCCCGGTTGCAGCTGTGCGGCGAGCCATGCGAGCGCAATGCACAGAACCCCACCAAGCAGCAGCACCCAGCCCTCACTCAGAATTTTAGTCCCGGCGCCCGCGAGCAGGTCACCCACGCGCGGCCCGCCCGCCACCACCACGATGAACACTCCCTGCAGCCGTCCGCGCAGGTGGTCCGGGGTGGCAGCCTGCAGGATGGTGTGGCGGAAAACGGAACTGATGGAGTCCGCGATCCCTGCCAGGGCACAGCACAAAGCCGCAGGCACCAGCCAGAGGGTCACGCCGCCGTCGTCCGTCCTTCCGGCCAGAAGCACCACCACCCCAAAGCCGGCAATCGACGCGCCCCAGCCCATCACGGACCACACCACGGCATTCCCTTGCCACCGGACGTGGCCCAGCGGCCCGGAGAAGAGCCCGGCCAGGAACGCGCCAACAGCGGTGGAAGCGAGCAGGATTCCCACCGTGGACTCCCCGCCGCCGATCATCAGGGCACCGATGGCGGGCATCAGCGCCCGCGGCTGGGCAAGGATCATGGCCACGAGATCGATGATGAACGTCATCCGCAGGTTGGGCCTGGTGCCCAGGAACCGGAAGCCCTCAATGACCGACCTGATGCCGGGCCGCCCTGCACCCCCGGACGGGGGCATGGACGGCAGCCGGAAGACGGCCCACAGCACAAACGCGAAGCTGACGAAGTCGATGGTGTAGGTCCAGCCGAAGCCCACCCAGGCCACCAGCACCCCTGCCAGGAGCGGCCCCACCGTCATGGCGAGACCGAACGAAGCCATGCTGAGTGCGTTGGCGGCGGGCAGCAGTTCCTTGCGGATCAGGACGGGGATGATGGCGCTGCGTGCCGGCTGGTTGATGGCCTGCGCTCCGCTTTGCAGCGCCACGAGGAGGTAGAGCACCCAGACGTTTCCGAGCTGGAACCAGGACTGGAGGGCGATCAGGCCCGTGGTCAGCCACATCACGGAGGTGGCCAGGAGGATCACCGTGCGGCGGTCGTGCGAATCCGCAATGGACCCGCCCAGCAGTCCCCCCACCACCAGCGGCACGAGCGCGAAAACACCCAGCAGGCCCACATAGAAACTGTCCTGCGTAAGCCGGTAGACCTCCAGGCTGACGGCCACCAGGGTGAGCTGGCTGCCGACGGCGGAAACGGCGGAACCCAGCCAGAGCCGGCGGAAGGCCGGGCTCTCCCTGAGCGGTGTGATGTCGGCCAGCAGTTTCCCCACCCTGCCACCCTAGTGGTCACGTCCGTCACTCTTTTGTCACGCGCTTGGTATCCTCAGGCGGGGAAGGAGTTGGCTAATGAATCTGTCCAGACGGCTGCTTTACGCATCGGACATTTGGGAAGTGGCCCGCCCCCGGACTGCCCTGACCGCCGGCCATCTCCTCATCCGGCTGAGCAACCCCGCCATCGCCTTCGATCTGCGTTCGGCCGCGGACTGGCTGTTGTGTGCCAGCGCCGCCCGCCGGGCCCTTGCCGAGGTGCTGGGCGCCACCGGCTTCGCCGTGGTTTTCGCGCACCAGTGGCACCCTATCGGCGCGGCGATCGGCGAACCGGAAGTGGAATCCTCCACGCCAACCTTCCACCTCTTCGGCCGCTGGGACGGTGAGACCGTCAGCCCCGGCGAGCAGTTGCGGCTTCCGGCACAGCGCCGGCTTCCGGTGTCCGCGGCTGAACGCATGAAGTACGACGACGGCCTCCGGGCTGCGCTGCGGCGCGCGGCTTTGGAGCGGGCTGCTTTGGAGCGGGCTGCTGCCGTCCCGGAACCTGTGGCCGGACAGGAACACGCCGTCGAGCAGGCGGGGGTGCTGCCTCCGGTCCTGTCCTGGTCACCGGAACCCAACGCCGGCCCGCTGCACACCATGCTCGCAACGGATTCCGGCAGCCCGCAGATCGGGCCCGCGGACCTGCTGGCGGCCGCCGCTGCCCTGCCAGGGCTGACGGCGCGGCTGGGAGTGGGCGGGGTCAGCTGCGTAGCCGCCGACGCCGCGGGTCCCCGGCTGGAGATCCATGCCCTGGGCCGATCGGTGGGCGAACCGGTCAATCCGCTGGAACTGCTGCTCGAACTTCCGGAGGTTAGCCACGCCTTATTGTGATCAAGTCATAATAAGTGTTTCAATGGAGCCATGACGGAAAACTTTGACGGCCACGACGCATGGGCTGCTGCCCTGCGTGCCCACGGCCGCCGGGTGACCAAGCAGCGGCTCGCCGTGCTGGCCGCCGTCGAACACCACCCGCATTCCCCCGCGGAGAGCATCCTGGCCGCCGCGCGCGCCGAGCTCCCCGAACTGACTGCACAGTCCGTCTATGTTGTCCTCGGTGATCTGACGGACCTGCACATGCTGCGCCGCTTTGAGCCGCCGCATTCCCCTGCCCTGTATGAGACCCGCGTCGGCGACAACCACCACCACGCCATCTGCATCAGCTGCGGCCGCGTGGAGGACGTGGAGTGCGCCGTCGGGCATGCCCCCTGCCTCACCCCGCACTGGGATGAGAACGCCAAGCCGATGACCATCCAGATCGCAGATGTCATGTACCAGGGCATCTGCCAGGACTGCCAGCAGTCCCAACAACTTCCTTCTGAACGTCCTTCCCAAGTAACCGAGAAATAGGAGAACAATTGACTGCCATTTCAACCACCCAGTCAGGTGCGCCCGTCACGTCCGACGCACATTCCCAGGCCGTCGGTGCCGACGGCGCCATCATCCTCACTGACCACTACCTGATCGAGAAGCTGGCCCAGTTCAACCGCGAGCGTGTGCCGGAGCGTGTAGTGCACGCCAAGGGCGGCGGCGCTTTCGGCACGTTCAAGACCACCACGGACGTCTCCAAGTACACCAAGGCCGCGTTCCTGCAGCCGGGTGTTGAGACCGAGATGCTGATCCGCTTCTCCTCCGTCGCCGGCGAGGCCGGTTCCCCAGACACCTGGCGCGATCCCCGCGGTTTCGCCGTCAAGTTCTACACCTCCGAGGGCAACTACGACCTCGTGGGCAACAACACCCCCGTCTTCTTCATCCGCGACGGCATCAAGTTCCCGGACTTCATCCACTCCCAGAAGCGGCTCCCGGGCACGCACCTGCGCGACGCCGACATGCAGTGGGACTTCTGGACCCTGTCCCCCGAGTCCGCGCACCAGGTCACCTGGCTCATGGGCGACCGCGGCCTGCCGGCTTCCTGGCGTGAAATGCAGGGCTACGGCTCGCACACCTACCAGTGGATCAACGCCGAGGGCGAGCGTTTCTGGGTCAAGTACCACTTCAAGTCCAACCAGGGCGTCAAGTCCATCACCGGCGACCAGGCTGAAGAGCTCGCCGGCTCGGACGCTGACTTCTACATCCGCGACCTCTCCGAAAACATCGCGGCCGGCAACTTCCCGTCCTGGGAGCTGCACGTCCAGGTCATGCCCTACGAGGATGCCAAGACGTACCGCTTCAACCCGTTCGATCTGACCAAGGTCTGGCCGCACGCTGATTACCCGCTGATCCACGTGGGCACCATGGAGCTGACCAAGAACCCGGAAAACTACTTCGCGCAGATCGAGCAGGCCACCTTCGCGCCCTCGAACTTCGTGCCGGGCATCGCTGCTTCGCCGGACAAGATGCTGCAGGCCCGCATCTTCTCCTACGCCGACGCACACCGTTACCGCGTGGGCACCAACCACGCCCAGATCCCCGTGAACCTGCCCAAGAACCAGGTCAACAACTACAGCCAGGACGGCGCCGGGCGCTACCACTTCAACGCCCCGTCCGTTCCGGTCTACGCCCCCAACTCCGTGGGTGGCCCCGCCGCCCTGGAGCCGGCCTCCCCCGCCGGCGGCTGGGAGAACGACGGCGAGCTCACGCTCTCCGCGCACTCGCTGCACGCTGAGGACGGCGACTTCGGCCAGGCCGGCACGCTGTACCGCGAGGTGTTCGACGACGGCGCCAAGGCCCGTCTGCTGGACACCATCACCGGTGCGGTGGGCGGCGTGAAGACCGCCGAGATCAAGGAACGCGCCATCCAGTACTGGACCAACGTTGACGCCGAGCTCGGCGCCAAGCTGCGCGCCAACCTGGGCACCGCTGCTGCTGCCGATTCCGACGCCGAGGCAGCCAACAAGATCGGCTGACTCGCTCTTCCGGATAAAACCGAAACACCCCGCCACGGATTCTTCGTGGCGGGGTGTTTCGCTGAGTGCCGGATTCCTATGCGGTTGCCGAACCCGCCGACGCCGGGCGGTGGCCCTTCTTGGCGATCTGGATCTGTTCGTAGACGTGGTGCCGGAGTTCGGTGAAGCGCGGCAGGGCCCGGGTGTTGAGCTGGTCGCGTTCTTCCGGAAGGTCAATGACGATGTCTTCCTGAATCACTGTGGGTGAGGACGAGAGAATGATGACGCGTTCCCCGAGGTAGACGGATTCGTCGATGTCGTGCGTCACGAAAAGAACCGTGATCCCAAGCTTCTTCCACACGGCGCGAATCAGGTCCTCGAGGTCCGCACGGGTCTGGGCGTCCACGGCGGCAAACGGCTCGTCCATCAGGAGCACTTCAGGCTGGTAGGCGATGGCACGGGCGATTGCCACGCGCTGCTGCATGCCGCCGGAAAGCTGCCAGGGGTAGGAGCGCGGGACGTGGGACAGTCCCACGGCTTCGAGGGCCTCGTCCACCAGCCGGTCACGTTCGGCTTTCGGCACACCTTGGTTCTTGAGCGGCAGCTCCACATTTTCCCTGACACGCATCCAGGGAAACAGGGACCTGCCGTACTCCTGAAAGACCACGGCCATCTTCTTTGGCGGCCCGGATACGCGTTTTCCGTCCAACAGCACCTCGCCGTCGGTAGGGGTCATCAGTCCTGAGATGCACTTCAGCAGCGTTGTCTTGCCGGAACCGGACGGGCCCACCAGGCAGGCCATTTCGCCGGCGCGCAGATCGAAGGTCAGGTTGCGCACTGCCTCAACGTCGCCGCCGTCGGTCTGGTACACCTTCTTCAGGCCGCGGACGGAGAGCATGGCCTCCGGCAGGGTCTTCCCGGACGGCGGTGTCTTCCCGGCTGGCGGTGTCTTCCCGGCTGGCGGTGTCTTCCCGGCTGGCGCCGGGGTTGCGTCAGGCTGCATTTTCTACCTCTTTCTGGCCGTGGTACCAGCGCAGGATATTCCGCTCGGCCCACTGGAAGATGAACGACATCGCCACGCCCAGCAGGCCAAGCACCACAATGCCGGACCACATTTCCGGGATGGCGAATGACCGCTGGAACTGGACAATGGTGAAGCCAAGCCCCGAGGACGAGGCGAACATTTCGGAGATGACCATCAGGATCAGCCCCAGGGATAAGGACTGACGCACGCCTGCCATGATCTGCGGACTGGCCGAAGGCAACACGAGATACCGGATCCGGGCCCAGCCGTCGATGCCGTAGGTGTGGGCTGAATCCGAAAGCACACCGTCCACGGCGCGGACCCCTTCGATGGTGTTCAGCAGGACCGGCCAGACGCAGCCGGAGATGATGACCGCGATCTTCATGCCGTCGGTGATGCCCATCAGCAGGATCAGGACCGGGACCAGGACGGGCGGCGGGATGGCGCGGAAGAATTCAAGTGTCGGTTCCAGCAGGGCACGGAGCCACTTCACTGATCCGATGAGGACGCCGCCGACAACGCCGATGATGATGGCCGCGACAACGCCGATCAGGAGCCTGCCGATGCTGGGCAGCACATCAGAGAAGAAGCGGGGACCGAACCAGACCTCCCCGAACTTACCGGCCAGCGTGGCCGGAGTGGGGACGAAGAAGTTGACCGCCCCGAGGGTTGAGGCCCACCAGAGCAGGACCAGCAGGACGGGCAGGGCAAGGACGTAGCCGAAGGTTTTCAGGGTTTTCACACGATCACCTCGGAACGGACGGAGGCGTGCCAGGACAGCGTCTTCTTCTCGATGAGGCGCATCAGGGCATTAATCAGCACGCCGATCAGGCCGGTGGCAAGCACCAGGGCATACATGCCCGAGATGGCGCCGCCCGACTGGGCGAGGGCGATTTCGCGGCCGAGGCCGGGTGACCCGATCACCAGTTCGGCCGTGATGGCCAGCACCAGCGCCACCGTGGCAGCCAGCCGGACACCGGTCATCAGGAAGGGAAGCGCGGTGGGAAATACAACGTAGCGGATCCTCGCCATCCGGCCCAGGCCGTAGGATTTGGCGGTGTTGTTGGCCACCATGTCAACATCGGCCACCCCGTAGAGGACCTGGATCAGGACCTGCCAGAAGGCTGCATAGGTGATGAGCATGAGGGACGATTCAATCTTCACACCAAAGAGCAGCACCGCGAGCGGAATCAGCGCCACCGAAGGGATGGGCCGCAGGAACTCCACGGTGGAGTTGGTGGCCTTGCGCAGGAAGCCGCTGGAGCCGATGACGAATCCCAGGAGCACGGCAAGTACGACAGCAATGATCAGGCCAAGGAACCAGGCCATCATGGTTTCGCCGACCGCGACCCAGAACAACGTCAGGCCGAAGTCCTGAACCAGCGCCACAATGACCTCGCTGGCCGGCGGGAGGAAGCGTTCATTGATGATTCCCAGCCGCGGAATGAGTTCCCAGGTGCCCAGGAATCCCACGATCCCGGCGAGGCCGAGCAGTTGTTTTACCGGTAGCCCGCGGACGGACCGGCGGTCCCGCCCCACACTGGGGACCGGACCGCCGGAGGTTGGAGCGTCTGCACTCACGGAAGGAGGTCGCCTGCGCTCGGTGCCTTAGTCAGCGTGCCGTACTTGGCGGCAGCGTCGCCGAGGGTTTTGAAGGCGTTCTGGTCGAACTCCACGCGGTAGCGCGGCAGGAGCATCTTGGCGCGGGTGGCTTCGTCGATCTTGGTGTAGGTGCCCACGATGTCGCGGACCTCCTGCGGGTGCTCCTGGGCGTACTCAAGGGACTTGTTCATGGCGCGGGTGAACTTCGCGGTCAGCTCGGCCTTGCTCTTGATGGTGTCTGCCTTGGTGAAGTATCCAGCGATATCCAGTTCCGGGCTCATTTCGACAAAGTTCGAAGAAACGATCGTGCCGCCTT
The DNA here is from genome assembly GCF_049895945.1 of Pseudarthrobacter sp. DSP2-3-2b1. NCBI lineage: Bacteria > Bacillati > Actinomycetota > Actinomycetes > Micrococcales > Micrococcaceae > Pseudarthrobacter > Pseudarthrobacter sp. DSP2-3-2b1. The sequence goes on along the minus strand of NZ_JAFCTI010000006.1, from coordinate 106,736 downwards.
CGGACACAGCTTTGGAAAGGAAGGGTTCCAGGATCCACGCAGCATCCACCTGCTTGTTGGCCAGGGCCGCCGGTGCATCCGGGAAGGCCACCTCAACAAATTTCACGCTGCCGGGATCGCCTCCGTCCTTTTCGATGACCGACTTGATGGTGGTGTCACCGATGTTGGAGAGGTTGTTCACCGATACGGTCTTGCCTGCTAGGTCCTTTGCGGACTTGATACTCGACCCTGCCGGGGCGACAACACCCCCAATATCCTTGCCCTTTTCACCCGTGGTGGATGCACCGTTGGCGACAAACTTCAGGTCCAGGCCCTTGTCCTTTGCAACCATGATCGAAATCAGGTTGGAAAACGCAAAGTCGAAGCTGCCACTGACAACGCCCGGGACGATTGCGGCGCCGCCGGTGGCCGTCTGGATGTCCAGCTGCAGGCCCTCATCCTTGAAGAATCCCTGCTTGTCGCCCAGGTAGATCGGTGCGCAGTCCACGATCGGGATCACACCCACGCTGACTTTGGTCAGTTCAGTGCTGCCGGTGGCCCCTGCGGTGGACGTGCCGCCTCCGGGGGAACTCGGTGAACCGGATCCACAGGCGGACAGGCCCAGGACGGATGCTGCAGCGAGCGCAGCGATAACAGTACGACGATTCATGTCACTCCTTTGTGCACTGGCTGGGAGCAACGGTGCCCCCAAGCCGACTTCTGTTCGCAGTCCGAACAGACGTTCACATAAAAGCTTCTGTCACTGGACGTTGAAGCGTCAACGAGATCCGCCCATTGTTACCCTCATGATACGTAAGCGATCACATGGTGGACAGGGGTCCAATTTGTACGGGTCCGGGGATTGAAAACTGCGCTATCCACATACGCGCCATGGGCACTGGCTGGAGCTCCCGGCGGTCCCTAGGATCACACCATGACTACTTTCCAAGGCATTCCCCCAGGGGCTTTCACGTTCTACGCGGAGCTTGAGGACAACAACAACCGCGAATGGTGGCTGGAGCACAAGGACAGCTACGTCAGCCTGGTCCGGGACCCGCTGACCGCGCTCCTGGCGGATCTGGAACCGCGGTTCGGACCGGCGAAGATCTTCCGGCCCAACCGGGACGTCAGGTTCTCGCAGGACAAATCGCCCTACAAGACGGCCCAGGGTGCCTTTGCTTCGTCGCAGGAGGGGGTGGGGTACTACCTTCAGGTCAGTGCGGACGGGCTGTTGGTGGGCGGCGGATACCATTCCCACACTCCTGCGCAGCTGGCCCGGTTCCGGAACTCTGTTGATGCGTCCGGGACCGGCGAAACCCTTCGGCAGATTGTGGACGGCGTAGCGGCTGCCGGCTTCACGGTGGAGGGCGAGAAGCTCAAGACCGTGCCGCGCGGTTATGAGCGGGACCATCCGCGGGCGGAACTGCTCAAGCACAAATCGCTGTCCGCGGGCGTCGAGCTGGGGCTGCCGGAGTGGGCATCCTCGCCGGCCGCGGTTGGGGAGGTTGCGGCGCTTTGGGACAAACTGCGGCCGCTCGTGGACTGGGTGGGCCGGCACGCGGCACCGTGAAAGCAAAAGGCAACGCGGGGTCATTCCCGGCCCAATTCCGGGGATGGAATGAGCGCGGAATGACCCCGCGTTGCCTTATGGCATGCGGATGTCCGGGTACCAGACCCTGGTGTCACACACGGATGTTAGACGCGGGTGAGCTCGTCGTCGGCGGAGTCCGGCGTGGTTTGAACGCCGGAGCGGTTTACTGCATCATTCGCCTCGGCGAACTTCTCGTTCAGGCGGGAATGCCGCTGGCCGTAAGCAAAGTAGATTGCGATTCCGATCACCAGCCAGCCGGAGAAGAAGATCCAGGTCTCCACGGCGAGGTTCGTCATCAGGTACAGGCACAGCAGTGCCGAAACCACGGGGAGGACCTTGCCGAAAGGAACCCGGAAGGAGGGCTTCAGGTCCGGACGCTTCTTGCGGAGCACCAGGATGCCCAGGCTCACCACCACAAACGCGGAGAGTGTGCCGATGTTGATCATTTCCTCCAGCAGGTCCACGTTGGTCAGGCCGGCCACCAGGGCCACCAGCGCACAGCAGATGATCTGGAGGCGGACCGGCGTCGAACGCTTTTCGCTGGTCTTGGACAGGGCCCGCGGCAGGAGTCCGTCGCGGCTCATGGCGAGCACCACACGGGAGAGTCCCATCAGGAGCACCATGATCACGGTGGTGAGGCCAATGAGTGAGCCGAAGGCGATCACCTTGGCGGCGGTGGTGTTGCCCACGGCTTCGAAGGCTGTGGTGAGGGTGGGGTTCTCTGCTGCGGCGAGGTCGGTGTAGGACACCATGCCGGTCAGCGCGAGGGAGACCAGGATGTAGAGCACTGTCACCACTGCGAGGCCGCCGAAGATGCCGCGGGGCAGGGTCTTCTGCGGGTTCTTAACTTCCTCGGCGGACGTGGCCACGACGTCGAAGCCGATGAACGCGAAGAAGACAAGGGCCGCACCGGCGAAGATGCCAAGGGTGCCGTACTGGGCGGGGGCTGCGCCGGTGAGGAAGCCGAAGAACGACTGCTTGAGGACATCAGCGGTGCCGCCGGCGGTCGGTTCAGCCGTCGGGATGAAGGGGCTGTAGTTCTCGAACTTCACGTAGGTGAAGCCCACCACGATCACGAACAGCACAACGCCGATCTTGACCAGCGTGAAGATGTTTCCCACCCGGGCGGAGAGCTTGGTGCCGAGCACCAGGAGCACGGTGAAGATGGCAACGATCAGGAACGCGCCCCAGTACAGGTCCACGCCGCCGATGGACAGTGCCGGCGGGACGTCCGCCCCCATCAGTGCGAACACCTTGCTGAGGTAGATTCCCCAGTATTTGGCGATCACGGCCGCGGCGGTGAACAGCTCCAGGATGAGGTTCCAGCCGATGATCCAGGCGAGGAGCTCGCCCATGGTGGCGTACGTGAAGACGTAGGCGGACCCGGCCACCGGGATGGCGGTAGCGAATTCGGCGTAGCACATGATGGCCAGCGCACACGTGACGGCGGCGATCGCGAAGGAGAGGGTCACCGCCGGGCCGGAGAAGTTGGCAGCGGCCTTGGCGCCGACCGAGAAGATTCCGGCGCCAACAGCAACGGCGACGCCCATGATCATCAGGTCCCAGGTGCTGAGGGAGCGCTTGAGCTTGCGTCCGGGTTCGTCGGCGTCGGCGATGGACTGCTCGATGGATTTTGTCCGGAGAAGGTTCATAAGAAGTTCCACAATCCTGATTGTGTTGGAAACAGACTTATCAACTTTACGGTCCATCCACTGGACGGTCCCAATTGTCCCGCATGGTGAGACAGCCCTTATGCCGAAGATAATTGTGGGAAACGCCTTGGGGCCCTCCATATCGGAGGGCCCCAAGGTCAATGCACCGAACCGGCTAGACGGGCCAGTCCATCAGTGTGGACCGGATGAGGAAGCGTTTGCCTTCCGGCGCCTCGACCGAAAACCCGCTCCCCCGCCCCGGAACCACGTCAACTGCAAGGTGGGTGTGGCTCCAGTAGTTGAACTGCTCCCGCGACATCCAGAACTCGAGCGGTTGCGGCTCGATACCCTCCGAAATATCGAACAGTCCCAGCAGTACGTCCGAATCCCCGGTAATGAACTCCCCCGCGGGGTAGCACATGGGCGAGGATCCATCGCAGCAGCCGCCTGACTGGTGGAACATCAGAGGGCCGTGCTGGAGCCACAGTTTCCGCAGCAGGTCCACGGACTGCGCGGTGAGCGCCACCCGGGAAAAGTCCTCCCCGGGGAGCGTCACAGCGGCGTCGAGCCTTTGCTGGGGCATCAGAACCTCAGCACCACACGGCCGTCGATCTTGGCGTGCTTCATCTCGTCCAGGACGGCGTTGACTTCGCCCAGTTCGCGGACCGAGACCGTGGGGTGGATCTTGCCCTGGGCGTAAAAGTCCAGGGCTTCCTCAAGGTCCTGCCGGGTGCCCACGATTGAGCCTCGGACGGTCAGGCCCTTGAGCACAATCTCGAAGATGGGCGCCGGGAAGTCGCCCGGCGGCAGGCCGTTGAACACAATCGTCCCGCCCCGGCGTGCCATGCAGATGGCCTGGCCAAAGGCTGACGGGTGCACTGCTGTGACCAGGACGCCATGGCAACCTCCGGTTTCGCGCTGGATGACTTCTGCTGGATCTTCATGCAGGGCATTGACCGTCAGTTCGGCGCCGTGCGCTTTGGCAAGGGCCAGCTTGTCGTCGGCAATGTCCACGGCGGCAACCCGGAGGCCCATGGCTACGGCGTACTGCACCGCGATATGCCCCAGCCCGCCGATACCGGAGATGGTGACCCACTGTCCCGGCTTGGCTTCGGTCATTTTCAGGCCCTTGTAGACCGTGACGCCGGCGCACAGCACAGGGGCGATCTCCACCGGATCCGAGCCGGCCGGGATCCTGGCCGCAAACCGGGAATCCACCAGCATGTACTCGCCGAACGACCCGTCTACGCTGTAGCCGGCATTCTTCTGCACCTCGCAGAGCGTCTCCCAGCCGGTGCGGCAGTACTGGCAGTCGCCGCAGGCGGACCAGAGCCAGGCATTGCCCACCAGAGCACCGACGGCGAGGTCGGTGACGCCTTCGCCGAGGGCAACCACTTCGCCCACTCCCTCGTGGCCGGGGATGAAGGGCGGCGACGGCTTGACGGGCCAGTCACCCGCGGCCGCGTGCAGATCGGTGTGGCAGACGCCGGTGGTGATGACCTTGACCAGCGCCTCCCCTGGCCCCGGGGTGGGGATGGCGAGTTCCTGGATCTGGAGGTCCTTGCCGAATTCGGTTACTACTGCTGCTTGCATTGTCGTCGTCATTGGCGAAATCCTTGCGTTGGTGTAGTGATCGTGAAGGGGGGGCGGCCATGAGACCGCCCCCACCCGAAGCAGGGCCTAGAAGAATCCGAGCTTGTTTTCGTTGTAGCTGACCAGCAGGTTCTTGGTCTGCTGGTAGTGGTCCAGCATCATGGAGTGGTTCTCACGTCCGATGCCTGAGGACTTGTAGCCGCCGAACGCGGCGCCGGCCGGGTAGGCGTGGTAGTTATTGACCCAGACGCGGCCGGCCTGGATTTCGCGGCCCGCGCGGTAGGCCACGTTGCCGTTGCGGGACCAGACGCCGGCACCGAGGCCGTACAGGGTGTCGTTGGCGATGCCCATGGCGTCGCTGTAGTCGCTGAACTTTGTCACCGAAACCACGGGGCCGAAGATCTCCTCCTGGAAGATCCGCATCTTATTGTGGCCCTCGAAGATGGTGGGCTGGACGTAGTAGCCGCCTGCCAGGTCGCCAGGCAGTTCTGCTCGGGCACCGCCGGTGAGCAGTTTGGCGCCTTCCTGCTTGCCGATGTCGATGTAGGAGAGGATCTTTTCCAGCTGGTCGTTCGAGGCCTGGGCACCCACCTGGGTTTCGGTGTCGAGCGGGTTGCCCTGGATCATCTTTTCCACCCGGGCCACGGCGTCCGCCATGAAGGACTCGTAGATGTCCTCCTGGACCAGGGCGCGTGACGGGCAGGTGCACACCTCGCCCTGGTTGAAGGCGAACAGCGCGAAGCCTTCCTGGGCCTTGTCGTAGAAGGCATCGGACGTGTCAGCAGCAACATCGTTGAAGAAGATGTTCGGGCTCTTGCCGCCCAGTTCGAGCGTGACGGGAATGAGGTTCTGGCTGGCGTACTGGCTGATCAGCCGGCCGGTGGTGGTTTCACCGGTGAAGGCGATCTTGCGGATCCGCGGGCTGGACGCGAGGGGCTTGCCGGCCTCGACGCCGAAGCCGTTGACCACGTTCAGGACACCGGCGGGGAGCAGGTCGCCGATGAGTTCCATCAGGACCAGGATGGACGACGGCGTCTGCTCGGCCGGCTTGAGGACCACGGCGTTGCCGGCTGCGAGCGCCGGGGCGAGCTTCCAGACGGCCATCAGGATGGGGAAGTTCCACGGGATGATCTGGCCCACGACGCCGAGCGGCTCGTGGTAGTGGTAGGCGGTGGTGTCGTCGTCGAGCTGCGACAGCCGGCCTTCCTGGGCACGGACAGCGGAGGCGAAGTAGCGGAAGTGGTCCGCGGCGAGCGGCATGTCCGCGTTCAGGGTTTCGCGGATGGGCTTGCCGTTGTCCCAGGATTCGGCGACGGCCAGCATTTCGAGGTTCTCGTCGATCCGGTCTGCGATCTTGTTCAGGATGGCTGCGCGCTCGGCCACTGAGGTCTTGCCCCAGGACGGTGCAATCTTGTGCGCGGCGTCCAGGGCCAGTTCAATGTCCTCCGCTGTTCCCCGGGCAACTTCACAGAAAGCCTTGCCGGTAACGGGGGTGATGTTCTCGAAGTACTGCCCCTTGACGGGGGCAACCCATTCGCCGCCGATGTAATTTTCGTAGCGGTCCTTAAACGTGACCTTCGAACCCTCGGTACCGGGCTGGGCGTAAACAGTCATTGCTAGCTCCTTTGCTGTGCATGAGGCGGCGCCTGATACAGCGGCCGCCGTTGCATTCAGCGTAGGAGTGGGAAGGTTGCAATCAGGTTGCGCCGGAGTGAGCCAGCTCACAGACGATACAGCATGGGGCCACGCCTGCCGGGTTCCCTGGCCGAGCTTGCGAGGTTAGGGAGCAGGTGGGGAGCTCAGTTCAGCTTCCAGCCGCTCGAGATCGGCGACGACGGCGGCCCGTTTGGGTGAGCGCTGCGGCAGGAGTTTCAGGGCGGCAAGCCGCACCCCGACGTCGTCCCGTGCCTCCGGGAGTTCCGCATACTTGAGCAGGGTCTCGGCGCTGCCGTCGGTCAGCACGGCCTCACGCATCAGCGATGACACACGGCCGCGGAGGTCGATGACGCCGGGCGCCTCGGACTTGGGCAGCAGGGCGCCGCGGTAGATCTCGAGGGCGATGCGGTGGGCGCCGCGCTGCAGGCAGCTGAGCACCTGGCCGCTGTCCGGGACCAGGTCCATGCTGAGCTTGTAGGGCCGGGATCCGGGGACGGCGGCCGGGTTGAGCTGCTGGAGGACTTTGCGGAGCCTGACCATTTCGGCCCGGAGGGTCATGGTGGAGCCGTCGCCGGGATAGAGCAGGACGCAGAGCTCCTCGGCGCTCAATCCGTCCTGGTGGGCGCTGAGCAGAGCCAGGATTTCGCTGTGCCGGGCCGAGAGTGCCACGGTTTTGCCCTCGATGCTGAGCAGGGCCTGGTCGCGGCCCAGCAGCTGGAGGCTGTTGCGGTAGAGGCTGCCTTCCTTCGCACCCGAACCGGCCCGGGCGGAGCCGGCACGCGCAGAACCCGTACCCAAAGCGGTGCCGCTGTTCCGCCGTCGTGTTGGCCCGCTGGCGAGGGTCGCCGCGAGCTGGAGCCGTTCGACGCGGAGCTGCGCCTGGGCGGCGGCAACGGTTGCTTCGACAAGGGACAGGGTGTGCGGCGCCACCGCAGTGGCCGTTCCGGTAATGTCCACCACTCCGAGCAGCGCCCCGGAATCCGGATCATGGAACGGTACCGCTGTGCAGCTCCAGGGGTGCACGGAGCGCTGGTAGTGCTCCGCCCCGGAGATCTGGATGCCGCGGCCCAGCGCAAGGGCCGTTCCGGGGGCGCTGGTGCCCACGGTGGCCTCGGACCAGTCGGCACCTGGGACGAACATCATCCCTTCGGCGCGGCGCTGCATGCCGGGATCGCCTTCCACCCAGAGCAACCTGCCCACCTCATCGCCCACGGCCACCAGGAGCCCGCTGTCATGGCTGGGCTGGACCAGCAGTTTATGGATTACCGGCATGATGCTGGCGAGCGGGTGCTGCCGCCGGTACTCCTCAAGCTCGTCCTTGTCCATGGCAAGCGGTGCCTCGGTATTGTCCGGATTGGCCTTGAGGCTGGCGGACCGTTGCCAGGATTCCCTGATCAGTTTCCGCAGGCCGGGTATTTCCTGGGCGGCCGGGAACAGCATGCCGCCGGCGTCCAGGTGCTCATGGCCGGCCAGGGCGGCGGACTGCAGCCGCCGCTGGGCCTCGACGCCAAGGGCCGCAGAATCGATCAGGTTCGTCATCGAACTCCCACTTTGTACTGCCCGCCGGCACGTACTTGCTCAGGTGTGGAGGACAGTCTATCCGGCCGGCCTCGGACTCGCCTCCGTGCCCGCCGCCGCCGATTCTCCTAAGCTGTCTTATATGAAGGTATTGGTTACCGGCGGCGCCGGCTACATCGGATCGCACACTACGCTCTGTCTCCTCGAAGAAGGGCATGAGGTGGTGGTGCTCGACAACTTGATGAATTCGAATCGTGAATCCCTCCGCAGGGTGGAGCAACTGACCGGAAGGACTGTCGATTTCCGCAACCTGGACCTCCTTGATGCACAGGCAGTCGATCAGCTTTTCCAGGAGGGTGGCTTCGAAGCGGTTATCCACTTCGCCGGGCTGAAGGCCGTGGGGGAATCTGTCGAAAAACCGCTCTGGTACTACAAGAACAACATCGTGGGCACCCTGAACCTTCTGCACAGCATGGACGCCCACGGGGTCCGCCAGCTGGTTTTCAGCTCATCAGCCACCGTCTACGGGGCGTCCGAGGACGTGCCCCTGACCGAAAAGGCTCCGCTGGATGCCACCAACCCGTACGGCAGGACCAAGGAACAGATCGAGGACATCCTGACCGATCTGGGCGCAGCTGACCCGAGCTGGAGCATCGCCCTGCTCCGCTACTTCAACCCGGTGGGCGCCCACGAATCCGGCCTCATCGGCGAAGACCCCAGCGGCGTCCCCAACAACCTGCTGCCGTTTGTGGCCCAGGTGGCTGTGGGCCGCCGGGAGAAGGTCATGGTGTTCGGCAATGACTACTCCACCGCCGACGGTACCGGCGTCCGCGACTACATCCATGTCATGGACCTGGCTGCCGGCCACCTCGCCGCACTGGGGTACCTCGCGAACACCAAGGGTGTGTTCCGGTGGAACCTCGGCACCGGCAAGGGTTCATCTGTCCTGGAGGTTATCGAGGCGTTCGGTGCCGTGGTTGGCCGTCCCATCCCCTACGAAATCACCGGCCGGCGCCCTGGCGACGCAGCCGTCAGCTACGCTGACCCGTCTGCTGCGCTGGCCGATCTGAGCTGGTCCGCGCACCGGGATCTCCACCAGATGTGCCAGGACCATTGGCGTTGGCAGGAGGGCAACCCCCTCGGCTACGGCGGTTAGCTGCAGCGGTTAGCTACGGCAGCGCCGCCAGGTGAGGCTAGCCCCGGGAGATCCTGATCATGTCTTCCCGGGGCACAACCTTGATGCGTTCCCGGACCACTGCTTCCTCGGCGTCCTGCGCCACCCATTCGGCGCCGAGGGCAGCCTCATGGGCGTCGAGCTTGATCCAGCCTTCCCACGTGGTGTATTCGATCCCGCGGTCTTCGAGGAGATTAATGATGGCCTGCGGATCCGGGTTCTCGGCAGGCGGCAGCTGAAGGCGGTCCTCGAGCAGGAACCCGATGGTCTCCAGCGCATCGCCCTTGGTATGGCCGATCAGTCCTACCGGTCCGCGCTTGATCCAGCCGGTGGCGTAGATGCCGGGAACGGGATTGCCCGCGGCGTCCAGGACCCGCCCGCCTTCATTGGGGATCACCCCGCGCCTGGCGTCGTATTCCAGCTCGTCCAGCGGTGAGCCGTGGTAGCCGATGGCGCGGTACACGGCCTGAACCGGGTAGTCCACAAACTCGCCGGTCCCCTTGACGTTGCCGGTGCCGTCCAGTTCCATGCGCTCGAACTTGATGCCGGCCACCTGGCCGGACCCGCCGTCGTCGTATATTTCCACGGGGCTGTGCAGGAAGTGCAGGTGCAGGCGCCGGCTGGAGGGCTGCTCGGCCTCGGTGTGTTCCTCCACCAGCCAGTTGGTGAGGGTGTTCACCATGGTCTTGATCTGGTTGTTGCTGCGGATGGCGTCATCGGAGGCTTCGTCGAATTCGAAGTCCTCCGGGTACAGGACGATGTCCACGTCCTTCATATGGCTCAGCTCGCGCAGCTCCAGCGGGGTGAACTTCACCTGCGCGGGGCCGCGGCGGCCGAAGACGTGGACGTCGGTGACCGGGGAGTTTTTCAGGCCCTGGTAGACGTTGTCCGGGATTTCGGTGCTGAGCAGTTCATCGGCGTGCTTAACCAGCATCCGCGCAACATCGAGGGCCACGTTCCCGTTGCCGATCACGGCGATTTCCTTGGCGTCCAGCGGCCAGTCGCGGGGCACGTCCGGGTGGCCGTCATACCACGAGACGAAGTCCGCTCCGCCGAAGGAACCCTGCAGCTCGATGCCCGGGATGGGCAGGTCCGCGTCCTTGATGGCCCCGGTGGAGAAGATCACGGCGTCGTAGAAGGCCCGGAAATCGTGCAGCGTGAGGTCCCGGCCGTAGGTGACATTGCCCAGGAAGCGGATGTCGCCGCGGTCCAGGACCTTGTGCAGGGCGTTCACGATGCCCTTGATCCGGGGATGGTCCGGGGCAACACCGTAACGGATCAGGCCATACGGCGCGGGGTATGCCTCAAACAGGTCAATGCTGACCTCGAAGTCACCGTCTTTGACACCGTTGGATTTGGTGAGGATGTCCGCCGCATAAACTCCCGCCGGGCCCGCGCCCACAATGGCAACGCGGAGCGGACGCTTGGAGGTGGATTCGCCTGGGTTGGACACCGGGAGCCCTTCATCGTGGGGAGGTTGCGCCGGGGAGCGCACAGTGCGGGGTGCGCACAATGTCCCATTCTAATTGTCCGCAGGCCGTACAGGGTGAGCCGTGACGCCAGGGCTCAGCCGCTTTTCTCCAGCGGGACCACGTCACCTTCGCGGTACAGCAGAGCCCGGAGTTCGGACTCTGCGGAGTCCACCCTCTTGGGGTCAATGGTCTCTCCGGAGGAGAAGTGGTCCAGCACGCGGGGGTCCACGTAGCTTTTGCGGGCAATGGTGGGGGTGTTCCCCAGGACCTCGGCGGCGTCCTGCATGGCCCGGCTGATGGCCCTCTTCCGCTTGGCGGTGGTCCGCTGGGTGCCGGTCTGTGCCAGGCTGGCCGCGGCGGAGACTGTTCCGTGCAGGGTGCGGAAATCCTTCGCCGTGAAGTCCGAGCCCGTCTGCTCCTTGACGTAGGCGTTGATGTCCGCGCTGGTGACGGGACGCCAGTTCCGGCCCTCCTTGTAGGCCAGGAGCCGGGCATTGCCACCCCTCCGTTTGAGCCCGCGCACCAGGGCGGCGAGATCGGCGTCGCGGATTTCCGATTCCCAGTCCTTGCCGCTTTTGGCCGGGAACCTCAGCAGGATGCTGTCCTTGCGCACCTGGACGTGGGCACACAGCAGGGTGGCCAGCCCATGGCTGCCGTTTTCGTTGGTGTACCGCTCAGAACCCACACGGAGTGATCCGCTGTCCAGCATCCGGAACGCCCCGGCCAGCACCCGCTCCCGGGAGAATCCCTCGCCGCGCAGGTCAATGGTGACCTTTCGGCGGGCGGCCGGCAGGGATTCCGCCAGCTGGAGGGACCTGTCGAACTTCAGCCGGTCCTTCCGCTCACGCCATTCAGGATGGTAGATGTACTGGCGCCGGCCGACGGCGTCCAGCCCCGTGGCCTGGATGTGGCCGTTCTCAAACGGGGCAATCCACACGTCCGTCCAGGCAGGCGGGATGCCAATGCTTTCCAACCGCTCCCGGATGGGGCCCGGCGGCAGCGTGGAGCCGTCCAGGTCCCGGTAGCTGAAGCCCTTGCCGGCAGGCACCCGGCGGTAGCCCCGGCCGGAGGCGTTGCTGCGCCGCAGTCTCATGGTGCGGCCATGGTCAGACGTGTCATAAAAGCAAGCCTACTGACTATCCGGCGGAATAGGCCCCTGGAGCATGATGTTATGGAAGACGTGCCTACTCCCCACGGACCCGACTCCCCCACAGCGGCCACCGCTGCCACCGCGCCGCCGGCAACGGCCGGGCAGGCGGGGACCGGGGCATCCGGCGCCGGCGCCCCCGGACTGAAGGCCGGCGCCCCCGGACTGAAGGCCGTGGATAAAGAGACGACGGCGGGAATCATCTTCGGCTTCGGAGCGTACGGCCTGTGGGGGCTGCTTCCGTTGTACTTCTTTGCGCTGATGCCGGCCGGGGCGGTGGAGATAGTGGCCAACCGTGTGGTGTGGTCGCTGGTCTTCTGCGCTGTCCTGATCACTGTCACCCGGTCCTGGCGGGCGCTGGCCGCGGCGTTCCGCGACCGGTCCGTGTTTTGGACCCTGACCCTGGCGGCAGCCCTCATCGCCGTCAACTGGCTGACCTACACGTACAGCGTGACCACCGGCCAGGCCGTCGAAGCGTCGCTGGGCTATTTCATCAACCCCCTGGTGTCCGTCCTCTTGGGCGTGTTCATCCTGAAGGAGAGGCTGCGGCTGCTCCAGTGGGCCGCCGTCGGCATCGGCTTTATTGCCGTGGGGGTGCTCGCGGTCAGCTATGGCAAGGTGCCGTGGATCGCCCTGACGCTGGCAGTCAGTTTCGGGCTGTACGGGTTCGTGAAGAAGCGGGTGGGGCCGAAGGCGGACGCGGTGACCAGCCTGAGCGTGGAGACCATGGTGCTTGCCCCGCTCGCAGCGGCCACCATGGTGTTCCTTGGCCTCACCGGTACGGCCACGCTGACCACGCAGGGTGCCGGGCATTTCTGGCTGTTGCTGGCCTCGGGTGTGCTTACGGCCGTGCCCCTGCTGTTCTTCGGCGCCTCCGCACGGCGCCTGCCGCTGACCACCATCGGCCTGCTGCAGTACGTGGCACCGGTGCTGCAGTTCATCGTGGCTTTGACGGTCTTCCAGGAAGCCATGACCACGGTGCGCTGGATCGGCTTCGGAGTTGTTTGGCTGGCGCTGCTGGTCCTCACGGTGGACATGCTCCGCGCCGCACGGAAGAACTCGCTGGCCAAACGGCAGGCGGGCTAGGGACGGCTATTCCCCCGTGACTTCCAGTTTGGCCGGCCAGTAGGACGGAAGGCTGTCATAGGGATTCGGCTCAACGTCGTCAGTCACGTAGATCTCGTTTGCCCCGGCCTGCCTGGCCCGGTCCACCACCTCATCGAGCCGGTCCTGGGGAACATCGCTGACAATGTGCCAGACCTCGGCGCTCGTCTGCGTGCGGAGCCACTCAGGGGGCTCCTTTGAGTCGAAGTAGTTCTCCATGGGATCCTCGTACGTCACAATGGCATCGGCGAATTCAAAGTAGCCCTGATCAGGGATGAGCCCAGGGTTAAGTACCGCGATCCCCCCGGATTCGTGGACCATGCCTACGTAGTCCGCATAGGTGCCGAGCTCCTCCGGAACCGCTGCAGCCTCGTCCAAAAAGATGTTGTCGACGCCGTACCACTCCCGCCAGCGATCGATGTCCTGGCTGACCTCCGCCGCGTCCCGCTCGCCCCACCCCGTCATGACGTAGCCCACCACCCGGACTCCCGCTTCACGCAGGGCCCCGATCAGCTGGACATGCCGCTCGGACGCCGCCGTCCCGGGGCCGTTGTGGGGGTTAACGATCACATCGCGGACCCGTGGCGCGGCCTCACCCACAGCGTTCCAAAAATCCGAATTCTTCGGGTCAACGTAGGCGGGAATGGCGACGTACAGCTCGCCTTCCGCGGCCGGCGGGAACCGGGTGGGGGGAGCGGTGTCGCCCAGCCAGCAACCGGCCAGGACGCACAGCATGGCGGTCGCCAGTACGGCGACCGCCATGCGAAGACGAAGTGCAGCCGGTCTCACTGTCCGTCCGCCAGCACAGTAGGCGGCCTGATCAGGACGTTGTCCTTGCAGCTGTAGACGGGGTCAGTGAGGTGGAAGGCATCGATCGGATAGCCCCGAAGGGCGGCCAGAACCTGTGCCGTCAGAGCGTCTGCCTGCCGAAGGTCCCGGCTCGTGGCTGTCTCGTAGAGGGTGATTCCCAGACGCGCTTTGTGCTCCGCCATCTTCGCCAGCTTCGGCTTGTATGTTGCCGGGGACAGGAACCGGCCGTCGGACAGCACGTCGTTCTCGCCAAGATAGCCGTCCCCCGGGCCCATGGTGGCCGAGCGGGCCAGGACGTCGTCAGGACTCCAGGCGTTAGCCAGCACGCTCAACCCCAGCGAGTGCGCGTACCGCACCACGGCATCAAACCTGGCCCGGGTCACCCCGTAGTCAGCGCCGGCACAATCGAGCAGCACGCCCTGGCTGCCAAGCCGGTGCCACGCGTCGAGCCGCCCGCGGATTTCCTGGAGGGAAAGGTTCGGCTCCCCGTCGCCCACACCGACGCTGACGTACCCGTACGGGACTCCCCCGCGCGCAGCAACCCCCGCCATGATCGGGACGGCCAGGGGATCTCCTTCTTCGGTAACGGTGTCGTCACCGAACACCACCATCCCGTAGCCATCGAACGCGGCGACGGCACGGGCCACTTTTCCGTGCGCGCCGTTCACGTAGCTTGGCCAGCCGTAGTAGATCGCAAAGGGCCGGACCGCCGGGGCGTTCGCCGTGGCGGCCCCGGCGCCCAGGCCGTGCGCCTGGCCCTGCGCCTGGGACGGCTCGTGGGCCGGCGGTTGACGCGCGCCGAACTTCCAGAGCTTCATTTCGAGACCAGCTGCAGTTCGTCGCCGCCGGCGTAGTCGAAGGCGCCCAAACGGACCGTTTCCTGGCCGGTGGGGGTGATTTCCAGGGTCCCGGTGCCCTTGGCCGCGTAAGGGGGCAGTTCCAGCGTGGCTGTGCCGCCGGTGGGGGCCGCCGTCGTTTCACCCAGCACCACGCCCTGCCCGTTGACCAGCCTCACGCCGGCGCCGTCCGGCAGACCGCTCAGCCGCAAGTGGTCGTCCTTGGCCACCCAGAAGTCCTGGAAGGAGGACATGAAGGGCGTCTGTACTGCCTGGACTTCCAGGTATGGCTGGAACGGTGCCTGGATTTGCAGCTTGAGCTCCTCGGAATGGAAGACCTGTTCCTCGCCGAACCAGACCGTCAGCGTGTTCCGCCCGTCTGTGCGGAGCGTGACGTCCAGGGTGTCCGGCTCATCCAACGAAGGTTGGGTGCCCCAGTAGTAGATAAACTCGGCATTCCGTACGTGCCCGTGCATGTACCCCACCCGCCAGGACGTCATCCCGGCCGTGCTGTCTGCGGAAATCACGATGAAGTTGATCAGCCCGGTGATCTTGGTGGACGCCGTTTGGACAGCAAAGACCGCTTGCCCCACCTTCGTGGGCTCCTGGACCTGCCCCGGCTGCTTCGACATCCGCACATGGAAGATGCTGGTCTCCGGATAGGCATCATGGGTGACCGCAAAGTACCCCTTGTGGCGCTCGGATTCCGGGGCCGGGTTGGCCCCCACTTCGAGGCCGTTATCAGTGGCGCGCACGAACGCCCGGCCAGGATCGCTGTCCCCATTGAACTCGTACGTGTCCTGCAGGTCACGGCTGGAGATGGCTTTATTGAAGGGATCGTGGATGAGGGTGCCTTCGGTGATCCGCAGCAGTTGCCACTGCCCGGACGAGGCGATGGGCGCAGGGTCCTCCCCTGCGCGGACGACGGCGATCCCGCCGCCGGCGGTCAGCACGAGGGCGGCGGCGGCCGCCAGCAAGGTTGTGGACATCTTCATCAGAATGCCCTGAAGTAACTGAGGTCGAACCGGCGGAACATACGGTGCGCGGCCACCGTTGTGGCGATGGCGAAGATCGCGGAACCTGCGATCAGCCCGGTGATTGAACCAAACATGTCATCCCATTCCCATGCGAGTATGAGCCCCAAAGACAAGGACACTGCTGCTCCAAGCCACACGAGGGTAGCTGGCAGGCGCGCGCGGCCAAGACTGAACAACTGCCCGGTGTTGAAGGCTCCAATGCCCAACAACAGGTAGCCGATCAAGGATCCGGCGTACACTTCGCGGGCCTGTTGCAGGTGCACGGTGAGCAGGCTCACGGTGGCCAGCCAGTCTGTGGCGAACCACAGCAGGCCACCGCTCCCCAGCCCCACCAGCAGTGTGATCACGAGGTGCTTGCGGTAGAAGTGGAGCAGGGCCCGGTTGATCCCTGCGCTGCCCGAGACCCGGTGCCGTTTCATCTCACGCCGCACGGTAGCGGGCAGCAGGTAGCCTGCGGCGATCGCGTACGTGAGGGTGGGGACGAGGATCAGCAGACCGGTCCCGACACCAACCTGGTAGAGCCCGTTGTAGTTGAACACCCCCATCCACAAGCCTCCCGCGATCAGCTGATCGACCACCAGGAGCACAAAGAAGCCCGTACCGTAGGCCCAGTAGGGACGTACCGAACGGGCCACCGGGACGAGCCGTGGCGGAAGGACGTGCAGGTTGTCCGTGGACGGGTCCTCGGCCCCGGCCGGGGGTGCGGCCAACCTCCGCAGGACACCGACATCGAACAGCACTGCCACAACCACCGCGGTCCACAAGGCAGCGAACTGCACCCATTGGGCCGTGTAAAGGTTGATGTAGTCCCCGTTGATGATCCACAACCCGCCGACGATGGCAACCAGCCCGCCGGCGCCGGCAGAGATCACAATTTCACGCAGCGCCTTGGCGAGGTACAGGGGCGAGAAGGCCAGCAACAGGCTCCCGATGGAAATCCCGAAGAACAGGAACGAGAGGTTCGAGGCGGGCGTGTATGCCTGCAGCACATACTCCAGGATCAGGTAGCCGCCGCCAATGACCACCAGCAGTGCCAGCAGCCCCCCGCCCAGCGCCCACCGCAGTGCCCAGCGCAGCAGGAGTGAGTTGTGCTGCAGGGAATAGAACAGCCCCCTGCGTGCGAACGCCTGCATGAACCCGCCGGTCACAATCAGCGCAGCGAACAACGCCAGGCTGACGGTGGTGGAAAACATTTGCGGGGTGATGGTGGACCAGAAGGACACCCGGGCAATGACCAGGGCAAGGACTGCGATAATCCAGGGTGCCGAGTAAAGCAGCGACTTCGCAAGCAGTGACAGGCTCATCCGGTGGGGCCCGGGCGGTGGTTCCGCGACGTGGTCAATAGTGCCGACCGGCGGCTCATCCACGGGCCCGCCGAAAAGCGGCAGGAGCAGCATCACTTTTTCGGCGAGTTCGAAGACGTCACGGCAGCCCAGCTCCCGGGCCCGCTCGTCACTGTAGCCCAGGGTGGCGAGGATCACGGCCACTTCGAAGGCGTCCTGCGCCTGGCGGGTCCGGCCTGCTACGGACCGCGCCTCGGCCTGGAGGTCCGGGCCCAGCTCGTCCTGCTCAAGGGTGAAATCGGCGAGGACCGCGTCCTCAGGCAACGTAGTCACGGACAACTCCTTGGTAGAGGGCCCCGTACGCCTCAAGGAAGCGCTCCTGGGAGAACAGACTGACAGCGCGCTCCCGGAACTCCTTGCCAATGGCCTCGCGTTCTTCGTGGGACTTCCGGAAGAGGGAGATCACTGCACCCGCCAGCGCCGGCGCATTCTGCGGCTCCACCAGCAGTTCCGGACGGTTCAGTGCTTCAGGAACGCCGCCCACCGCCGTCGCCACCACCGGACGGCCGGTGCACATCGCCTCCACCACGGTGTAGGGGAAGCCCTCGGAGACCGAGCAGAGCACCACAACGTCCGATTCCTGATAGGCGCGGACCGGGTCATTGGTGGGCCCCTCGAACACAACGTTATCCTCGAGCTTCATCGCTGCCACGGCCAGCCTGCAGCGCTCGGCGTAGCGGCGGTCGTCGTCCGGACCATAGATGCGCAGGAGAATATCCGGAACCTCCCTGCGGATGATGTTCAGCGCGGTGATGAGCCCCAGCACGTCCTTGAGCGGCTCGATCCGCCCCACGTACGCGATGGTCGGCCTGCTCAGCTCAACCGCCCGCGGGGCAAAGTCCTCTGGGTTGACGCCGTTGTAGACCACCCGCAGCCTGTCCGGATCAGCACCCAGCTGGTATTCCCACCTGGTGTTGTATTCGCAGACCGGCAGGACGACGTCCGCGTGCATGTAGGCGCAGCGGGCTATGGCCCGGTAAAGATTGCCGAGCAGAACCTTCCGCAGGAGCGGTGTATCGTCCCGGACCAGGGCAAGAACGCGTTCGCGCACGTAGACCCCGTGCTCGGTCAGGAGCAACGGAACGCCGTTGTGCAGTTTGGCGGCGAGCGCGGGCAGTGCGCAGAGTGCCGCACCCGAGGAATGCGCCAGGTCCACTTCGGGGAGGGGAACTGCCAGGGGCGTGAGGTAGCGGTAGAGCGAACGTGCAAAGTCGATGGCGTCGGCCATCGAGATGTCGCTGAGGAGCGGATGTTCGCCCAGCCGGGTCCGGACCAGTTGCCAGCACCGGGGATCGCGCAGCGCCTCATGCAGATCGTTGTTTTCGCAGAACTCTGCGATATCGGCGATTGCAGCCCCAAGATCCCGGGGGTCCCGGGATTCCAACAGGTTCCGGACCACTTCCTCGTAGGCCGGCAGGAGCAGGTCTGTGAGGGCCCGCTTCCGTGACCGTCCCCGCAGCACGCTCCGTCGCCGGATGTCCGCTGACGGCCGGATGTACTCCTGGACCTTCTCCGTCCCCCATAAGGGAATGGGTACCACGCGGGTGTTGGCCGGCACGTTGAAGGCGGGAGCGACGGCGGGGTTCCCGATGACCGCTGCCACCACAAACTCGTGGTCGGGCAAGCCGGTGACCAGCTCATGCGCCCACGTGGACACGCCTCCCTGGAAATAGGGATAGGTCCCCTCGGTTGTCAGCAAAATCCTCATGTCGCAGCCGTCACGCTTGCGTCGAATCGGCGTGTGGGGTCCACCTTCCGGGCCTGCTCGATGCACCATGCTGCCCGGTCCAGCTGCTGCAGCTGGAGGAAGCACTTTGCCGCTGAAATCCATGCCTGGTTGGTCGCGTCCGCGGTGAGCCCGCTGCGCTTGGCTGCCTGCATGTAGGACGCGGCGGCCTGGGCCAGCAGTTGGTCGCCCTGCTCCGCCAGTCCTTGGAGCCGGGCCTGCTCGGCGGCCGTCCGGAACGCGATGGCGGCGCGTCCGTGGCTACTTTGCCTTGACCGTGCCTCTGCTTCGCGCACGAAGCAGGCGATGGCCCGCTCGTGGTTACCGGAACGGGCAGCCGTCCGGCCCTCGTCCCACATGTCCGCTCCGGGGCTGAAAACCAGATCGTCCGGTTCGAGGACGGTATCCGGCGGCGACGCCGGCATTTCGCCGGCCTGGGAAGCGCGACGGCCGGAGTAGCGGTGCCTGTCCGCAGAAGAAGTCCTCGCAGCGATGGCGCCGCCCCTCCCATCCTCAGCTTCTGTGGACAACTGAGTCATGGTTTCTCTCCTCGGATTGGAGGTGGTTCGGAGCCTATTCATAGCCGCCGGTGTCATCACCGTACGTGCCGCCTGTATTGGCCAACACGAGTATCCAGTACTCTAAAAAGTTCTTTGGGAGTACTTACGCATTGGGCCCAAAATCGACTAGGGGGTTAGGTAGCCCCTAGTCCAAGTTAGGTAGCCCTGTCAATCCCTTGAACTGACCGCTTTAGGGCAAAAAAGGGCAGCACCCCTGATAAGGTGCTGCCCTCAATTTTGTTGCCTGGATTGGCGCCTATGCCGCACCTGAGCGCTAGGCGTGCGCCTTGATGGCGTTGGCGAGGACGTCCAGGCCGTCGTTCAGCAGCTCGTCAGTGATCACCAGCGGCGGCAACAGCCGGATGACGTTGCCGTACGTGCCGCAGGTGAGGATGATGACGCCCTCGTTGAGGCAGGCAGCAACCACGTTCTTGGTGAGCTCCGGGTTGGGTTCCTTGGTACCGGCGTGCACCAGTTCGATGGCCAGCATGGCGCCTCGGCCGCGGATATCGCCCACCACGGCTGTTCCGGCACCGGCCAGTTTGGCCTGGAGTTCCCTGAGCCGGCCAATGGCCAGTTCCTCGATGTGGCGGGCGCGGCCGGCCAGATCGTATTCCTCCATGGAGCCGATCGCGGCAAGGGCGGCAGCGCAGGCCACCGGGTTGCCGCCGTAGGTGCCGCCCAGGCCGCCCGGGTGAACGGCGTCGAGCAGGTCTGCGCGGCCGGTGATCGCGGAAAGCGGCATGCCGCCGGCGATCCCCTTGGCCATGGCGATGATGTCCGGGACCACGCCTTCGTGGTTCACGGCGAACCATTCGCCGGTGCGGCAGAAGCCGGACTGGACCTCGTCGGCGATGAAGACGATGCCCTTCTCCTTGGCCCACTCGGCGAGAGCGGGCAGGAAGCCTTCGGCGGGGACGATGAATCCGCCTTCGCCCTGGATCGGCTCGATGATGATGGCGGCAACGGATTCGCCGCCGATCTGCTTTTCGATCATGGTGATGGCGCGTTTGGCCGCTTCCGTGCCGGTGATGGCGGGGTTTTCCTCGCGGTACGGGTAGCTCATGGGCACGCGGTAGACCTCGGGTGCGAACGGGCCGAAGCTGCCGGCAGGGCCTGCCTTGTACGGCATGGCCTTGGCAGTGAGCGCCATGGTCAGGTTGGTGCGGCCGTGGTAGGCGTGGTCGAACGCGACGACGGCGTCCCGGCCGGTTGCGAGGCGTGCCACCTTGATGGCGTTCTCCACTGCTTCGGCGCCGGAGTTGAACAGCACGGTGCGCTTCTCGTGCGTGCCGGGGGTTAGGCGGTTGAGCTGTTCGGCGAGGGCCACGTAGCTTTCGTACGGCGTGATCATGAAGCAGGTGTGGGTGAAGTGTTCCACCGCTTCCTTAACGGCTCCGACGACGGCGGGATCGGACGCGCCGACGCTCGTCACCGCGATTCCCGAGCCGAGGTCGATGAAGGAGTTGCCGTCGACGTCGTGGATGATGCCGCCGTCGGCGTCCGCAACATAGACAGGAACGCTGGACGCGACGCCTGCGGCGACAACAGCCCTGCGGCGTTCGGTCAGGGCGATGGACTTAGGGCCCGGGAAGTCGGCCTGGACGCGGCGCTTCTGCTCCAGCCGGTAGGTGATTTCATTGGCGGTGGTGGTCATGGAGTGCCTTTCTTTGCTGAGTGGGGAGCCGGCGGGGACTACGCGTCGAGTGCGGACATGACGTGCTTGATCCGGGTGTAGTCCTCCACGCCGTACATGGAGAGGTCCTTGCCGTAGCCGGACTGCTTGAAACCGCCGTGCGGCATCTCGGCGGTGAGGAGGATGTGCGTGTTGATCCAGACAGCGCCGAAGTCCAGGTCGCGGCTCATCCGCATGGCCGTGCCGTGGTCCGACGTCCAGACGCTGGAGGCCAGGGCGTAATCGACGTCGTTGGCCAGTTCGAGTGCCTCAGCCTCGGAAGTGAACTTCTGCACCGTGATGACCGGGCCGAACGTTTCCTGCTGCACGATGTTGTCAGTCTGCTTGGCGCCGGTGACGATGGTGGGTTCGAAGAAGAAGCCCTGGTCCCCTGCCCGGTGCCCGCCGGTGACAATCTGGCAGTTCTCCGGGAGATGCTCCACCACCGAGGTCACGGCGTTGAAGTGGTTCACGTTGTTCAGCGGGCCGAAGTAGTTCTCGGCATCGTTCTGGGAGCCCGTGTGCAGGGTCTTGGTGTGTTCCACCATGGCGGCCACGACGTCGTCGTGAACGGAGTCCTCCACCAGCACGCGGGTGATGGCGGTGCAGTCCTGGCCGGCGTTGAAGAAGGCAAACTCGGCGATGGCTGCGGCGCTCTTTTTGATGTCCGCGTCCTTGAACACGATGGCCGGGGCCTTGCCGCCGAGCTCCAGGTGCGCGCGCTTCAGGCCCTTCGCGGCGCCGGAGGCCACGGCTATGCCGGCCCGGACCGAGCCGGTGATGGAGACCAAACCGGGAATCTTGTGCTCCACCATCAGGGCGCCGGTTTCGCCGGTGCCCAGCACCACGTTCAGCACGCCCGCCGGCAGGATGTCGCCGGCCAGGCGGGCCAGCACCAGGGTGGATTCCGGCGTGGTGTCGGAGGGCTTGAGGACCACCGTATTGCCGGCGGCCAGGGCCGGGCCGATCTTCCAGATGGCCATCAGGAACGGGTAGTTCCACGGCGCCACCTGCGCCACCACCCCGATGGGTTCGCGGCGCACATAGGAGGTGTGGCCCTCGAAGTATTCGCCGGCGGACTTGCCTTCGAGGATGCGGGCAGCACCGGCGAAGAAGCGGAGCTGATCGGCGCCGGCGGCCACTTCCTCGGAGGCGATGAGCGAGCGCACCTGGCCGGTGTTGCGGTGCTGGGCCTGGACAAGTTCGTCACTGTTGGCCTCAATGGCGTCCGCGAGCTTAAGGAGCATCAGCTGGCGCTGGCTGGGCGTAACGTGCTTCCACGATTTGAAGGCGTCCTTGGCGGCGGTCATGGCGGCATCAACGTCGGCCTGGACGGAGACCGGCGATTTGGCAACCACCTCGCCGTTGGTGGGATTGACGATCTCCAGCACGGCGGTGCCGGCCGGCGTGACGAACTCACCGTTGATGAAATTCTGCAAGGTCTGGACCACGGCGTACAACCTCTTTCATAAGGAACATCAGCCGTCAGGCGGATGGATGGGGCTGCTTTGAGCCTATTCCAGCAACCCCACCCAAGGAATAGCCACCTGCACACCCTCAACGGAAATGTTTAGTGCGTTTGCCCAGCCTTGGATATCCTGTGCAGATGGCCATTTCCCTTGCCGCCCTGGTGGGTGTGCATTCCCTCCACCTGACCAAGGCAGGCCTCGCTGAAACCACCTGGCACCACGACATCAACTGGGTTGCCGTCACCGAGCTCGAGGACCCGCAGCGTTTCCTCAATGGTGGCGAACTCGTACTGACCACGGGCATGCGGCTGCGGTCCGCGTTCGAGCAGCGGCGGTTCGTCCGCCAGGTCCAGCGTGCCGGTGCGGTGGGCATCGGCTTCGGGATCGGGCTCACCCACGACGCCATCCCGCCGGCCCTGCTTGCCGAGGCAAACCGGTGGGGGCTGCCCATCGTCGAGGTCCCGTACGAGACGCCCTTCATCGCGATCGGCAAGCTGGTGGCGGACGCGCAGTCGGCTGACCACTTCGCCAAACTGGAGCGACTGATCGCCGGCCACCAGATCCTGGCGCGCGCACTGCTCACCGGCGGCGGCCTTGCCGAGCTCCTCAAACACCTGGGAGGCATGCTGCGGACCGATATTGCCCTGACCCAGTTCACCGCCCAGCTGTACAACAGCACCAAGGACCACCCCACCGCCGACAAGTGGGCTTCCTACCCCGTCCCCACGGGCCGGCGGGATGCCTGCACCCTGTGGGTACGCCATCCCTTCGAGGACTCGGGCATTATCGGGTACGCGCAGAACCTGATCAGCGTTGAACTGAACAACATGGTCAAGCAGCGCCAGGCACAGCGTGCCCTCTGCGGCCAGGTCATTGAGGACGTCATCCAGGGCGCCCTGGAAACGAGCGAAGCCCAGCGAAGGCTGGCCGGCGTGGGCGTCAACAGCACCCGCAAGAACGTGGTCCTCCTGGCCGTATCGGCCGCCCACCACAAGGCACTGGTGAGCACCTCGGTGCCGCAGCTGCTGGAGCACGAGGTGGCCGCCGCCGTCGGGAAGGATCTGGTGGTGGTGATTAACGACGACGGCGCCGGGGCACCTGCGCTGGCCCGGAGCCTGAGCGACCACCTGGCGGAGGCGGGGATCCATGCGACGATCGGCATCGGCGGTGCGTACACCAAGCCGAACGGCCTGCGCTGGAGCTACTTCGAGGCCCGGGACGCAGCCAGGCACGGCCTGCCGGTAAACGAACCCGAACGCCTGAGCCTGACCTCGCTGCTGCTGGCCAGCGAGGACGTGCCGCTGGCCGACATGGCCCATGAGTCCCTAGACCCGCTGCGCGCCTTTGATGCCGCCCACGGCGCGGAACTGCTGACCACGCTGGAAAGCTACCTGAACAACAACGGTTCAGTGGCCGCCGTTGCCGAAGCGCTGACCCTGCACCGGAACACCGTGCGCTACCGGCTGGCGCAGATCACCGAGCTGACCGGCTTCGATCCGGCGGTCACCGCGGACCGGGTGCAGCTGTGGCTCGCGTTGGCCGTGGCCCGGCTTGGTGCCCGGCAGGGTTAACAGACCCTCCTACTGCAGGCCCCGCCGGAACAGCTTGCGTGACTTCCTGCGCGCCTTCCGGTACTTGGCTTCGGCGTCGGCAGCGAGCTGGACCTGCCGGGTATGCAGCGTGATGTAGGCGGACGCGGCGGCCTCCGGCAGGTCCGGCGCCGCCACCAGTTTGGCCAACAGGTTCCGTGCCACCACACTGTCCTGGAAATCGCCCAGGATCTTCTGCTGGCCGTGCGCTGCCTTGGCCACTTTCGCGGCGCGTTTGCCGTGGACCGGACCCACCGATTCGGCCACGTGCCGCAGCCGTTTGGCGTCCTTGCGCACCTGGTGGAGGGAGGTCTCGTGCTTCGCTCCCCCGCGGGATGCCTTCGCCGTTTTGGCGGCGCCGCGGAGCCGCTTGGCCGCCTTTGCCACAAGTTTCACGGCCGCCTTCCGGGCCGGGGCTGACCCGTCCGGCCGGACCGGAGGATGGTCCCTGAACGCTTCGAGGCTGTCCAGGAGCCCAAAATACCGCTCGGACAGCATGGCCTTCTGCAGTCTCCGGTAAGCCGTATCCAGGGTGTTGCCCAGTTCCTCCTCGAGCCGCGCGTTTACGGATGCCAGTTCGGGAGCGGCTGGAAGCTCGGCCGCGTGGCTGCGCAGCCGGTCCAGCATCACCTCCGCGTCACGCGGTTCGCCGAGCACCTGGCCCAGCCATTTGAGTTCGTCGCGGAGGTGCCGCACGGGCGCGTCGTCGTAGAGCCGCCGGTAGGCTGCGAGCGCCGAACGGGACCGGCGCGTTGCGGAGCGGAGATCGTGCACGGCCTCGGGCTCCTCCAGCCTCACACCCGGGTCATTGGCGGTGATTTCGCGGATTTGCGCTGCCAGGTAGGCGGTCAGGAGATCCGCTACGGGGCCTTTTTTGCCGGGGGGCTCGGCATCAGGAGTTGGGCCGGGTTGGGGGCCTGTTCCTCCTGCCCCCAAGGCTTTGGCCAGCTTGGAGGTGTGCTGGGCGGGGTGTGCCCCGGCGGCGGCGAGGAGCTCCGCCGCGGCCGGGAAGAGGTCAGGGGTTCCGTGGACCAGTTCCAGCTCCCATTCACGCCACTGTTGCTGCTCCGGGCTTCCGCCGCGACTTTGGACCTTTGCGGTGACGCGGTCATCGGCGAGATCGGCCAGGTGTGCGCCGTCGCCGCCATACAACGGGTAGGTGGTGCGCTGGGTCTCCAGCCGGACCACCGGCAGTACCTTTTCCCCGCGGAGGTATACATGCAGTTGGGCCTGCAGGCTGTCGGGGACGACGGCGGCCTGGCCAAGTGGGGCGTGCAGCTCGCGGCGGCGCTGGGGTTCCGTGCCTGACCCGGAGCCTTCGGAACCGGGTTCGGGACCATCCACCGCGGAGCCTTCGGGTGCGGGACCTTCGGGCGGCAGCTTCAGGTGCCAGCCGGCGTCGGCCCCGCCGGTACGGCGCCGCAGGGTGATGCCGCGGGAGGCGAGTGCAAGATCAGGGGTGTCGAAGTACACGGCTTTCAGCGTGTCCACGTGGGGCTCCCCCACCCGCGCAACCCCGGGCAGCTCCGCGAGGGCGGGCACCTCCGTGTCAGCGCCGACGTCGTACTTCTTTTCGACTTCTACTCCCTGCGAATCCACACTGCCGACCTTCCACATTGATGGGGCATGCGGCCCGCACAGCAGGCCCGGACCTTCGTCAGGGCTCGATTCTATGCCGCGAATCTTAACTGCACCTTCACCGGACGCGCCTGTGCCGCAGACCCGGTGCCGCGAGAGCTTCCCCACAAAGAGAGGAAACATCAAACGTCCAACGTCTAACCTTGAAGGATGCCCGTTACCCGTTCCGCTCCCCATGGACAGTCCGCCCCACCCAAGGCTGTCCAGCCGGATGCACCCAAAGCCCCGGACGCGGCCGCCGCGCCGCTTCCAGCGGCGTTGCCCACTGGGGCGCCTACCCCGCGCTCCGCCGTCGTCCTCGGCGTGATTGCGCTGGTGCTCATCGGACTGAACCTGCGGGCCGGGATTGCGGGCGCGTCCCCCCTCCTCCACGATCTGCAGCTGGTCCTCGGCTACGGGCCGCTGGTGGCCGCGATCATCCCGTCCATCCCCACGCTCTGTTTTGCCGTGGCCGGCGCGGCGACTTCCTGGCTGACCGGACGGCTGGGCGTGGAGAAAGCGATCGTGCTTTCGCTGGCCATGCTGGCTGCCGGGCTGCTGCTGCGCGGGATCCCGTCCACGGGCATGCTGATGGCGGGCACGGTGGTGGGGATGTCCGGGCTGGCGGTGTGCAACGTGGCGATGCCATCGTTCATCCGGGAGCATTTTGCCCACCGGACCTCGCTGATGACGGCCCTCTACACGGTGACCATGACCACCGGCGCCACGGTTGCTTCCGTGACGGCGGTCCCGCTGGCCCTGGCGATGGGATCGCCGTCCGCCGCGGTGGGCGCCATTGGCTTCCTCGCCGTTGCCGCGCTGCTGGGCTTCCTCCCCATAACATTTCATGCCCACCGCCACAGTGTCCGCCGAACCTCCGCCCGGGTTTCCCCGTGGCCCCTGCTGCGCACCCGGAAAGGCCAGCTGCTGACGGCCATCTTCGCGCTCCAGGCCTTGCTCGCCTATTCGCTGATCAGCTGGTTCCCGTCCATGCTGATCAGCCGCGGTATCAGCGCCGCGGACAGCGGCCTCCTCTACGGGCTGATGCAGCTGGTTTCCGTGCCGGCAGGCATGGTGCTGATCGCCATCGGTGCCCGGCCCAGGATGCTCCGGCCGGCGCTCTATTCGGTCAGCATGATCATGGTGGCGGGCCTCGCAGCGCTGCTCTTCCTGCCGTCCGGACTGGTGATTCTTCCGGCCGTTCTGCTGGGCTTCGGCCTGGGAATTTTCCCCCTGGTGATGGTGATGATCAGCCGGAGCGGGACCTCCACCGCTGAGACCACTGCGCTGTCCACACTCGCCCAGTCCACCGGCTACCTGCTCGCCACGGCGGGCCCTTTCGGCGCCGGCCTGCTGAACAGCGCCACCGGCGGCTGGACCCTCCCGCTGGCATTGCTGCTGGGCCTCGCCCTGGTCCAGGTTGCTGTTGCCCACCTGATCACGCGCGGCGCTGGAGCCGGAACTGCGGCTGCTGCCGGTGCCGCCGGTGCTGTTGTTTCCGGTGCTGCCGCTGGTACGCCCGCCGGCCGGAAGAAGTAGGACGCCATGACCCTGAGCACCTCCCACCGCCAGCCCCTCGCTGACGAAATCACCGCCAAGCTGCGGCAAATGATCCACTCCGGTGAGTGGCCCCTGCACCAGCGGATCCCCGCCGAGCCCGAGCTGATGGCCGGACTCGGCGTCTCCCGCGGCACGCTCCGCGAAGCCATCAAGGCGCTGGCCCACGGCGGGATGCTGGAAGTCCGGCGCGGCGACGGCACCTACGTCCGGGCCACCAGCGAAATGTCCGGCGCCGCCCGGCGGATGTACCAGGACCACACGGAGGAACACATCCTCGAAGTCAGGCTGGGGCTGGACACCACCGCAGCGCGCCTCGCCGCCCGCAACGCAACTGCCGACGGCGTCACCTCCCTGCGTGCCGCACTCACCGCCCGTGAAATTGCCTGGAACGCGGAGGACTACGAGGGCTGGGCCCGGGCGGACTGGGAATTCCACGAGCGCGTGGCCCAGGCCTCCGGGAATCCCCTGCTGCATGAGCTGTACGTCAGTTTCGGCGGCGTTTTCCATCAGGAACTGTTGAAGCAACAGCGCCGGGGCCGGCTTGACGGCCTCACGCACGAGGGCCACGGCGAGCTGGTGGAGGCGATCGAGGCCCGCGACGCCGACGCAGCCGTGGCCAGTGTCAACCGGAACCTGAATTCCTGTGCGGAGTGGCTGCGCGCCTGATCCCCGCTGGGCCGCGGACCATCAGTAAACTTACGATCTGACGTAGGTAATTGAGCCAGGGATGCCCCCAGCAGCCCGGCCACCCGCCGAAGACCGGGAGTTTGCATGCCAGCCGACCAAGCCTCAACAGCAGCAACACAGCCTGAACGGAAGCCGCCGGGCGCCCTGTGGGCCGATGGCCTGGGCCGGGTGGGTATCCGCTCCGCCCAGGTCCTGCTCATCCTGACAGTGGCGGTGGTGTCCGTCTACGCACTGATGCAGATCAAGCTGCTGGTCATCCCCATCCTGATTTCGCTGATTCTCGCCGCGGCCATCGGGCCCTTTGTGAACATGCTCCGGCGCCGCGGGCTGCCAGGCGGCGCAGCGACCGCGGTGGCGTTTGTTGCCCTTCTCGTTGTCCTCGGCGCCGTGGGCACGGTCATCTACCTGTCCATCCGGAACCAGTGGGGTGAACTGGCCCAGCAGGCATCCGCCGGACTGGACGAGCTCGAGCAGTTCCTGGTCAACGGCCCCATCCCGATCGATCCGGCCCAGCTGGAGCAGGCCAGGCAGGGGATCATCCAGTTCGCCACCAGCAGCCAGGCCCGCTCCGGGGCCATCACCGGACTGTCCGTGGTGACAGAGTTCCTGGCCGGGGCCGGCCTGATGGTGGTCATCCTGTTCTTCTTCCTCAAGGACGGCGCCAAAATCTGGAACTTCCTGCTCCGGCCCTTCAAGGGTGAGCGGGAGGCGAAGCTGCGCCGCGTGGGCAGCCGCACGCTGGAGGTCCTGGGCGGCTACGTCCGCGGCACTGCGATCGTCGCGCTGGTGGATGCCGTGGCCATCGGTGCCGCGCTGCTGATCCTTCAGGTCCCCCTGGCCATCCCGCTGGCCATCATTGTGTTCATCACCGCGTTCATCCCGCTGGTGGGCGCCACGGTTGCGGGTATCCTGGCCGCCCTGGTGGCGCTGGTGGCCAACGGTCCGGTGGTGGCCCTGATTGTGGTGGCGGTGGTGGTGGCCGTCAACCAGCTCGAGGGCGACCTGCTCCAGCCGATCGTGATGGGCAAGTCCCTGCAGCTGCACGCCCTGGTGATCCTCATGGCCCTGACCGCCGGAACCATCCTGGCCGGGATCATCGGCGCTGTGCTGTCTGTCCCGCTTGCCGCCGTGGCCTGGGCCATCATCCAAGTCTGGACGGCAGAGGACCCGAACCTGCAGGACATGAACCCGGACCTGCCGCCGGCGAACACGCAGCCCATCTGACGCCTTAACGGCAGAACGCACGACGACGGGCAGGCACCTGGGTGCCCACCCGACGTCGTACGTTTGTCAGTTTGGTTAGGAGCGGAGGCCGGCGAAGACGTTCTTGGGCCGCTGCATTTCGCCGTGCTTTGCGCCGAGGATGATGACAGCACCGGCGAAGGCGGGGATGGCCCACTGCAGGATCTTCAGCTGCTGCTGCGCGGCCTTCAGTTCATCCGAGGCCGCGGGACTGGGCTCGGTTGCGCCCACAGCACCCTGGTCCGCGAGCTTCTCCACTTTCTGGCCGAGGATCCCTGCGTACAGCGTCACCGCTGCGCCGGCCACCGTCACTGCCGTTTTGATCACGGTGTCCCGGGCGACGCCGTCCTGCTTGGCGATCCGCTCCTTGTTCTCCCAGGCGATGGCGAGATCCGCCGCCAGGTGCGAGACGAAGGCCGCCGTCTGGATGGGGGCCCACTTCATCCAGCCGGAGCTGGAGAGCCTGGTGCGCTCCGCCGGGTCCTTGGCTTCCGCCGCCGCCCCGTTGAGCCCGATGGCTCCCATCAGCGAGCCGCCAAACCACGCGCCGGCCGTCAGATCATGAATAGACCGGGCCAGAAGATTTCCTGCCATGATGTGTTTCCTTACGTTGTTTCGGTTCCGAGATGCCGCGGGAGCGGTCTTGACTGCCGTGTCCTACAAAGGTCATGGTCAAGCCATGGTAAGCACACTTACTAATATTACGAAACCCCGCCTTCCGCTGCGCTTACGCGTAATATCGTGGCCATGGAAGACACAGGGACTTTGTTCGGCTGGGCATTCGGAGACCCCGCACGCCAGCGTGACGATTCGTACATGGCAGGGCTCCAGAAGGAAGCGCTGAATAACGCCACGGAAACCGCCCGGGCCAAGGGTGTTTTGGTGATTGAAGGCTCAGAAGTCTTCACCGCCCTGAGCGCCGAAGACACGCTGGTGGAGCTGGATCATGCGCCGGGCAAGCTGGTGGTCCGCTGCACGGTCCGCGTTGAGGGCCCGGGAGCCGCCAAGCTGCACGCCGAAGGACCCATGAACGGCTGACCATGTCCGATGCAGAGTCCACCATCAGCGAGGCGGCGGATGCCGTCGAGGAAGCGTCGGACACCAGGGCGCTGGATGTTGTGGCGCGCTCCGGGTTTGCCGTGATGGCCCTGCTGCACATGATTGTGGGAGCCATCGCCATTGCGCTGGCCTTTGGGCAGCCGGGCCAGGCTGAAGCCACCGGCGCCATCGAGCAGCTCGCCGCCAACCCGTGGGGCCCGGCCGTGCTGTGGTCCTGCGTGGTGGCCTGCACCGGCCTGGCGCTCTGGCAGCTGAGCGAGGCCACGCTCCGGGCCCGGCCGCTTCCCCGGGCCAAACGGCTGGGAAAGCTGATTTCGTCCGGCTTCCTGTTCCTCGCCTACGGCAGCGTGGGGCTCAGCTTTGCCGGCTTCGCCGTTGGACTCCGCGGTGACTCCGGAGACACCACGCGGGACTTCAGTACCGCCGTCCTCAATACTCCCGCGGGACTGCCGCTGCTGGTGGCCGTGGGCCTGACCGTCATGGGCGTGGGGGTCTACTTCGTGGTGAAGGGGCTGCGGCGCGGGTTCAAGGAGGAGCTGTCCCGCTTTGAGGGCAGGCGCCGCGGGAAGCTTGTGGACTCACTGGGCGTCACCGGGCATGTGGCCAAGGGAATCGCGCTGAACCTGGCGGGGATGTTGTTCGTCATCGCCGCCGCCAAGCGGACGCCCCAGGAGTCCACCGGCCTGGACGGCAGCCTCAAGGCACTCCGGGACCACCCCTTCGGCCCGTACCTGCTGGTCGCGATCGGGGCCGGCTTCATCTGCTACGGAATTTTCGCACTGGTCCGCGCCCGGTTCGGCCGGATGTGATTCAGCTGTTCTGGACAGGAAGGAAGCCATGACCCAGCACGTAGTCACGCACCCGGAGAGGGCACCAAACCGTGGACAGGGTGACCCCGCCCCCGGCGCCACCGAAACGGCAGGGCGGGCCTTCGCCGCAGTCTTCCGCGCCATCAAGGTGGGCCGTCCTGACCGCCCCATTCATCCGCAGGGCCTCGGCCTCCAGGGCGAGCTCATCAGAACCGGGAACGTTACCGGGTCAAGCGGACTGGACTGGCTGGACGCTGCCGGAGCGGACACGGTGGAGGCCCGCTTCTCCCGGTCAATAGGGCTCCCGCAGGGCCTTCCCGACATCCTGGGGCTCGCGCTCCGCGTCACCCCTTCAAACGGCGGCATTGCCGATGTGCTGTTTGCCTCCACCGGGTGGCGGCTTCCAGGCAGGTTTCTTCTCGTGCCCAAACTCGACGTTGGCAGCGCCACCCTGACAACCCTCATGCCGTACCGCGGAACCAAGGGACCCGTGCTGCTGGGGCTCCGGACCGTAAGCCTGCCCGAGGGCTCCCTCGCAGACGGGGAATGGGTGCTCAGTCTCCACTGGGCGAAACCCACGGGCGGCTGGCACCAGTGCGGCGAGCTTCGGCTGCGGACGTCGCCTTCACCAGCAGACACTCCCCTCCGCTTCAATCCACTCGAGAACCAGCCGCCCGGAGCACAGACATATGCCTGGACCCGCCGGCTCCGGGAGCGCTCCTACCGGGCGGCACAGCGGCCCGCACCTGCCGCCGTCGACCGTTCCATGGCGGGGAACCCCGCCCCCGCCGCCACCACCGGAAGGAAAGTCATGTCAACCGTGAGCAAACTGTTCAATTCCCCAGCGGAGGACGTCTGGAAGGTGATCGCTGACGGCTGGCTGTACTCCGGCTGGGTGGTGGGTGCCTCCCGGATCCGCGCGGTGGACGCGCACTGGCCGGAGGTCGGCTCGAGGCTCCACCACTCGGTGGGCATCTGGCCGCTGGTGATCAACGACAGCAGCCGGGTATCCGCCGTCGAACCCGGCCGCTCCCTGGAGCTGGTGGCCCGGGGCTGGCCGCTGGGCGAAGCCAAAGTGATCATCACCCTGGAGGACCGGGGAATGCAGTGCCTGGTGACCATTTCCGAGGACGCAACCCGCGGACCGGGCAAGCTGGTACCGAAAATGTTGCGCAGCCCGGCCATTGATGTGCGGAACCGGGAAACCCTGCACCGGCTCGAGCTCATGGCCGCCGGCGGGGCGAAGAGGTAGCACGTTAAACAATGCAGCGCGGAGCCAAGGGCCCCGCGCTGCATTGTAACGGAACTAGACGCTCGCGGCCACGCCGTCGCGGGAGATGGCCACCATGTCCTCGCGCGGCACCACCTTGATGCGCTCACGCTTGACCTCAACACCGTGGGATCCGCCGGCCTCGGTGGCCGCGGCGCCCAGGGCGAGTTCGTGGGCGTCCAGCGCCAGCCAGCCTTCCCAGCTGGTGAACTTCACGCCGCGGGCATCGAGCAGCTCGACGACGGCGTCCGCCTCGGGAACGGCGGCAACCGGCAGGTTTTCGCGGTCTTCCAGGAGGTAGGTCACGGTCTCCAGGGCGTCGCCCTTGGTGTGGCCGATCAGGCCGACGGGTCCGCGCTTGATCCAGCCGGTGGCGTAGATGCCCGGCACGTGGGTGCCGGCGGCATCCAGGACGCGGCCGCCGTCGTTCGGTACCACGCCCTTCTTGTGGTCGAATTCGATCTCCGGCAGGGCCGAGCCGAAGTAGCCGATGGCGCGGTACACGGCCTGGACCGGGTAGTCCACGAACTCGCCGGTGCCGCGGGCGTTGCCCGT
Source organism: Pseudarthrobacter sp. DSP2-3-2b1 (assembly GCF_049895945.1). Classification (NCBI taxonomy): domain Bacteria; kingdom Bacillati; phylum Actinomycetota; class Actinomycetes; order Micrococcales; family Micrococcaceae; genus Pseudarthrobacter; species Pseudarthrobacter sp. DSP2-3-2b1. The sequence continues at coordinate 74,006 of NZ_JAFCTI010000006.1, read as the reverse complement.
GCCGTCCAGCTCGGTGCGCTCGAACTTCATGCCGGCCACCTGGCCCGGGGTTTCCGGGGAATCAAAGATTTCCACCGGGCTGTGCAGGAAGTGCAGGTGCAGGCGGCGGGAAGCCGTGAGCTCGGAGAGGTCCTCGGGCTGCTCGGCGATCCAGTTGGTGAGCGTGCCCACCATGGTCTTGACCTGGTTGTTGCTCTGGATGAGCCGGTCCGATTCCTCGTCGAACTCGAAGTCCTCGGCGTAGAGGATGATGTCCACATCCTTGGAGTGGGACAGTTCGCGCAGCTCCAGCGGGGTGAACTTCACCTGGGCGGGGCCGCGGCGCCCGAAGACGTGAACGTCCGTGACCGGGGAGTCCTTCAGGCCGGCGTAGACGTTGTCCGGGATCTCGGAGACCAGCAGGTCATCGGCGTGCTTGGACAGGACGCGGGCCACGTCCAGGGCAACGTTTCCGTTGCCGATCACGGCGATTTCCTTGGCATCCAGCGGCCATTCGCGGGAAACGTCCGGGTGGCCGTCGTACCAGGAGACAAAGTCCGCGCCGCCGAAGGAGCCATCCAGTTCGATGCCGGGGATGTTCAGGTCCGCGTCCTTGATGGCGCCGGTGGCGAAGATGACGGCGTCGTAGTGGGTGCGGAGGTCCTCGATGGAGATGTCCGTGCCGTAGTCCACGTTGCCGAAGAAACGGATGTCGCCGCGGTCCAGGACCTTGTGCAGGGCGTTGACGATGCCCTTGATGCGCGGGTGGTCCGGGGCCACGCCGTAGCGGATCAGGCCGTAGGGTGCCGGGTAGCGGTCAAAGAGGTCGATGCTCACGGTCAGCTCGCCGCTCTTGACGGCTTCGCTCTTGGTGAGGATGTCCGCGGCGTAGACGCCGGCCGGGCCGGAGCCCACCACGGCAACGCGCAGCGGACGGTCGGCAGATCCTACGGAGGTGCTTGATGACACGGCTGTGTTCCTTTTCTTCGAAGCTAAAGGGTGAGGACTCGGGGCTTGTTCGGGCTGGTGGTGCTGTAATCGGCTGTCTTGAAGTGCGCGGGCGCGAAGGGGCTCACGCGCACCACGTCACCGATCACAATCACGGCGGGATTTGCGACGCCGGTGGCTTCCGCTTGATCGGCGATGGAACCGAGCGTGCCGATGGTCACGCGCTGATTCGGCAGATAGCCGTTCTCAACGATGCCAACTGGCGTGTCCTGAGGCAAACCGGCTTTGCCCAGGGCCGATGCCGAGTCACGCAGTGCGGCGACGCCCATGAGCAGGACGATGGTGTGGTCAGCACGGGCGGGAACCTCGGAGAGCTCCTCGTGGCCCGTGACCACGCTGAAGCCCTTGGCCAGACCGCGGTGCGTCACAGGGATGCCGGCGGCGGCGGGAACGGAGATCGCGGAGGTGACGCCGGAGACCACTTCAACCTCGACGCCGTGCTGCCGGCAGTATTCGGCTTCCTCGCCGCCGCGGCCGAGGACGTAGGGATCGCCACCCTTGAGACGGACCACGCGGTGGCCGTTGCGGGCTTCCTCGACGAGGATCCGGTTGATCTCTGCCTGCGGCACGGGATGGTGGCCGGGGGTCTTGCCCACTTCGATGACGCGGACGTCCGGGGCGAGTTCGTTGAGCAGTTCGCGGGGGCCGAGGCGGTCTGCCACCACAACGTCGGCCTGGCCCAGGAGCCGGCGGCCGCGGACCGTGATGAGGCCGGTGTCGCCGGGACCACCGCCCACCAGGGCGACACTTCCCGCGGAAGCACGGCGGCGGCGCAGCGGGAGGTCGCCGGTTTCCAAGGCGGTGGCGACGGCGTTGCGCAGGGCCATGGCGCGGCGCGGGTCTCCCCCGGCGTTTACGGCGATCTGCACGTCATCCACAACCGCGACGGCGGGGGTCCAGGCAGCTGAGGCCTCGTGGTCGGAGGCGTTGACGCACCAGATGCGCTGCGCCTCGGCGTCGGCCGAAACCTGGGTGTCCACGGCGGGGTCCCCGGTGGCGGTCTGGACGAACCAGACGCCGTCGACGTCTTCCGGGCGATAGGGGCGCTGCTCCCAGGTGAGGAGGCCGGCGTCGGCCAGTTCGCGGAGCGCGGCGGAGGCAACGGGAGCGACCACGGTGACCCGGGCACCGGCGTCGAGCAGGCCCTTGGCGCGGCGCGCAGCCACGGGGCCGCCGCCCACCACCAGCACCGGGCGGCCGAGCAGCCGCAGCGCTGTGGGGTAAATATCCTGAATTGCCATGGATCAACGGTAGGTTGCCGTCACATTCACCAACAACGGCGCGGAAACACCAGTTCACGTAAGGTAACGCTGCGTCACATAGGCCGCGCCGCCGGATCTGCAGCTCTCAGACACAACAGAGCCCGACGGCGGGACTCGCCGTCGGGCTCTGCTGACAGTTTGGGCTGTGGCTGGGTGGGCTGTGGCTCGGACAGCCGGTGGTTAGCGGGTGCTGCCGGACAGGAGGCCGCGGCTGCGCAGGAGGCGCTTCTCGATCGGCGCGAACACCAGGAGCTCGATCAAGATGCCCACGGCCAGGATCAGCAGGATCGCGGCCATCACCACGGTCATGTCGGACAGGACTCGGCCCTGGTCCAGCAGCGAGCCCAGGCCGAAGCCGATGGTGCCGCCCACGGCGATGATTTCGGCAGCCATCAGGGAGCGCCACGAGAACGCCCAGCCCTGCTTCAGCCCGCCGAGGTAGCCGGGCAGCGCGGCGGGCAGGACAATCTGCAGCGCCATTTGAAGCCGGTTCGCGCCCAGGACGGTGCCCACGCGGCGGTACTGCGGCGGGATCTGGTCCACACCGGAAATCAGTCCGTTGATGATGGACGGGATGGCGCCCATGAACACCACGAAGTAAACGGTGGCATCGGTGAGGCCGAACCAGATGATGGCGGCCGGCACCCAGGCCACCGACGGCAGGACCTGCAGCCCGGAAATCAGCGGCCCGAACGCCCGGCGCAGCGGTGCCACCTGAGCCAGCAGCAGCCCCACCGGGGTAGCAATCGCCACGGAGATCAGGAAGCCCACGATGCCGCGCTGGAGCGAGGTCCACACAGCTTCCTGCAGCTTGCCCTCGCCCCACAGGACCCCGATCTGACCCAGGACGTCCAGCGGACCGGGCACCAGGTCGCGGCGCTTCACCCCGAGCGAGACGTAGAACTGCCAGATCAGGAGCAGGACCACCAAGGCTGCGATCGGCAAGAGGATGCGGCTCCAGTCGATCCGGTGCTTCCGGGCAGCATCGGACTGCAGCGAATCCAGGCCGGACTCCAGCTCACGCAGATCCTCGTTCCCGGTGGAGGACCGGGTGAGAGCGGCGTGGACCTTGTGGGTTTCGGGCTCCGTCGCCAGCTTTTCTTCGGTCAAAGGGATGGGGTTATTTGGCATGGCGGCGGATCTCCTCGCGCAGCCGGGCGGTGATGACCCCGGTCAGCTGGCCGGCCAGGCCGGCGTCGGTTCGGTGTTCCTCGGAGACGGCCCATTCCTGGACCACCCGGCCGGGGCGGGATGAGAGCAGCAGCACGCGCTGGCCCAGCCGCACAGCCTCGCGGACGTTGTGCGTGACAAAAACGATGGTGCGCCCGGTTTCCTTCCAGATGCGTTCCAGCTCATCGTGGAGGAGGTCGCGGGTGATGGCATCGAGCGCGGCGAACGGCTCGTCCATCAGCAGCAGCTGCCGGTCCTGCGCGAGCGAGCGGGCCAGTGCCACGCGCTGGCGCATGCCGCCGGAGAGCTCGTGGGGGCGCTTGTCCCCGGCCTCGCCGAGGTGCACCAGCTCAAGGAGTTCATCTGCCTTCACACGGCGCTGGGACTTGCCGACGCCGCGCAGCTTCAGTGCCAGTTCGATGTTCTCCCGCGCCGTGAGCCACGGGAACAGCGCGGCGTCCTGGAACATAAAAGCGGCACCGTCGCTGGGCACTTCGAGAGCGCCCGACGTCGGGACTTCCAGTCCCGCCATGATGTTCAGCAGGGTGGATTTGCCGCAGCCGGAGGCACCGAGGAGGGCGACGAACTCGCCCGCGCCGATGGTGGCGTTGACGTCGTCCAGCACCGGGGCGCCGTCGCCGAAGCGCTTGCCCAGGTTTTCCAGTACGACTGGCATGGTCCCGTCCTTAAGTTGGTGGATTGCTTGTAATGCGGTGGTGCTTATAACGCGGGGTCAGTCCTGGCCGAGGCCGGCGGCTGAGACGGGCTGTCCGGTCTTTCCGGCGGCGATGACGTCGTTCAGAGCGCGGAGGTCGAACAGGCCGGTGATGTCGGCCTGCTTGGTGGTGCCGGCCTCCACTCCGTCTTTGAGCAGCCTGGGGTAGGTCCCGGCGAGCGGGTCCACGGTGAACACAATGTTCTGCAGGGACCGGTCCAGGACGTCGGTGGGCAGCGCGGCACCGGCGGCTTCCTGCAGCGCGGCATTGACCACGGCCGATTTTTCGGCCCCGGGAGTCTCATTGAGCCAGGCCACGGATTCGGCATGGCCCTTGAGCAGCGCCTTCACGGTCTCCGGGTGGGCGGCGGCAAAGTCCTTGTTGACGATCAGGATGGTGGTGGGAAACTCGCCCGGCTTGCCGGACGCGGAGCCGTCCCACAGGTCCTTTTCGTCCACCAGCACCTTGGCACCGGCCTCAAGCACCAAACGGGACGCCCACGGCTCGGGCAACCACGCGCCGTCGAGCTTTCCATCCTGGAAAAGCTTCAGCGTCTGGGCGTTCTCGGTGGGGTTGATGGCCACATCGCCGCTGCCGTCCACGTTGGTTTTATAGCCCTGGTCGGATAGCCAGGCGCGCAGCGCCACGTCCTGCGTGCCGCCCAGTTGCGGGGAGGCCAGGGTTTTTCCGCGGAGATCGGCGGCGGAGTTGATGTCCGGCTTCACCACTAACTGGGCGCCACCAGCGGCAGCACCCGCAATAACGTTTACCGACTCCCCGCCGCTCTTAACGAACGAATTGATGGCCGGGTTGGGGCCGATGTAGGTGGCGTCGATGGCCCCGGCGTTCAGCGCCTCGATGGCAGCGGGACCGGCGTTGAAGGTCTCGGTGCTGAGTTTCGTGGTGCCGAGGTTGCGGGCCAGGATTCCTTGCTTCAGGCCCACCAGCGCGGGGGCGTGGGTCAGGTTTCCGAAGTAGCCCAGCTTCAGCTCGTCAGCGGCCGTTGGGGCGGGCGCGGCCTGGGCGTCTGTGTTACGCGAAATGCTGGATGCCACCACGGCGCCGAAAGCGATCAGAAGGACCAGTCCGATCGCCAGGAAGGCCTCGATGGCACGCTTGCGCTGGGGTGCTGCGCTTTCGCCTGCCACGATGCGGATCATCCCGGGCTTGGAACTAGTCATTGTTTCACCATAGGGAGTGTCATAAACCCGTTCAATGACGCGGAAACGGGGGGTCACGCGGGTTCATCTAGCGTCACATTGAGTGGCTACGGGACGGCTTCGGGCTGTTTCAGTCGCCCTTAACGTTGACGAGCTGCCGCAGCTTGTGCCGTACCTTCACGAGGTCCTGCGCGTCCCGCATCACCACGTCGATGGGCTTGTACGCGGCGGGGATTTCATCGATGAACGCCTCGCTGGCCCGGAACTCGATCCCCTGCATGGCCTGCTTCAGCTCCGGCAGCGAGAAGGTTTTGCGGGCCGCGTTGCGGGAGTATTCGCGGCCGGCGCCGTGCGGGGAGGAGTTCAGCGAGACCGGGTTCCCCAGTCCTTCAACAACGTACGACGCCGTCCCCATGGACCCCGGAATAAGTCCCGGATCGCCCCGCTCGGCTTTGATGGCACCCTTCCGCGACACCCACACCGATTTTCCGTAGTGCGTCTCGAGCTGAGTGAAGTTGTGGTGGCAGTTAATGCGCTCCCGCTCCGTGACCGGCCCGCCCACCCAGTTGCGGAACTGCGTAACAACCCGGTCCATCATTTCCTCGCGGTTCAGCAGGGCAAAGTGCTGGGCCCAGCGGAGCTCCTCGATATACCGCCGGAACTCGGGGGTGCCCTCCTCCAGGTACGCGAGGTCCGGATCGGGAACGTGGGTGCCGCGTTTGTGGGTGACCTGCCGGGCGACACCGATGTGGTGTTGGGCGATCTTGTTGCCGACGCCGCGTGAGCCGGAATGCAGGAACAGCCAGACGTGGTCGTTCTCATCCGCGGAGACCTCGATGAAGTGGTTCCCCGATCCCAGCGAGCCCAGCTGGAGGTCCCATTTCTCCACGTACTGGCCCGGGTTGAAGCCTGCTTTGACAGCCAGCTTTCTCAGTTCGGCGATGCGGGGTGCGGCGGTGGCTTGGACTGTCCGGTTGTTATGTCCGGCAGACAGCGGGATGGCCTGCTCGATGGCCTCACGCAGGGGTTTCCTGTTTTTTGGCAGGTCCTTCACCAGATACTGGGTCCGCACGGCGATCATTCCGCAGCCGATGTCCACCCCCACCGCGGCCGGAATGATGGCGCGCAGGGTGGGAATGACCGAGCCCACGGTGGCGCCCTTGCCCAAGTGCGCGTCCGGCATCAGGGCCAGGTGCGGGTAGATGATGGGCAGCGTGGCCGTGGCGAGGGCCTGTTCGCGGGTCTTTTCGTCCAGGATCGAGGCCCAGTTGATGAGCCTGCTGTTGATGGTTTCCACCGCGCCGCCTCCCTCCCTTTGCCCTCCTCCATCAAGGATACGAAACGGCAAAACCGCGGCCTGTTCGCGGAACCGGACCGTGAAGGTCAGGATCTGCGAACAAGCCGCGGTCTCGATGGAAACTCGGGTAAAACTCAGATCGAGTAGCGCTCGTCCTCGTGGTCGCCCGGGTGGTCCTTGACCAGGCCCGCGGCCAGCGTGTTGCCGTCCAGCGGGTCGATCACAAGGAACGCGCCCGTGCGGCGGTGGTGCGTGTAGTTCTCCAGCGGCAGCGGTGCGGCGAGCCGGAGCTGCGCGTGGCCGATGTCGTTGAGCTCCAGGCTTGAGGTGGCTTCGAGCTTGAAGGAGGCCAGGTCGAGCTTGCCGCTGACGTTGCGGACCAGCGCCTGGACGGTGCGGGTGCCGTGCTTGACCAGCACCTTGGCACCCTCGCGCAGCGGCTTGGGCGACAGCCAGCACAGGGCGGCGTACAGGTCGGCGGTTGATTCGCGGACGGTCCCGGCGGCGGCGATGGTGTCACCGCGGGCGACGTCGAATTCCTCAGCCAGGCGGATCGCCACGGACTGCGGGGCGAACGCTTCCTGCAGGGATTCACCGGCGAAGTCGATGCCCACCACGGTGGTGGTGCGGGCGGCCTGGCCCGGCGTCAGCACGGAAACCTTGTCCCCCACCTTCACGGAACCTTCGGTGATCTGGCCGGCGTAGGCGCGGTAGTCGCGGTAGGCCTCAACGTCCAGGCCGCCGGCAACGGCGTCCGGGGCCAGCGCACCCTGCGGCCGGATGACCAGCTGCACGGGGAACCGGAAACTCTCCAGCTGCGTGTCGATCTCGTCGGCGGCGGGCAGGGTCTCGAGGACCTCCAGCAGGGCCGGGCCGTCGTACCAGGGGGTGCGCTCCGAACGGTCCACCACGTTGTCGCCGTCGAGGGCGGACACCGGGATGACCAGCAGGTCGTCGATATGGTCGGCGGTCCCCAGCTCGGCGGAACCGATGCCCAGCTCGCGGGCCACCCGCTGCACGTCGGCCTGGATTTCGCGGAACACTGACTCGCTGAAGTCCACGAGGTCGATCTTATTCACGGCCACAATCACGTGGGCCACGCGCAGCAGCTGCAGCACGGACAGGTGCCTGCGGGTCTGCTCCAGGACACCCTTGCGGGCGTCAATGAGTACGACGACGGCATCCGCCGTGGACGCGCCGGTCACCGTGTTCTTGGTGTACTGAACGTGTCCGGGGCAGTCTGCCAGGATGAAGCTGCGCTGGTCCGTGGCGAAGTAGCGGTAGGCGACGTCGATGGTGATGCCCTGCTCACGCTCGGCGCGCAGGCCGTCGGTCAGGAGGGCGAGGTCGATCCCGCCCTTCTCGCCGCCGAAGCCGCGGTCCGAGGAGGTACGGGCCACGGCATCGAGCGTGTCAGCAAGGATCGCCTTGGAATCGTGAAGGAGGCGGCCCACCAAAGTGGACTTCCCGTCGTCGACCGATCCGGCGGTGGCAAAGCGGAACAGCGTGGTGGGCAGGGCTGTTTCCAGCCCGGCCAGCGGCAAAGTTTCGGTGCTCATTTAGAAGTAACCATCCTTCTTGCGGTCTTCCATGGCTGCCTCGGAGATGCGGTCATCTGCACGGGTGGCACCACGTTCGGTGATGGTGGAGGCGGCAACTTCAATCACGACGTCGCTCACGGTGGCTGCGTCCGATTCAACGGCGCCTGTGCAGGACATGTCGCCCACGGTGCGGTAGCGGACCGTCTTGGTGATGACTTCCTCGTGGGGCAGCGGCTGGGAAACCTCGCCGACTGCGCGCCACATGCCGTCGCGTGCAAACACTTCGCGGTCATGGGCGTAGTACAGGCCCGGCAGTTCGATGTTCTCGCGTTCGATATAGCGCCAGATGTCCAGCTCGGTCCAGTTGCTGATGGGGAACGCGCGGACGTGCTGGCCCACGGTGTGGCGGCCGTTGTACAGGTTCCACAGTTCGGGGCGCTGGTTGCGCGGGTCCCACTGGCCGAACTCGTCGCGGAGGCTCAGGATGCGCTCCTTGGCGCGGGCCTTGTCCTCGTCACGGCGGCCGCCGCCGAACACGGCGTCGAACTTGTTCTGCACGATGGCGTCCAGCAGCGGGACGGTCTGCAGCGGGTTGCGGGTGCCGTCGGCACGCTCGGCCAGCTCGCCGCGGTCGATGAACTCCTGGACGGAGCCGACCACGAGCTTCAGTCCCAGCCTTTCGACCGTGCGGTCGCGGAAGTCGATGACCTCGGGGAAGTTGTGGCCCGTGTCGACGTGCAGGACGGGGAACGGGACCTTGCCCGGCCAGAAGGCCTTGGTGGCCAGGTGCAGCATCACCACGGAGTCCTTGCCGCCGGAGAACAGCAGCGCGGGCTTCTCGAACTCGGCAACCACCTCGCGGATGATGTGGATCGCTTCGGACTCGAGGGCGTCCAGGCTGGAAAGGCGCGTGGAAACGGCAGCTTCAGTCACCTGGCTGGACTCCTCAGTTAGGAAAGTGCTCATACGTGTAGTCCGCATTCTGTCTTGTCGGTGCCTGCCCAGCGGCCGGCGCGGGGGTCATCGCCCGGCGCCACCTTCCGCGTGCAGGGCTGGCAGCCGATCGAGGGGTAACCCTGGGAAAGCAGCGGGTTGACGGGCAGGAGGTTGTCATCGGAGTACTGGACCAGCTGGTCGAACGTCCACGCGGCCACCGGGTTGACCTTGACCAGGCCGTTGACCTCGTCCCAGGTCACCAGCGGTGTGTTGGTCCGGGTGGGGGCCTCGTCGCGGCGGACACCGGTGAACCAGAGTTCGTAGCCGGCCAGGGTGCGGCGCAGCGGGGCTACCTTGCGGAGGGCGCAGCACTGGGCGGCGTCGCGGGCAAAGAGGTCCTTGCCCAGGAGCCGGTCCTGCTGCTCCACGGTGTTCTCCGGGAGCACGTCCACCACGTTGACGCGGAGGTTCGCGGCCACCTCGTCACGCGTGGCGTAGGTTTCCGGGAAGTGGTAGCCGGTCTCCAGGAACAGGACGTCGACGCCGGGCAGCTGGTCAGCGACCAACGCGGGCAGGACGGCGTCGGCCATGGAGCACGCGACGGCGACCGCGGGCAGCTCGAAGTTGCGCTCCACCCACGCGATCACATCGCGGGCCGGGGCGTCCCAACCGAGCTCGGCGGCACCGGACTCGGCGATGGCCTTCAGTTCGTCGTGCGTGCGGAGGGTGGGGGCCGCTGCTGCGACTGTTTCCTCAACCTGTTCAGAGGCGGCGGCATCGCCTGCCACTGGGTCTATCCCGAGCGCGTGCTTGCTCACTGGAGGGCCTCCTCGTCTGCTGCGTGGGCCCACTCGGCGAAGGTCTGGCCTTCGGCGCGCTGGGCAACAAAGGTGCGGACCACGCGCTCTACGTAGTCGGGCAGATCCTCAACGTAGACCTTGAGGCCGCGGACGGTGCGTCCCAGGCCTGCTTCCTCGCGCTCGTTGGATGCCAGCCCGCCGCCCAGGTGGACCTGGAAACCCGGGGTGGGGTCGCCGTCGGGCGTTGGCAGCATCATGCCCTTGAGGCCGATGTCCGCGGTCTGGATGCGGGCGCAGGAGTTGGGGCAGCCGTTGATGTGCAGGGACAGTGCGTGCGGCAGTTCGCCGGATTCGGTGAGGTCCGCGAGGCGGCGTTCCAGTTCGGCGACTGCCGTGGCTGCGGTGACCTTCGTTTCCACGATGGCGAGCTTGCAGTACTCGATGCCGGTGCAGGCGATGGTGCCGCGGCGGAACACGGACGGGCGGGCGGACAGGCCCAGGGTGTCCAGCTCGGCCACGAGGGGCTCCACCTGCTCCTTGGGAACGTCCAGGACGACCAGCTTTTGGTGCGGGGTGGTGCGCAGGCGGTAGGAGCCGCGGGCTTCGAGGGTGTCCGCGAGCTTGACCAGCTGCGCGCCGGAGAGCCGGCCGGCAAGCGGGGTGGCGCCGATGAAGAACTTGCCGTCCTTCTGCTCGTGCACGCCGATGTGGTCGCCCGGGGAGGTGGGCTTAAGCGCGGCGGGACCGTCGGCCAGCTTGTAGCCGAGGTATTCGTCCTCCAGGATCTGGCGGAACTTCTCCGGGCCCCAGTCGGCCATGAGGAACTTCAGGCGGGCCTTGGTGCGCATGCGGCGGTAACCGTAGTCGCGGAAGATGCTGGTGACGCCGAGCCACACTTCGGCAGCTTCCTCGGGGCGAACGAACGCGCCCAGGCGCTTGCCCAGCATCGGGTTCGTGGAGAGCGCGCCGCCGGCCCAGAGGTCGTAGCCGACGCCCAGCTCGGGGTGCCTGACGCCCACCAAAGCGAAGTCGTTGATCTCGTGGACCACGTCCTGGCTGGGGTGGCCGGTGATTGCGGTCTTGTATTTGCGCGGCAGGTTGGAGAGCAGCGGGTTGCCGATGAAGCGTTCGCCCAGCTCGGCAATCAGCGGCGTGGGATCGATGATCTCGTCCTTGGCGATGCCGGCAACCGGGGAGCCCAGAATGACGCGCGGGACGTCGCCGCAGGCCTCGGTGGTGGACAGGCCAACACCTTCCAGGCGGGTCCAGATCTCGGGGATGTCCTCCACGCGGATCCAGTGCAGCTGGATGTTCTGGCGGTCGGTGAGGTCGGCCGAATCCCGGGCAAAATCAACCGAGATCTGCCCGATGACGCGCAGCTGCTCGGTGGTGAGCGCGCCGCCGTCGATCCTTACCCGGAGCATGAAGTACTTGTCCTCAAGCTCGTGCGGCTCAAGCGTTGCGGTCTTGCCGCCGTCGATCCCGGGCTTGCGCTGGGTGTACAGGCCCCACCAGCGGAAGCGGCCGTGGAGGTCCTGGCCGGGGATGGAGTCGAAGCCCTCTTTGGAGTAGATGGACTCGATACGCTCGCGGACGTTCAGGCCGTCGTCTTCCTGTTTCCAGGTTTCGTTGGCGTTCAGCGGGGTTTTGCCGTCTACTTTCCACTGCCCGTGCGGTTTTGCGGCGGGGCGGTTGGTGCGCGCGGGGCGCTTGGCGGCTGCGGAGTCCGCGGACGCTCCGGCTAGAGCTGTATCAGTCATGCATCGACTGTAGGGGCCCGTCGAAGGGCGTCACAAAGGCCCGGAAACGTTGAGTCACCTAGGGAAACATTTCGTCACGAAACGCCGAACAGCCTTGAAGATGCCCCTCCGCTGTGCTTCCCAGGGGCCCGCCTCCGCAACGCCGGAGGGCCCTTTGCTAGTGGCCGCTGGCGACGGCGTCGTCGTACCTGTCCATCGCGATTTCGGCGAGCACGGGCGAGGGCAGCAATGGCTCGGTGACGAGATCGGCACCCGCTTTTGCCAGTTGGTCGTGGAAGAAGCCCGGTGCCAGGAGATAGGACGCGATGACCACGCGGCCACCCAGGTCCACGGCCCCCGCGGACTCCCCCGCCCCGGCACCCCCGGCGGCTTCCTCGCGGAGCATGGCAACGGCGTCGGGCACTGACGGCTTCGCCGAGGCGCCATAGGCGGCCACGATCCGGTTGCTCCGCAGCTCCCGGAGCTGGCCCAGGAGCTCCTCCACGCTGATGGCGGCGTTGGGGTTGGACGAGCCCGCGGCGGCAAGGACAATCAGGTCGCGGTCGGTGACGCCGGCCTCGCGGAGCCGCTGGTCCAGCAGCGCGGCGAGCCTCGGATCGGGGCCCAGCGGCGCCGCGGCCAGGCTGCCCGGCCGGCTCTTCACGGCCCGCGCGATGTCCACTTTGACGTGGTACCCCACGCTCAGAAGCAAGGGCACGACGACGGCTTCCGCACCTTCGGGCAGGCCCGCCACCACGTCCACGAGGTCAGGCTGCTGGACGTCCACATACGCTTCCCGAACGTCAAGGCCGGGGCGCAGGGCTGCGATGCCGGCCCGCAGGGCGTTGACCTCGGCGGCACCCTGGGCGCTGGACGTCCCGTGGGCACAGGCGATCATGATCGGGTTATTCATAGGGGCTAGCGTAACGTTGGAGCCGCCCTGTCCGCCCAACTTTCACCTAGCCGGGACGCCGATGACCTTCGCCTTTGACAACGCTCCCGTCTGGCTGGACCTGCTGGGCGTCTTCTTCTTCGCGGTGTCCGGCTCGCTCCTGGCAGCGCGGAAGAATATCGACATTGTGGGCTCGCTGCTCCTTGCCTCCCTGGTGGGCCTGGGCGGAGGAGTGATCCGCGATCTCATCCTCAACAGCGGCCCACCCGCCGCCTTCACCAACCCCGCCTACCTGTTCCCGCCGCTGCTGGCCACGGTCCTGGTTTACTTCCTGTATTCCAGTGTCCAGCGGGTCACGTCGCTGTTGACCCTGTTCGACGCCGGCGGGCTGGCCCTGTTCTGCATGACCGGCACCGTTAAAGCCCTGGCTGTGGGCATGCATCCCGTGGCCGCGGTACTGCTGGGCGTAATGACGGCGGTGGGCGGCGGCCTGCTGCGTGACGTCACAGCCAACGAAGTGCCGGAACTCTTCAACCCCAAGGACATCTACGCGCTGCCCGCATTCCTGGGTGCTGCGCTGACGGCCATCCTGTGGGTAACCGGCGCGTTCAACGTTTTCACCGCGGCTGCGATTGCCGCCGTCGTCTTCACCTTCCGGGTCCTGGCCTGGCGCCGGCACTGGCAGGCGCCGCTTGCCGTGCACGGCTGGCACCGGCGGAGTGAACCCCGGGACTCCTAGAGCGGGTCCGGCTGCGGGTCTGAGAGCGGGTCCGGCAGCGGGTCTGGCTGCGGCTCCGGCTGCGGTGCTTAGGGTGTGCTCCCGGCGGTTCTTCGGGCGGCTTTTAGGGGCCCTGCAGTTAGCTAGGATTAGAGCCATGACTGACATGTTCCTCGAGAAATTCCGCGCGCTCGTTCCGAAGTATCTCGAAGATGAATGGCAGGAAGAGGACGGCCTCACCACCGAAGAGCTGGATACCGCCCTCGCCGAACACCAGTTCCAGGTTCCGCTGGTGCTGAAGGAGTTCTACCAGGCCGTCGGCGGCTGCGAGGACCTCATGGAGGCCTACCACTACTTCTGGGATCCGGAAGAGCTGGAAGTTGACGACGAAGGCTTCCTGATGTTCCTTGAGGACGAGGAAGAACAGTTCACCTGGGGCATCCGCGTGGGCGATCTCAGCGTCCCGGACCCCATCGTCTACCGCCGCAACAACGCCCGCGGCCAGTGGAAATCCGAGGAAGGCACCTTCTCCGAGTTCGTCTTCGACATGTTCGAGTGGGCCTTCAACGACGAAGAGGACTGACCTCCTCCCCGCCAAAACGGGGCACATTGGCGCGGACACGCCGCTCCGTGAGCCTGGTTCCGCGTTTACGTCAGCCAAAGTGCCCCACGACGGCGGGACTTACCTCCCGCTGAAAGCTCCCTGCCGGCACAAGTCGATTACCTCCATCACCTGGGCCACCATCCGCTCAGGGTGATAGACGACGTCGTCGTAGCCAAATCTGAGGCCGAGGTGCCCGCCCATCAAGGTGGCATTGTTGCGTTTCCGGTCCTTTTTCACTTGGTGTGGTTCCAAGTGGGTGTCTCCGTCAGTCTCCACCACCAGGCAGTCCTCAATAAGGAAATCCACCTCTCCCACTCCTGGGATCTCCACATGCCGCCGCACCTGTAGACCAGCACTGCGGAAGTGGTAGTTGGCCAGCACCTCCAGCAGGGAGTCCGCCCGCGGGATCACATTGCCGAGGAGGGCCCTGGCGCGGGCGTTTCGGTTCCCGGGGAGCTTGCGCCGCAGGAACTCCAGGGTGATATCGCCACGTTGGGCTGCACACTGGAGCATGACAAGCGACTCCACCGTGGGCAGGCACCGCAGGGAATGAATCAGGACGTCTGCCAAACCTGCCACCGGCAACCATGGGTGGGTGGGATGAGGGCACCGGCCATGAACCAGGGTCCCCCGTGGAGCCGTCTTATGTCCCGGACTCAAATGCACGGAAGACGCTTCGTGGAGAGTCCATAGCCGGTAGATCGGGGCGGCCGACAGGCACGTGACCAGGGCGTTGTGCTGCAGCGCCAGGCCGAGCACGCCTGCTTCACGGGGCGTGCTGTAGACACCTCGCCGAATCCTGACAATGCGCCCGGCGGCCAGCGCCTTCTCGAGGTGGGTCCGGGAGAATCCTGCCCCACGGAGGGTCGAGGCCCGGGCTACGCCGGCCCTTGCGCCCAAGAATGTCTCAATATCCATGGCTCCACGGTGGCTCCGCACCACGGCGAATGGCAGATCGACCATGCGCCATGTGGAAAAGCCAGCCGCCGCGGGGCACTTCGACACGGACACGCCGCCTTTAGACCGAGGATTAGGTCCCACCGGCCGCAAAGTGCCCCGCGAAGGCCGCAAAAAAGTCTGTGACACGGTCAATAACAAGGGGCTTGCGCTTTATGACAAAGCTGTCATAGACTATTCACGGATCCGCTAAACGCCTCCGGCGGATCTGATGCGAACGGAGAAATAGCCCCGGTTCGACGCAACGTAGGACTCGTACGTTGCAGAGAACCGGGGCTATTCCGTTTTAAACACCATCGATTGCCCCGAAAAGGCCGTTTTGATGGCTCAAAAGGGCGGTTACGGAGCAATCGATGAAGAAAGTGGATCAGCTGGCGCGGTCCACCACAGCCAGCGCGAAGTTGGACAGCGAATCCTTCACAACACCCTCGGGCAGCGGGGCCAGGGCGGCAATGGCTTCATCGGCCCAGCCGCGGGCTACGACCCAGGACTCGGCCGTCACGGGGTGCTCGCGCAGCCCGGCCACCGCGGAGGCCAGCGCCTCGTCCGAGGTCAGGTCCCCGTCGATGAGCTTCAAGAGTTCGACGGCGGACTGGTCGCCGGCCGCGGCGTCGCGCCGGAGGAACAGCACCGGCAGCGTCGGGACGCCTTCGCGAAGGTCGGTGCCCGGGGACTTGCCGGACTTGACCTTGACGCCCGTGACATCAATGACGTCGTCGGCCAGCTGGAAGGCCACGCCTACCTTCTCGCCGTACTCCACCAGCAGGTCCTCATAGGCCGGATCGGCGCCGGCGAAGATCGCGCCAAGCTGGCCGGATGCAGCCACCAGGGATCCGGTCTTGTCCGCGATGACCGAGAGGTAGTGCTCCACCGGATCCTCGTCCGGACGCGGGCCCACGGTTTCGTGCAGCTGGCCCAGGCACAGGCGTTCGAAGGTGCGGGCCTGGATGCCCAGCGCGCGCGAACCGAGCTCGGATACCAGGATGGACGCGCGGGCAAAAATGAGGTCGCCGGTGAGGACGGCAACCGAGTTACCCCAGACCTCGTGGGCCGTCGGGGCGCCGCGGCGGAACGGGGCGGAGTCCATGACGTCGTCGTGGTACAGGGTTGCGAGGTGGGTCAGTTCAACCACCACGGCAGCCTGCACAACAGCCGGCAGCGACGCGTCACCGAGGTGCGCGCACAGCAGGGTCAGGAGGGGGCGGATGCGCTTGCCGCCGGCCTCCACCAGGTGGCGCGACGTCGCGTCAGCCAGCGGATCGGAGTTGGCGATTGCCTCGCGCAGCTTCTTCTCCACCCGGGCCAGGTTGTTGGTGATGGCGGGGCCCAGCTCGGCGTCCTCCGCGATCGCCGCGAAGCCGGCGGGCAGCTGGAGGCCCGTGGCAATGGCGGTGGTGTTGAGGCTGGGTTCGGAGTCCGGCAGGCCGTGCCCGGCGTGCGTCCAGCTGTGGTCTGCGGAGTTAGTCACGGGTTAACCCTAACTTTTTGTTGTGGATACCGCTGATTCGTAGCCGGGGAGGTGTTGGATGTAGCCGGGACGAGGAATTCCAGGACCCGGATGGCGCGGTCCTCGAAGCCCTTCGCGGCAGGGTCTGTGAGGTTGGCGAGGAGCCGCACCACAAAGCGCATCAGGACTGGGATCGGCATGCCGGTGCGCAGGGCGAGCTTCATGACCGCCGGCTTTCCGATCAGCGCCGCAAAGGCCCGGCCCAGCGTGAAGTGCGAGCCCCACTGGCCCCGCACATAGTCCGCGTAGCCCGAAAGGTGGGCGTCGGCGTCGTGCGTTGAAGAGGAAGGCGAGTCAATAATGAACTCCGCAGCGAAGCGTGCGGACTCCATCGCGTAGGAGATTCCCTCGCCGTTGAACGGGGACACCATGCCGCCGGCGTCGCCCAGGAGCATCAGGCCCGGCGAGTAGTGCGGCGTGCGGTTGAAGCCCATGGGCAGCGCAGCGCCGCGGATTTCGCCCACCTGGTTCTCGGGCGCGAAGCCCCACTCGGCGGGCATCGCGGCGGTCCATTCGCGCAGGACCTGCTTGTAGTCGAGCTTGCCGAATTCCTTGGAGGAGTTCAGGATGCCCAGGCCCACGTTGGACGTGCCGTCGCCGACGCCGAACACCCAGCCGTAGCCGGGGAGCAGCTTGCCGTCGCGGCCGGGGAGCTCCAGCCAGCCTTCCATCCAGTCGTCATCGTGGCGCGGCGACGTGAAGTAGGTGCGTACCGCCACCCCCAAAGGGCGGTCGTCGCGCTTCTGGATGCCCAGCGACACGGCGGTTCGCGTCGAGTTTCCGTCTGCGGCAAGTACGACGTCGGCGCTGAACTCGCGCGTCTCCCCCGTCTTGCGTCCGGACTCGTCAAGGAGCGCTGCGCGGACTCCGGTCACGCGGCCGTCCTCGGACCGGAGGGCTTCGGTGACGCTGTGCCGCTCCAAAACCACCGCACCGGCGGCCTGGGCATGCCGTGCCAGTTCCTCGTCAAAGCCGAGCCGGGTGCGGATCAGGCCGTACTGCGGGAAGTCAGAAACCTCGGGCCAGGGCAGCTCGATGGTCCGGCCGCCGGCCAGCAGCCGCAGTCCCTTGTTACGGCGCCAGCCGTCAGACTCAGGGTGCGGCAGGCCGAGCTTCTGGATTTCGCGGACCGCCCGCGGAGTCAGGCCGTCACCGCAGACCTTTTCGCGCGGGAAGCTAGTTTTCTCCAGGACGGTCACATCAATGCCCGCCCGGGCAAGGTAATACGCGGCGGTGGACCCGGCCGGCCCGGCGCCGACAATCAGAACTTTCACGCCGTCAGCGGGTGATGTTGCGGCGAAGCTTGGCCACGGGGCCCTTGTGAGCGGCGATGGCGGAAGCGGCCCCATCCGGAGTGGATTCCAGCGGCTTGGCGGCCCGGTGGATGGCCACGATCCCGCCGGTCAGGTTGCGGTAGCTGACGCCTTCCCAGCCCGATTCCTGCAGCCACGCGGCCAGGTGGTCCTGGTCCGGCCAGGCGCGGATGGACTCGGCGAGGTAAACGTAGGCGTCCGGGTTGGAGGCGACCTTCACGGCGATGGCAGGCAGGGCGCGCATAAGGTATTCCGTATACATGGTGCGCCAGAGCGGGACCACGGGCTGGGAGAACTCGGCGATGACCAGTTTGCCGCCGGGCTTGGTGACCCGGAGCATCTCGGCCAGGGCCTTCTTGGGCTCGTTGACGTTGCGCAGGCCGAACGAGATGGTGCTGGCGTCAAAGGAGTTGTCCGCAAAGGGCAGGTTGGTGGCGTCACCGGCGACGAAGTTGATGTCCGGGCGGCGGCGCTTGCCTACTTTGAGCATCCCGAGGGAGAAATCGCAGGCGATCACATCTATGCCTGCATCGGCATATGGCTCGCTGGACGTGCCGGTGCCGGCGGCCAGGTCGAGCACGCGCTGGCCGGGCTTCGCATCCATGGCGTCCACCACAACCTTGCGCCAGCGGCGGGTCTGTCCCATGGAGAGGACATCGTTGACGACGTCGTACTTAGGGGCGACGTCGTCAAACATCGTGGCTACTTCGTCTGGACGCTTATCCAAGGATGCTCGGTTCACCATGCCATTGTCGCAAATGTTCCGCGGGGCCACGAACCAACGGCGGATCTTGGGCTGTGGGCTGAAAGCTAAGTGAACTTTGCGCAGAGTAGTGTTGTCTCATCATGACGAGCACGTTCCGCACCCTGACGGTCCCCCTGGATGGAAAAGCATCTCCGGAGGGGCTGCCCCAGTTTCTGGTCCGGGACGACGTCCTCTGCTGGACCCGCCGCGAGGCCGGCCTGGTGGGCTTCGGCGAAATCGCCCGCTTCACTGCCAGCGGCCCGGAGCGTTTCCTCGAGGCAGACATCTGGTGGCGGCACCTCGTCCTCGAAGCCGACATCACCGATTCCGTGGAGCTGCCCGGGACCGGCCCTGTGGCATTCGGCTCGTTCGCCTTTTCCAAGAAATCCCCGTTTGAATCACGGCTGATTGTGCCCGAGATCGTGGTGGGCGTGCGTGACGGCAGGTACTGGCTCACCCAGTTAACGGTCGACGACGGCGAACTCACCAGAGAGGGCGCCCTCGCCGCCCTTGACGGCTGGCTCAGCGGTGGCAGCACGAGTGAGACGCTGCAGATGCTCCCGACGCCGGCAGCTCCCTCTGCCGGGGACGGCACCTCCCCCACCGGTTCCGCAACGGCGCGCACCGCCGTCGTCGTACGTCCTGTTCCGCTGGCTGCCGGCGCAACGCTGCACACCGGTTCACTCAGCGAAAAAGATTGGATGGCCGCCGTTGCCGCCGGGGTGGAGGAGATCCGGACCGGGGCGCTGGAGAAGCTGGTGCTGGCGCGGGACATCGTTGCTACCCTCCCGGCCGGCGTGAGCACGGCGAAGGTACTGCGCGAACTGGCCCAGCGGTACCGCGAATGCTGGACGTACGGGGTGGACGGACTGGTGGGCGCGACACCCGAGATGCTGATCCAGGTGGAGGGCCGCACCGCCCAGGCCCGTGTCCTGGCCGGAACACTGGACCGCCGCGATGCGCATGGCGAGGTTGGGATTCCGATGGAGTATGCCGAGCGGGTGCTGGCCGGATCAGAGAAGCAGCGGCATGAACACGAGATCGCCATCCAGTCGCTGACCTCGCAGCTGGCACCGTTTTCGGAGGCCATGAACGCCCACGACGAGCCTTTCATCCTGGAGCTGCCGAACGTGTGGCATCTGGCCTCGGACGTGAAGGCGGAGCTCGCCGAGGTGGAGGGCCACGTTCCCACCTGCCTCGCCCTGATCAACGCGCTGCATCCCACGGCCGCCGTCTGCGGGACGCCCACACTGGTGGCGGGGGCGCTGATCCGTAAGCTCGAACACCTTGACCGGGGCCCCTACGCCGGGCCGGTCGGCTGGCTGGACGCAGCAGGCAACGGTGAGTGGGGCATCGCGCTCCGCGGCGCCGTGATCGAGGATCCCCACACCGTAAGGCTCTATGCCGGCTGCGGAATTGTTGACGGTTCGCAGCCGGAGGCCGAGCTCGCTGAGACCTGGGCCAAGTTCCGGCCCATGCTGGAGGCACTGGGCATCCGGAGCTAGGGCTTGATCTGCCTGTGGTTAAGTTATCCAATAGTGAAACTATGTTTCGTGTGATGCACATCTCGCATTCAGCGATACACTATGAACCGATTTAGTACCGCACACCCCTGCAACAAAAGGTAAGAAACATGCAGCTCATGTCCCTGGCTTCGGCCAAAATGACCGCCAAGGCAGCAGCGATCCTGGCTGCCGGCGCTCTCACCCTCACTGCATGCGGCGGTGGCAGTTCCACCCCGGCAGCCTCCGAGGGCGGAATCCAGCTCATCAACGCAGGCAAGCTCACGGTCTGCTCGGACGTCCCCTACGAGCCGTTCGAATTCCAGAAGGACGGCCAGATCGTTGGCTTCGACATCGACATCGCCAACGAAGTAGCCAAGGACCTCGGCGCCGAACTCAGCGTTGTTGACAGCTCCTTCGAGGCCATCGAGACCGGAACCGCGCTCACCGGCTGCGATCTCTCCATCTCCTCGGTCTCCATCACGGACGTCCGCAAGGCTGTCATGGACTTCTCCGATCCGTACATGGATGACGACCTCACGCTGGTGGCCACCACGGAGTCCGGCATCACGGACATCAACAGCGCCAAGGGCAAGAAGGTTGGCGTCCAGCAGGCCACCACCGGCGCGAAATACGCGGCTGAAAACGGCATCGACGCCCAGCAGTTCGAGGACAGCGGCCTCCTGGTCCAGGCACTGCAGGCAGGCACCATCGACGCCGCGCTGGGCAACCAGTCGATCCTGGCCTACGCCATCAAGGACGATCCCAAGTTCGAGCGCGTGGAGGACTACGCCACGGGCGAGAAGCTGGGCATTGCCATCAAGAAGGGCAACACCGCCATGGCTGAGAAGGTCAACGGAACCCTCAAGCGCCTGACCGATGACGGCACCCTGAAGAAGTTCGAGACCACCTGGTTCGGCGAAACCGCCAAGTAACCCGCACGTCGGACTGATTTTTCACAGCCCTGAGAATTACGCCGCTGGGGCCCCTGACGAACTGCACTGCGGTCCGTCCGGGGCCTCAGCCACGCAAATGAATGTGAGCACCCCATGGCAATGACCGCACGTCAACGGGCCAGAGTGAGCCTCTATGTCCAGATCGGCATATTCGTCGTGGCCGTAGCCGCGCTGATCCTGGCCACCGACTGGAAAACCATCGGCACCAGCGTCTTCAACTTCGGCAAGATCGGCCCGATGTTCCCGGACATCTTCCTGGTGGGCCTCAAAAACACCCTGATCTACACGTTCCTCGGCTTCGTGGTGGGCCTCTCCGGCGGCCTGCTCCTGGCCCTGATGAAACTCTCCAGCTTCCCGCTGTACCGCTGGATCGCCACCGGCTACATCGAGTTCTTCCGCGGCATCCCGGCCCTGCTGGTGTTCATCGCCTTCGGTTACGGCGTGCCCCTGGCTTTCGGCGTCCAGTGGAACGTCACCGTGGTGGTCATGGTTTCGCTGGGTATGGTCGCCTCGGCATACATCGCCGAAACCCTCCGCGCCGGCCTGCAGGCTGTGCCCAAGGGCCAGCTCGAAGCTGCCCGTTCCCTCGGTATGCCGCAGTGGCGGGCCATGGTGTCCATTGTGATTCCGCAGGCGTTCAAGATTGTCCTGCCGCCGCTGACCAACGAAGTCATCCTGCTGACCAAGGACTCGTCCCTCATTTACGTGCTGGGCCTGACCGCCTCGCAGTACGAGCTCACCAAGTTCGGCCGCGACGGCATCTCCAGCCTGGGCGCAGGCCTCACGCCGCTGCTGGTCGCCGGCGCCTTCTACCTGGTGATCACCATCCCGCTGAGCCTCCTGGCCCGGAAGTTCGAAAGCCGCTCCGCGCGGACCAAGCGATAGGCAGGGAAGCCATGAACGACGTCGTAAATTCCTCCGCCGGAAACACCGGCACCATCAACGCAGCCGGAGTTTCCATCAAGGACCTCCGCAAGTCCTACGGCAGCAACGAGGTGCTCAAGGGCATCAGCCTGGACGTGGCGCCGGGCGAAGTGGTGTGCCTGATCGGCCCATCGGGTTCCGGCAAGTCCACCCTGCTGCGCTGCGTCAACCTCCTGGAGCAGCCCAACGAAGGCGTGATCCATGTGGGCGGCTTCGAGGCCACCCATCCGGATGTGGACATCGACAAGATGCGCCGCAAGGTGGGCATGGTGTTCCAGCAGTTCAACCTGTTCCCGCACCTGGACGCCAAGCGCAACTGCTCGATCGCCCAGACCAAGGTCCTGAAGCGGTCCCAGGAAGAAGCGGATCAGGTCTCCCTGCACAACCTGGAGCGGGTAGGCCTGGGGCACCTTGCCGACCGTTTTCCGGACCAGCTTTCCGGCGGCCAGCAGCAGCGTGTGGCCATTGCCCGCGCGCTGAGCATGGACCCCGAGCTGATGCTGTTCGACGAGCCAACCTCCGCCCTGGACCCTGAGACCGTGGGTGATGTCCTCTCGGTCATGCGGAACCTGGCCAAGGAAGGCATGACCATGCTGGTGGTGACCCACGAGATGGGCTTCGCCCGCGAGGTGGCCGACCGCGTGGTCTTCATGGACGGCGGCGTGGTGGTGGAGGAAGGCGTGGCCGAGCAGGTCATTTCCGCCCCCACCCAGGCACGCACCAAGGAATTCCTGCGCCGCGTCCTGGACCCGACACACATCGAGATCGAGGAGTAGGCCGCCTTTCGCCGCGCTTGCTGCCTTTCGACGCAGTGATGCCCTGACCCTGCCGGACCCTGGTAGCGTCAGGGCATTTGCGTGTCACGGAATCACTTGCGCATCGGATTCCCTACCCGGCGCTGCGGGCACAGCCACGATGTCGAAGCCGAGATCGAAGTAGCGGCCCACCCATCCCCTGGATCCAGTAATGCCAAATGAGAGCCTGTCCAGGTGCTCCGCCCGGGCCAGTACGCGGATCCGGCCGGACGAGGACTGTTCCCAGGAGGAGACGCGGACCTCCACCGGCGCCACTACGCCGTGCATCGCCACATTCCCCACGAGCACCATGCCGCCGTCGGCAGCCCTGACCTCCGTGGAGGAGAAGACAATATCCGGAAAGCGCGCGACGTCGAGCAGCCCCTTGGCTTTGACGTCGCTGTCGCGCCTGGCATTGCCAGACCTGAAGCTCGCCGCGTCCATAACTGCACCGGCGCCGCACTCCTCAAGCGATGCCCCGGATTCCAGCTGCCCGGCCGAGATGCTGAATTCCGCCCGCACAGTGCCCAGCCCGAACATGTGCCGGCTGGTGTAGGTGATGGTGGAACGTTGGGTGTCGATGCCATAAGTCCCGGCTGCAGGAACGGCTTGGACGGTTGTGGCTGGCT
Organism: Pseudarthrobacter sp. DSP2-3-2b1; assembly: GCF_049895945.1. Lineage (NCBI taxonomy): Bacteria > Bacillati > Actinomycetota > Actinomycetes > Micrococcales > Micrococcaceae > Pseudarthrobacter > Pseudarthrobacter sp. DSP2-3-2b1. The sequence goes on along the minus strand of NZ_JAFCTI010000006.1, from coordinate 50,857 downwards.
GGCTGGTCATGGCGCTACTCCTTGGATGGTGCCGGACCCCAATCGCCGGGCATTTTGCTGATGTATCAACAACCTTCCCGCTGGTATGCTGACATGTCAACAACTTTCTTATACCCCGGCACGAAAGGACATCCCGTTGCCAAAGACGCGCTGGCTGAGCAAGGACGAGGAGGAGGTCTGGTCCGCCTACATCCTTTTCAGCCGCCAGCTGGCTGCTGGGATGGAACGGCAGCTGGCGTGGAGCGGCGTCTCGGGGGCCGACTACCAGATGCTCGCCCCGCTCGCCGAGGCCGGACCGGCGGGAATGCGCCCCCGGGACCTCGGGCACAGCGCCGGCTGGGACCGGAGCCGGCTGGCGCATCAGCTGCGCCGGATGGAGGAGCGCGGGCTCGTCAGCCGTGAACAGGCTGCGGACGATGGCCGCGGCACGGTAGTCCACCTCACCGAAGCCGGCCGGGCTGCCCTGCGCTCGGCTTCCCCGGGTCACATCGGATGGGTGCGGGAGAACTTCCTGGACATCATGACGCCTGAGGAGCGGCGGATGTTGGTGGAACTCTCCGCCCGTGTCATGGCCAAACTCGAGCCTGAAGAACTGCCCTAACCCGCCAGGACTCCGGCGACGGCGGTAGCCGCGGCCTTGTTGATCCGCGCGTGCAACGTGCGAAGGTTGCTCCGGTCAGTGCGCACTTCGATGATGTTGCGCCCCGCCACGGGGATGGAGAGCGCCTCGGCGAGTCCCGCCGTCGTACTTACCGAGCAGTGCCCGACGCCGTACGCCGCGGCAAGTGCCGCGATGTCCACGGTGTGCGGGGTTCCAAAGAGCCGTTCGACGGCGTCCGCGTAGCGCCCGGATTCACGCACCGCCCCGTGCTCCAGCAAATCAAAGATGGCCCCGCCGGAGTCGTTGAGGACCACCATCCGGAGCTGGGGCTGGTCCTCACCGGAGCCCAGGAGCAGGCCGCCGGCGTCGTGCAGGAAAGTGACGTCGCCCAGCAGCAGCGTGGTTTCCTGTTGGCCGCCCAGGGCAATTCCGGTGGCGGTGGAGATGGTGCCGTCGATCCCGGCGAGGCCGCGGTTGGCGTAGACAGTTGCTGCAGGAGCGGCTGCGGGAAGGCCTGCGAGGTCCACGTCCCGGATCCCGTTCGAGGATCCCAGCATCAGCTGGCCGGCGGTGTGCTTCCAGACCAGTGAACCCACGGCTGGCCCGGTGGCAGCGACCTCCGCAGCGAGGACGCCGTCGAGTGCGTGCTGCGCGGCGGAACCGGCCAGCAGCCACGTGTCCAGCCAGGCGGACGGGCCGCGGCCCGCGAATTCGGCGAGATCGGCCAGGTTCTCGAGCGGCAGCTCGGTCCGCCGCCCCGGCTCGTACCAGGCCACCGGAACCGGCTGGTACAGGGCGGAAGGGACGTCGGCGCGCTCCAGGAGGGCGGACACCGGCCGGGACAATGTTGGCCGGCCGAACAGCACCACCCGCTCGACGGGCGTCGCTGAATCCGGCCCGAAGTGCTGCAGCAGCAGCCGGTAGGGCCCCACGGCGTTGGGGCCGAAGCGGGCGTTCGATGACGGTTCCGCCAGCAGCGGCAGGCCGTGCGCGCGGGCGAACGCCTCGGCGACAGGACCGGCGTCGTGCCCTGCCAGCACCACGGTGCGCCGCTCCGCCAACGTGGTGGCAGCGGGCGGGAGGTCCATGGTGAGGGGGTCGGTGCCGATGCGAAACCGCTGCCGCGCGGCCGCCGTCGGAAGCTCCTCCCCCGGAGCAGGAACCAGCGGATCCCGGAAGGAAAGGTTGAGCTGGACGGGTCCGGGCGCGAGGTCGGAGAAGGCCCCGGTGGCAGCGGACAGTGCGGTTTCCACGGCGCGGACCGGGTTGCTGCCGGCCGGGACGTCGGTTGCGAAGCGCACGTGCTCCCCGAAAAGGTCCAGCTGGATCGTGGTCTGGTTCGCCCCGGTCCCCAGCAGCTCCTCGGGCCGGTCAGCAGAAATAACCACCAGCGGAACGGCAGCGTGGTTGGCCTCCATGACGGCAGGCATGAGATTCCCGACGGCGGTGCCGGACGTCGTGAGGACGGCCGCCGGCGATCCGGTTGCGAGGGCGAGGCCTAGCGCGGTGAAGGCCGCGGACCGCTCGTCGATGCGGACCAGGAGTTCCACCCGGCCGGCAGCCTCCGCCTCAGCCAGGGCGTAGGCCATGGGGGCTGAACGCGAGCCGGGCGAGACCACCACGTACTGGATGCCGCCGTCGGTCAGGGCGTCGACGGCGAGCCTCGCCGCCGCGAGGGAGTTCAGGGAAGTCACCGGTCCAGTCTGCCACCCCCCGACCCTCTGGCAGTTCCTGCCGCTTAAACCCAAACGCTCTTTCACTTCCCGCGGGTTAAACCCAAACGCTCTTTCACTTACCGCGGGTTAAAACCAAACGCTCTCGCAGTGGCCGTCCTGGATTGGCCGGACAGTGCGAGAGCGTTGGTCAAAAACCTGCAGGAAGTGATAGAGCGTCTGCAGGGGCAGCGGCGGGTTTAGCCGCCGTGGAACACCTGGATCACGGACGGACGGGGCGCGCGTGCCTGGCCGCGTGCCGGCGTCGTGCCTTCGGCAACGTAGTCCGGGAAGAAGGAGAGCTGCTTCTCAAACGTGCCGTCCTCGCCCGGGTGCTGCACGGCCACGAACACGGTGCGCTCTTTGTCGTGGATGATGGGTCCGCAGGTCTCGCCGTCACGCGGGACCGCCAGGAACTGCTCCACTTTGCCGCGCTCGGCACCGTCAAGGGTGACCTTGAACAGACCGTCGGCCTTGCCGATGCCGGCGGGGGCGCCGTCGGTGGAGATCCAGAGGTTGCCCACCGAGTCGAAGGCGAGGTTGTCCGGGCAGGAGATGGGCGAGACCTTATCCACCGGGAAGCCGGAGAAGTAGGTGACGTCGCCCTGCGCCGGATCGCCGCAGACCATGAGCAGGTTCCAGGTGAACTTCGTGGAGGTCTGACCGCCGGTTTCCGTGATTTCCACAATGTGGCCGTCGCGGTTCTGGTTCCGCGGGTTGACCTCGGTGGCACCTTCGCTGGAGCCGACACCGCGGTTGGAGTTGTTGGTGCAGGCCACGTAGACCTTGCCCGTGTGCAGGCTGGGCTCAACGTCCTCGGCGCGGTCCATCTTGGTGGGGCCAACCTTGTCCGCGGCGAGGCGGGTGTAGACCAGGACCTCTTCGATCGACATGCCGGGCACCGCAGATGCGCCGTCAACCACCAGGGGAAGCCATTCGCCCGTGCCGTCGAACGAGCCGTCGGCCGGGACCGCGCCCGTGCCGGTGATTTCGGCGGCCGGTGAGCTGCCGGTGAACTTGGCGACATACAGGTTGCCGGCGGAGAGCAGCGTCATGTTGTGCGCGCGGTTGCCTTCAATGTACTTGTCCTTGGACACGAACTTGTACAGGTAGTCGAAGCGCTCGTCGTCGCCCGAGTAGGCAACCACGTGCCCATTTTCGGCGATGATGACGTTGGCGCCCTCGTGCTTGAAACGGCCCAGCGAGGAGTGTTTCTTGGGGGTGGAGGTGGGATCGAACGGGTCAACTTCGACGATGTAGCCGAAGCGGTTGGCCTCGTTCTCGTAACCGGCCTTGTTGGTGTTGAAGCGGTCCTCGTCCAGTTCCCACTGCCTGGCGGTGGCCTTGTTGGTGATGCCGTAGCGCTTGTCCCCCGCGGACGTGCCGTTGCCGACGAAGTAGCCCTGGAAGTTTTCCTCGCCGGAGAGGATGGTTCCCCAGGGTGTGGTACCGCCGGCGCAGTTGCCCAGGGTGCCCTTGATGAAGCGGCCCTTCGGGTCCTCGACGGTCTTGACCAGTGATGAACCCGCGGCCGGGCCGGTCAGTTCGTAAACGGTGTGGTTCAGGAAGCGGCGGTTCAGGTCCGCGCCCTTGACGTAGCTCCACGGCCGGGCAGCGTTGGGGCGCTCGAGCTCGACGACGGAGAGGCCGTGTGCAGCCTGGCCCACGGCCCGCATCTGGTCGGCAGGCATGGTGGCCGGGAACATGATGTTCTCGTTCGTGTATTCGTGGTTGGCGAACAGCACGGCACGGCGGCCCTTGGTGCCCGGGATCTCCAGGATGTCCACGTAGTCGTTGTTGTAACCGAACTGCTTCTCCTGCGCCGCGGCCGTCTGGTTGTGCAGGTCGAAGTCCGGCGTGCCGTTGAAGATCGGGTCACCCCAGCGGATCACGGGCTGCCAGGTGAAGCCCTTGGGAACCGTGACGGCGTCGACGGCGGCGTCCACCGATGCGATGGGCGTGAACTTGAGCTTCGAAACGCCGAAGCCCTCTTTCGCCGTGGGTGCCAGGCCGGGGCCGCCGGCGACTGCCGGTTCCGCGGACGTGACGGCACTGCCGAGCACGACGGCGAGCGCCCCGGCGGCGCCGAAGCCCAGGGCGGCGCGGCGGGACATGGTGGCGGATGCGATGTCGCGGAAGTAACTGTTGGAGCTGGTGTTGCAGACGTCACCGGAGCAGGCGTTGTCGCACTTCAGGGCACAGGTGACGGGGCTGCGCTTGCCCTTGGTGTGGCCAAGCATGGGGAGCAGGGAGAATTTGCGGGCTGTCGTTTCAGACAAGGGTTGCCTCCATTGTTGCGATTGGGTCCCGCTCACCCTGTCAGGCCGTCCCGACGCCAAGCCATCAGTAAGATGAAATCCCGGTTAATCGCCGGTGACCTGCAGGGATATGCAAGAGCGTTGCCCCGGAAGCCGCGTTAAGTGAGAGAGCGTTGCCCCGGAAGCCGCGTTGAGTGCGAGAGCGTGTGGGGGTGGTTCAGGCGGTGGGGGTGGGGGTGCGGGTGAGGAGGGTGTGGACGCGGCGGAGGCGGTCAAGCCACCAGTCCCGGCGGTCGGCGGGGGCCGCGTATTGCTCCAGCAGCCCGGAATCGGCGGCGACGTCGCGGAGGCGGATGGCGCCGTCGTCAGCCACGAGCGGGTCCAGGGTGATGTCCGAGGTGAACAGCGACACCGTTCCCAGCCCGCACGCATACGGCAACTCGGGCAGGGCCGCCGCCAGGGCGAGGCCCGCGCGGATGCCAACCGAAGTGTCCAGAGCGGAACTGACGACGGCGGGGAGTCCGGCCTGAGCCACGATGTCCAGGGCGCGCCGCACTCCCCCGAGCGGCGCCACCTTGACCACGATGAGATCGGCTGCGCCGGCCCGCGCCACCTTCAGGGGATCGGATTCCTTGCGGACACTTTCGTCCGCGGCGATCAGCACGGGCGTTCCCGCTGCCTGAAGCCGCGAGCGCACCTCGGCCAAGCCATCAATGGTTGGCACGGGCTGTTCGGCATATTCAAGTCCGACGGCGGCGAGCCGCGTGAGTGCCTCGACGGCGGTGGGCACGTCCCAGCCACCGTTGGCGTCCACGCGGATGGCGGCGTCCGGCAGGGCTGAGCGGACGGCGGCGAGGCGGGCGGCGTCGTCGTCGAGGGTCTGGCCCTGTTCCGCCACCTTGACCTTGACGGCGTCCACCCGCCCAAAGCGAGCCAGCACTTCGGGCACGCGCTCAGCGGGGACGGCGGGCACCGTTGCGTTGACCGGAATCACGGACCGAAGAGGGGAGGGAAAGCCTTGCCAACCGGCCTCCAGCGCGGAGGCGAGCCAACGGGATGCCTCGGCATCGCCGTACTCCGGGAAAGGGCAGAACTCGCCCCACCCGAGGGGGCCGCGGAGCAGCAGCGACTCGCGCGCCATGATGCCGCGGAACTTCACCCGCATGGGCAGGCTCACCACGTAAGCGGACGCCACCAGCTCCTCGATAAGAGGAAGGACGGCGGGATGAGCGGGGCTGGCGGGCATGGCTTCACTGTACCGGCGGCCCAAGCGGTCCATGCAGAACAAAGGAGCTATGTGGACAACCTAGATCCACTTGTTCCGCATCCCCGAGCCCAGGCCCTCATGCCGTCCCCGTTTCCCGCCGCCGCATGCCAACCATGGCCACGGCACCGGCAACAACCGCGATGGCGAGCATCCACCACGCACCGCTCCAGTCCGTCGTCGTACCGCTGGGAACCGGGGTGTGCGTGAACGGCGAGAGGTCACGGATGCTTTTGTCCAGTCCCACCAGCCCGCCGAAGATGCCCAGCACCACGCCCGCCCCGAGGAGTGCCCAGCCGCCGGCAATGGTGGCGGCCGGCCAGAAGACGAACACCAGGGCGGGGACGGCGAGGTAGATCAGGGCGGCGGGAAGCTGAGCCACTGCGGTCGCCCACACGATTTGCCCGTCTATGGAGGTATCGCCGGCAGCGGCCAGGGACGCCCAGGTACCGAAGGCGGTCAGGGACAGCACCAGCACCACCGACGCAGCACCCAGCACCACGTAGCTGACCAGCCAATGCAGCCGGCTGATGGGTGCAGCGAGCAGGAGTTCGGCCGTGCCGCCGGCCTCTTCCTGGCGCAGCCGGAGGATTGCCTGCAGTCCGCAGGCCGCCGCCAGAACACCCGCAATCGAGAACATGGCCGAAATCATCAGCTGGGTCAGCGACACGCCCTGCGTTTCGAGCATGGCGCGCAGCGTCGCCGTGATGTTGCCGCTGGGCGCATCCGCGGCGGCAATCGCGCTGCCCAGCGAGCCCGCCAGCATCCCCATTGTCAGGCCGCCAATACACCAGCCCATGATCGAACCGATTTGCAGCCGCAGGGCAAGGGCGGTGGGGCTGCTGAGTCCGCGCCGCGCGGAAGCGCGCCCGGGCAGCGCGCCAAAGACGCTCGCGCCGCTGTCCCGCCGTTGGAGGAGGAGCCACGCCGCTCCCCCGCTGACCACGGCGAGCCCCAGCGGCAGGAGCAGCGGCCACCACCGGTCACCGGTGAACGCGAAGGTCTGCTGGCCCCACCCGATCGGGGAGAACCAGCTGGCCCCGCCGGCGGTCATGGACAGCCCATCCGCGCTCGGGGTCCCGCCGGCATCGCCAATTCCCCGCAGGAGATACGCGAGCACAACGGCCGAAGCCGCGTACCCGTTGGCGCCGCGGGATGTCCCCATCAGTTGCGAAATAAGGAGCCCCACGCCCAGGAATGCCAGTCCGACGGCGCCCGTGGCGGCTCCCGCCAGCAGCGAACCTTCGCGGTCCAGCCCCGCCGCCGCGAAACCGCCGAACACCGCGAGCGCCACGAGGACGTTGGCGCTGATGCCGTGCAGGACGGTTGCCACGGCAGGGGTCAGGCGGCCCGCAGGCGTGGCGGCGATGAGCTCGGCACTTCCGGTTTCCTCATCGGCCCGTGAGTGCCGCACGGCCAGGAAGGTACTCATCAGGCCGGCCAGCAGGGCCAGGAAAGCGTAGATCAGGAAGAACATAAAGCCGCCCTGGCTGGCATCGCGCGGCAGGCCGCGGAGCATCAGGATGGCAGGGGTGGCGATGGCCACCTGGAGGATTTCGGCGCGGCTCGATTCCTCGCCGTAGGTCTGCTCGATGGCGGACGCCGCGAACAGGGTCAGGGCGCCGATGCCCAGCACCCAGGTGATCAGCTGCCAGCGGTCCCGCCGGAGGCGCTGCCCCCACAGGATCCGGAGTTCGCGCACGTCAGTCACGGCCCCTCGCACCGAGCAGACGCCGCCGCCTGTGGCGTTCAGCGGCCTCAGCACGCTCCCCCTCAACGGCTTCCCCGCGACCACTGCCCCCGCGGGCAAGTCCTGACGTGTCGCCGTAATGCCGCAGGAACAGCTCCTCGAGCGAGGGCGGCGTGATAATCAGGCCCTGCACGCCCAAGGCACCAAGAGCCGGAAGCACCTCAGCGATCCGGTCCGAATCGGCACCAAACCTGACCCTGCCGCCGTCGGACGTCAGGTCATGGACAGCGCCCAGCTCCCCCAGCGCACTAATGTCCACGCCGTCGGCCGCGAAGGACACCTCGCTGCGGGTCAGGTGCCGCAGCGACTCAAGCGTCCCGCCGTCCACCACTTTGCCGGCCCGGATGATGCTCACGCGGTGGCAAAGGGCCTCCACCTCGGAGAGGATGTGGCTGGAGAGGAGCACGGTTGCACCGCGTTCGACGGCGGCGAGCACCTCCCGGCGGAAGACCGCCTCCATGAGCGGGTCGAGGCCGGATGTGGGCTCGTCGAGGAGGTAGAGCTCGGCATCCGTGGCAAGGGCGGCGATCAGCGCCACCTTCTGCCGGTTGCCTTTCGAGTACGCGCGGCCCTTCTTGCCGGGATCGAAATCGAGGGCCTCGCAGAGCCGGGCCTTGCGCTTCCGGTACGCGGCGGCGGCGGCCGTCCCGCCCCGCAGGCGCGAGAGCAGGTCAATCGTTTCGCCGCCGGAAATGTTGGGCCAGAGCCGGACATCGCCGGGAACGTAGGCCAGGCGCCGGTGCAGTTCGACGGACTGCGTCCAGGGGTCCATGCCCAGGACTGTGGCCGTGCCTGACGTTGCCCTGGCCAGGCCCAGCAGGACGCGGAGCGTGGTGGATTTGCCGGCGCCGTTGGGGCCAAGGAACCCGTGGATCTCGCCGCGCCGGACCTCGAAGTCAAGTCCGTCCAGCGCCCGCACCCGGCCGAAGTGTTTGTGCAGGTCAGCGGTCTGGATGATGGTGTCCATAGTCCGAACATACTCAGATTCATGATTTTGGGAAGATCGTAAAGTCCCCCCACTCTTCCAACACATATCCATATGGGTATACAATTTCAGCATGGCACGGGCAGCAACAACGGCAGATGCATTCAACGCGGTGGCCGAGCCGCGCCGCCGGGAAATCCTGGACGCCCTCACGCAGGGCGAGCGCCCCGTCAACGAACTGGTGGAGCTCCTCGGCCTGGCCCAGCCGCACGTCTCGCGGCACCTGCGGGTGCTCCGTGAAGTGGGCGCGGTGGACGTCCGTGATGAAGGGCGGCAGCGGCTCTACCGGCTGAACCCGGAGGCCCTGAAACCCATCCACGACTGGGTTGCCAGCTACCAGCACCTCTGGGAGGAACGCTTCGAGCTCCTGGAGGACGTGCTGGCAGACCTCAAGGAAGAGGAAAACTAAGAGAAGGAGCAGGACAATGGCACAGACCAGCAGCGGCACCATGGACGTCACCTTCCCCAGCGACCAGGAAATCCTGATCACCCGGACGGTCAACGCGCCCCGGCACCTGGTGTACCGCGCCTGGACCACGCCCGAGCTCGTCCGGAAGTGGTGGCCCGGCCGGCGCGGGGAGATGACGGTGGCGGACATGGACGTCCGGGTGGGCGGCGCATGGCGGTATGTCATGGTGGCCCACGGCGAATTCGAGGTGGCGTTCCACGGCACCTACCGGGAAATTGTCCCGAATGAGCGGATCGTCCACACCGAGGTCATGGAGACGCCGGGTGCGGCAACGGACAGCGAGGAGGGTGCCGTGATCAACACGGTCACCTTTGACGAGGCCGACGGCGGCGCCACCACTGTCCGGATCCGCACCGATGCGGGAAGCAAGGAAGTCCGGGACATGATTGCGCAATCCGGCATGGAAGGCGGCGTGCGCGAGCAGTTCGAACTCATCGAGGAGCTGGCCGCGTCGCTCACGTTGTGACGTTCAGCGCTCTTTGGCGCGAGTTCTTCAGCGTTGTTTGACGCCCAAGCAGCACATTTGTGCTGACCGTCTTCCCTGGCTCGGCGTGGATGCACTGGTATTCTCCGCTGGGATAGCTATAGTGCAGCGCTGGTATCCCAGCAGGTGGACCGGAGGACAAGAAATGCCAATGTGGATGCAGGCACTGATCTGGGGCACCGTGGCTGGCTGTGCGCTTGTCCTTGGATCCGGGATCGCCTGGATGTGGAAGGTCCCCCCGAAAATCGTTGCTACCGTGATGGCTTTTGGCGCTGGGGTCCTGATATCAGCATTGGCTTTCGAGCTGGTCGATGAAGCCGTTGAAGGGGGCGGATTACTGCCGACCGTCATAGGATTCCTGGCCGGGGCGTTACTATTTGTCGGCTCGAACATCCTACTCGCCCGTGCAGGAGCGAAACACCGGAAGCGGTCGGGGGAGAAACAGCCCTCGGAAAAGGACGCGCCGGGGAGCGGGACTGCTATCGCTGTGGGCGCTTTGATCGACGGCATTCCTGAGTCTGTTGTCCTCGGCCTGGGTCTTGTCGCCGCTGGGACTGTCAGCCCGGCAATGTTGGCTGCCGTGTTCATCTCCAACGTCCCCGAAGGGCTGTCCAGTACAGCCGGCATGAAGAGGGCGGGTCGGGGGCCGAAGTACGTCTTCGGAATTTGGTCGGCAATCGCCCTTCTCTGCGGAATCGCTTCACTGCTGGGCTACACCGCGCTGGAGAATGCCTCGCCCGGTCTCGTCGCCTTTATTACCGCCGTTGCCGCGGGCGGTATCTTGGCCATGCTCGCCGACACAATGATCCCGGAAGCATTCGAAGAGCATCATAATCTGACAGGTTTCACCGCAGCCGTTGGATTCCTCACGGCGTTCACCATTCACCACGTAGGTGGTTAGCAATGCCCTGACCCAGCGAATACGCCATGGCCCTGCCAGTTCGAGAACGTCAGCGCCAGAATTCGGTCAGTTGCGCACTAAGGGCAGTGCCTTGGTTGTAACCAGCCCGAGCAGCCGCCGGACGCAGCGATAGATCCATGGCATTGGCGCCGAACATGTGCTCGGAATTGCTATCCGGAAAGATCGTTTCTACTCTGCTTCCACGTGCGCGGAGTTCTTCGAGCTGGGCTGCAAGATGCATGCCCCACTTCGGCGGGGTCCGTGTTCTTCCGCCGAATGGCGACAGCACCAGCACTCGGCCGTATCCGATCGCCAGATCGGCATTCTCATTGAGTCGGTAGCCGCCATCAATATACCGCTCGTCGCCGATCCTGTAGGCGAAGCCACTAGCGCAACTGGCGGCGACGGCGTCCACCAGGTCCACCCCGCTGGCGCGGTGGAACACGATCGGTTCACCGGTACGCGCATCGACCGCCGTGACGAGCAGCGCTCGTTGCGGCCAGCGCTGACTGGACAACCGGGCCGCGACGATCGCCCGCCACCGCGTGTGCTCAGAGCCGTCCAACGAAGCATCCATCTCAAGTGCCGCCGCCCCTATCCTGCGGCGCATGTCAGCTGCATCCTCAGCGACGGCGATAATTTTTCCCGTTCTCTCCATATGATCCGCCGCTGGCCTGACAGGAGCGCGGCCACTCTCGCCCGGACCGGAACGCTGCTGAGGTGCATCGCCACGAATGTCGGCAAGCAACTGGGCCGGGGTCGAGCCAGCGAACTGGGCCGCGGCTGTCGCTCCAGCCGACGTTCCGATGACCAGATCAGCCTCTGTCACATCCAGCCCGGCATCGAACAGGCCGGCGACGACGCCGATCAGCCAGGCGTTGCCCGTCGATCCTCCGCCACCTAGGACCAATGCTCGCTCACTCGCGGCGTCGACGTGCTTCGCGGCGTCGACCTGTGGCTGATCCTGGCCTGACTTTGGCCGGTCTGAGCCCCACATCGAGGTGAAATGAAGAGATGAAGAAGGGGTTGTGCTCATGGAAGTAGCCTTTCGCGTATGACCCGGGGGCCCTCCCGGCCGCGACTACTTCACCCGCGTGATCGCAGGCTGCAGGGGAGCACCCGTTGCTGATACTGCATACATGGGTCGCACCTCCTGCTGCCGATGGGTCACGATTAAGGGCATAATCGCACACCAACGACGGGTGCGCAATCGGCAGAATGCCGGCCGCCGTCCACCGGTTTGGGCCGCGCCGTCCACCGTCCCACCGACGCGGCAGGACCCCCAGTCACGTGAAGGCTGGTCACAGGTTTCTGTGACACCCTTAACCGATGACCTTTTCACGGCAGGCCCCGGCCCGGACACAGCTGCGCCCCGCCCCGGGCTCCGGCTTTATGTTCGCCTTCGCCACGCTGGCCTGCATCGTGGGACTGATGGCCACGTATTACTACTTCGTGCAGACCACCACGGGCCAGTTCATCGACGAGTCCGCGCTGGTTGAAGCCGTGGACATCCACGGGCCGGCGGGCAAGGCAGCCACCGAGTTCCTCGACTGGCTGCCCACCATCTCCCTGGTGGTGGCCGCCGTCGTGGTTCTGTTCGTCACGGTGATCCGCCAGCGCTGGACCGCGGCGGCAATCGCGGTGGCGGCGTGCGTCGGTGCCAACATTGCCACGCAGATCCTGAAGGAAATCCTCCCGGCCCGCCCGGACAAGGGTGTGGTGACCCTGGAGCTGAACTCGCTGCCCTCCGGGCACACCACCCTGGCGGCGTCCGCTGCGGCTGCAGTCTTCCTGATGTCCTCACCGCGGTGGCGTCCGATGGCAGGCTTTGTGGGCGGCACCTTCGCGATCGCGTCCGGCGTGTCCACGCTGATCAACCAGTGGCACCGCCCGGCCGACGTCGTGGCCGCCTTCTTGCTGGTGGGCGCCTTCATGATCCCCGCGGGCTGGCTCATAATCCGTTCGGGCGGGGCCTGGAACGTATGGGACGGCTTCGGCAACCACGTCGGGTCGGCCAAGATCTGGCTCACGCTGCCAGTGGTGATCGGGCTGGCATCGGCCGCGGTGGCCGTGTATTCGCTGGCCAAGATCGCGCCCGGGCCCGCCCAGGAGGGCAGCACCACCAACTACTTTTGGGCCGGGATCTCACTTATTGTGATCGCCGGGTATCTGGCCACCGTGGCCACCACGTCACTGTTTGCATACGCCGCACGACGGCGGGACACGCCAAGGCGCTGAGCTCACCGCACCGCGCGTCCCCGGCGCCGTGCCTGCTGGCCTCAGTGGCTGTGGGGAGCCGGCGGAACCCCGTCGTCCTTGCCCACGTTCTGGACGCCCACCGGCTCACCTTCAGGGGTGTTAGTCCGCTTATTGATCAGGTAGGTGATGAACCAGAGCACCACACCGATCGCCATGAGTCCCCCGGCGATCTGGTACTGGATGATGTTGCGGCCCACCCATGGTCCGGCGAGGAACGCACACAGCAGCGCGGCCACCAGCGGCAACTGCCCGGGCGAGGTGAAGAAAACCTTCCGGTTGGGGTCCCGCTTGCGGCGCAGGACCACGCAGGTGATGTTCACAACGGTGAACACGAGGAGCAGCAGGAACGCCGTGGTGCCGGACAGGTTGGCCACCACGTTGCTCTTGGGGTCGCTGGTGACGTACCAGATCAGGCCCAGAGCCAGGACGGTGGAGAACAGGATGCCGGCCCACGGGGTGCGGCGCGTGGGGAGCACCTTCCCGAGCGGCCGCGGCAGGACGTTCTGGCGGGCCATGCCGTAGATCAGGCGGCTCGCCATCAGCATGTTGATCAGGGCGGTGTTGGCGACGGCGAAGACGGCAAGGAACGGGAAGATCCTGTCGATGGGGAAGTCCGGGGAGCCCTTGTGCACCACTTCGAGGAGGGCTGCACCTTCGGCCTCCCTGATGTTTTCGAGCTCGGTGGGTGAAAGGACGCTGACCACGGAGACGGCCACCAGCATGTAGAGGATCACCGCGATGCCCAGGCCGGTCAGCATGGTCCGCGGAAAGATCTTCTCAGGGTTCTGGGTCTCCTCCACCATGTTCACGGAGTCCTCGAAGCCCACCATGGCGAAGAACGCGATGGAGGTGGCTGCTGTCACGGCCAGGAACAGGCCTTTGTCCTGGTAGTCGTTGAAGACGAAGATTTCCCCCGGGTTCCCGGTGCCCTGCGCCATGACATAGAAGCCCACGCCGATCACGATGCACAGCGCGGTCATTTCAACGATGGTCAGGATCACGTTGAACTTCACGCTCTCGCCCACGCCGCGCAGGTTGATCACAGCCAGCAGGAGCATGAATCCCATGGCCACCGCGGTGATCACGGGCTGGTCCGGCACGGCCATCCACCCGTTGATGTTCAGGCCGCCAAAGAAGTTCTGGGCCAGCACGTTCGCCGAGGTGGAGGCGCTGGTAATGCCTGAACAGACCACGGCAAAGGCCACCAGGAACGTGACGAAATGGATCCCGAAAGCCTTGTGGGTGTAGAGCGCAGCGCCCGCTGCCTGGGGGTACTGGGTGACGAGTTCGAGGTAGGAAAAGGCTGTCAGCGTGGCCACCACGAAGGCGAGAAGGAACGGCAGCCAGACGATGCCTCCCACCGTGCCTGCCATGGTCCCGGTGACTGCGTAGACGCCGGCGCCCAGGATGTCCCCCACAATGAACAGGAGCAGGAGCTTGGGACCCATGACCCGCTTCAGCTCGTGTTTTTCACCTTCGGGAGTAACGTCGAACACTTGATCTGAAGCGGTGCTCATGCCTGGCCTCCACAGTCGAAACGATGCGACTCCTTCAGGGTGATCCTTGCGCGTCACTTTGGCAACAAGTTGGGCCCCGCTATGTGGACAACCCGCCCCAATTCTCCCTTGCGGGGACTTGTACAGAGGGCCCAAAATTGTCAGATCACAACCCTGCCGAAGACGCCCAGGGGGTAACCATGATCCTGAAGACCACGCCCGAATCGGAAGCCACGGGGCTGACGGCGGCACTTTACGACGACGATCTCAACACACTCGGTTACGTCACCCCGCAGACGAAGGCCATGGCCATTAATCCCGAAGTCTCCAAGGCGTTCGATGCCCTGCTCGGCGCCCTTAAGACCTCCATGGATCTGCGCCGCTATGAGCTCGTAACCCTTGCTGCCGCGCAGGGGGTTGGCTCGACGCATTGCCTGCTCGCCCACGGGGCCAAAGCGCTGGCGGTGTTCACGGAAGCCGAGGTCAATGCCGTGGCGCGGGATTACCGGAACGCAGGGCTGACGGACGCTGAAGTGGCCATGATGGAGTACGCCGAGAAACTCAGCCGGGATGCCGCCGCCATGACGGACGCCGACACCCTGGTTCTCCGCGGCCATGGCTTCACGGACCGCGAGATTGTGGACATCACGGTGGCCGCGGCGGCGCGCAACTACCTGAGCCGCGCAGTCCTGGCACTGGCCGTGGACCTCGACGTGCCGCCGGCCCTGAGCCCGGAGCTGCAGGAGGCGTTGCTGTCCCCGCTGGCTTCCCGCCACCCCACGTAGCCGCGTCCCGCGTCCCGGCTGAGGAGCCACCTATGGAAGCACAAACACTGGACGTTGTGGTGGTCGGTGCGGGGCAATCGGGCCTGGCCACCGGCTATTTCCTGCAGCGGGCCGGCCTCGATTTCACCATCCTGGAGACCAATGATCGTGTGGGCAGCGGCTGGCGGCGGCGCTGGCCGTCCTTGCGCCTTTACACTCCGGCCCGGTACAGCAGCCTGCCCGGGCTGAAATTCCCCTCCCCCGGCGGCAGCTATCCGGGCAAGGACGAGTTCGCCGACTATCTGGAAAGCTATGCGAAGCATTTCCGGCTGCCTGTGCAGACGGGCGTCCAGGTCCTCGCAGTGCGCCGGAACGGAGGCCTCTTCGAGGTCCAGACGAGCAGCGGCACCATCCTCGCCCGGGCCGTGGTGGCCAGTCCCGGCGCCACTTCTACTCCCTATGTTCCCGAGGTTGCGCTGGACCTGGACTACAAGATCCAGCAGCTCCACTCCCTGGATTACCGAGGCCCGGCGGGTCTGCCTGCCGGGGACGTGCTGGTGGTGGGCGCCGGGTGCTCGGGTGCGGAGATCGCGCTGGAACTGGCCCACGAGCACCCCTCCGGGAAGATCTACCTCGCAGGCAGGCCCACCCCCCATATTCCGGATGCCGCGTTTCGCTGGGCGGGGCCCATCTTCTGGCGCCTGATCAACTCGGTGCTCACGCTCGACACCAAATCCGGACGGAAGGTCGCCGCAGACTTCCATAGCCGCGGCGCGCCTCTCTTCCGCATCTCCATCAAGGACGTCGAGCGGGCGGGCGTGATCCGGCTCCCCCGTGTCAGCGGGGCGGTGGACGGCAAGCCAGTATTCGACGTCGGGACTTCCGACGGCGGGACAGCCAGCCCGGGTGCCGTGCCCGGCAACCTCGGGACCGTCATTTGGGCAACAGGCTACCGGCCAGACTACGGCTGGATTGAAGGCCTGCCTGTTGATGAGCTGGGCTGGCCAGTCAACACCCGCGGCGTGGTGGAGGAAATTCCCGGCCTCTACTTTGTGGGCATGCCGTTCCAGTACGCCCTCGCATCCGGGACCGTGGGCGGGGTAGGCCGGGACGCGGAGTACGTGGTGGAGAAGCTGCTCGCCGGCAATTCGCTGGCCCGAACAAATGCTTGACAGACTCTGCGGAAACCTTGATGAATTACCCCGGTGTATTTTGATCCGGCCCAAGAATAGTGATTCCTAACGGAGCCTGGGGGCTCCCATCCAGCGGATTACCGCACACATTCTTAGGGGTCTCACATGGGCAAGACAGCCGGACGTAAAAAGCGCATCATCATCACCACCGCCGCGATGCTGGCCATCGGCGGCGGCGCAGCTTTCGCATACTGGACGAGCACAGCGACTGCTGACAAAACAATGCAGTCAACAGCGGATTCCGCTCCCATCACCATCAGCGTCGGAGCATTGGCCGGCAGCGTCCTCTCCCCCGGCGGCCAGGCGCAGAACGCAACTTTCACGGTCACCAACCCCGGCACCGGTGTCCAGAAGGTCAGCACCGTAGTTGCAACCATCCTCAAGTCTGACGGCTTAGATTGGGCCGTTGGTACCTGCACCAAGGATGACTTCGAGGTCTCCACAACAGTTGTCCCCACTGAGCTGTCCGCCAACGAGAGCCTCACCGGCACCGTCACCCTCAAGATGATCAACCGCGTGGGAGTGAACCAGAACGACTGCAAGGGCGTCGAGGTTCCACTGCACTTCACAGCCAACTGACGTTCCCTGCCTTAGGTTCCACCCGGAAGGTCCCATGTTCCGCACCAGCCCCCGTCAAGGTCCCCCCGGGCCTCGGCGGGGGCTGGTGCTTGGCCGCCGTCTGCGCCGTGGAGCGTTGGCCGCGATCGCCTTCGCCGTTTGCGTGTTTCTGGGTTCGGGTGGCGCCCTCGCGTACTGGCCGGCGTCAGGCAGCGGAAGCACGACGGCGAGGGTCGCCACACTGATCCCGCCCGCCAATGTTTCCGCCCAAGCAGTCGCCTCAACTGTCTCAGTCAGCTGGACCGCTTCCGCCGGGGCTGTGATGCCGACGGGCTATTACGTCACCCGCATCACCGGCAGCACCGCCGCGTTCGCGTGCGGCTCCAGCCCCGCCACACCCGTCGCCACCACGGCGTGCACGGATACGTCTGTCCCGGTAGGCGCACACACTTACGTGGTGACTGCTGCCCACCAATCCTGGAGCGCCACCAGCCCGGCGAGCAACAGTGTCACAGTCCTAAGCCTGCGTGAGCTCGCTTTTCTGTCCCAGCCGCCCGCCACGGTGACAGCAGGCGCCCGCATTGCCGGACTGCGAGTCCAGCTGCAGGTCCCCAGTGTGGGTGGCCTCCCCGCGGTTCCCCTCTGGACGCCTGGTGTCGAGGTGCGGCTGAGCCTGGGCGCCAATCCGGCCGGCGGAACCCTCAGCGGCGAACTTACCGCCACGACGAACCTTTACGGCGTTGCCAGCTTCAGTGGCTCTGTCATTGAAAAGGCCGGCGCGGACTACACAATTACGGCGTCCAGCACCGGCTACTCCGGCGCAGTCAGTACGAGGTTCAGCGTCACCGCTGGAGCGGCTGCCCAATTGGTGGTTACGTCGCCCGCTTCAGTGACCGGCGTCGCCGCGGCATCCGCCTCCATCGGAACCATCACCCTGGAGCGCCGCGACAGCTTCGGGAATCCCGCCACGGCCGGCCCCAACATCGTGACGCTTACCTCAACAACTCCCGAGACCGATTACTTCGCAACAACCCCCGCCGGAGCAGACGCCGCGTCGGTGACCTTTGCCAACGGCTCCGCCAGGGCGTCGTTCTATTACGGCAACACCCAGTCCGGATCGAGGCCGTTCACGGTGAAGGGAATCGGCGCCGACCTGGTTGTTCCCGTCCAGATCACCCCGGCAGCGCCGAGCAAACTGACGCTCGTAATCGCCCCCGTGCTCGTGGACAAGAACCTGCCCTTCAGCACGACCGTTGCCATTCTGGATGCATTCGACAATCAAACCCAGGGCAGTGCCATTGTCAGCCTCACGTCCACCGGGACGCAGAAGTGCAAGGTCAACGGCGCTCCCGCCACCCAGACGGCAGCAAACGGTGTTGCCGGCTTCGCCAATCTTTCACACAACGGGAAGCAAGCAGGCTGCGAGCTCACAGCGGCCAGCGACGGCCTGCCCGCTGTCCACCTGATCTTCGACGTCGTTTAGCACGCGGGTCTTTCAGCAGGCTGGAATCGGCAATAATGTCTTGCAATAGAAGGCAATATTGTAGGACAATAAGCCATGGGGATCAGGTGGACGGCAAGCGCATCCAAACACGGCGTCGACCGGGAAGATGCATTGAACGCCATCCTCCATCAGATCTATCATGTCGAACAGTTCGACGAACCTCGGGTCGAACCGGGTATGAGGCCGGATTTGTTTATCGGCCCGGCCAGGGACGGACTCCGAATTTTAGAAGTCATGGCGGTCATCACCCCGCCAAACGACCTCCTGATTTTTCACGTCATGGAAGCACGTAGGAAGATCCTGGACATCGCGGAAAGGGAGACAGAAAAGTGAACGAAACAAAGAAGCGCAACGGCAGCAAGGAGTTCGACGCTGCACAGGAGGCCCACTACGACCAACTGGCCGCCTGGGCTGAAACAGCGGACATCGGACCGGACGCTCGAATCACCAAATCCGCAGAGCCAGAGGCCGGCCGTTCTCTCCTTGAGGCCGCACTCGGGTCACCCGAAGCGGTCAGGCGTGCCGTCGGCAAACCCTCACTAAGCTCCAAGGGAACATCACCGTCCCGCTCGCTGCGACTGCCTGCGGACATGGATGCCCAACTCGTGGAACGTGCGGAACAGGAACACCGGAACCCATCGGCCATCATCCGTGACGCCCTGGCGCAATACCTCGCCAAGGCTTCCTAGCTGAGAACCTAAGGCCCCTACCCCACCAGCGCCTTCCGCTCCCGCTCGCTGAGCGACGAGACCCCGGCGGCAGTTCGAGCACGTGATCTGGTAGGACCGGGACGTTGTGAAGAGCGGAATAAAGAAGAGCGTGAACTTCCGGGCGTGCTCGTCCAGGTAGTGCTGCACGAACTGGCCGCAGTTCTGGCAGGTAGCTGCCCGCCCGGGCAGGGCGCGGACCACGGTCTTAAGGCCAAAAATCAAAAGCATGAGGTTCCTTTCCAAGGGACCCTTCGAGGATACCGCTTAATCGAAAGTATGCTTAGTAATTCCGCCGGTGCTTCAGCCGCGGAAGGACGACGGCGAACACACCCGCCGCGGCGAACCCCAGGACGCCGGTGGCTGAGACCCCCGCACCCAGGGTTGCGAGGGCCGTCACCCCGGAGAGCAGGACGGGCCCGCCGGTGGAGCCTGCGTCGGCGATGAACCGCCACAGCCCCAGGAACTGGCCCCGGCCACGGTCGGGCGAGAAGTCGGCGCCGAGCGTCATGATCAGCCCGGAGCTGATGCCGTTGCCGAAGCCGATCAGCAGCGACGCCAGCAGCAGCCCCGAAAAGGAGGCGGTCAGCGGAATCAGGAACATCGCAATCCCCATGATCACCGTGGACGGGATGGCCACGAACAGCCTCCCGCGCCGGTCCATCACCTTGCCGGCCGGGTAGAACACCAGCATGTCGATCGCCCCGGACAGCCCGTAGATCACCGATGCTTGGGCCGCGTCCATCCCCAGGTGGTCCGCCCACAGCGGGATCACCACCTGCCGGGACGCGCGCAGCGCGCTGAGCAGCAGGATCCCCACACCCAGCGTCAGGAACACGCCGCCGTGCGAAACCGCCACATTCCGCAGCGTCGGCTCCGGACCCTTGTGGCCGCCGTCGGGCGCTGGCGGGACCACCAGATCAGGGATAGTGACGGCCAGGGCGGCGGCCGCAGCCATACCAACCACGCCCACCCAGTACGCCCCGGCGATCCCGGCGAACTGCATCACGCCGGCACCGATGAACGGGCCCACAAAAACCCCGATCCTGCTCACGCCGCCCAGGGTAGAGAGCGCCCGCGCCCGGAACTGGATGGGCACGGCCTCGGTGAGGTACTTCTGACGCGCGAGGCTGAAGACGCTCGCGGCCATCCCGACGACGACCATCGCCACCGCGAGCAGCCACAGTCCATTGGGGATCAAGGAGGACATCGCGGCGGCCGCGAGCGCCAGGGCTCCGGTGGCGGCGGCGCCCACAATGGACCAGCGTTCGCCGAACTTCAGCGTGATCAGCGATGCCGGAAGGTTGAAGAACCAGGAGCCAAGCCCGATCAGGGTCACGATCAACGCGGAGACAGCCACCGAGGCCCCGAGGTCGCGGGCGGACAGGACCACCACGGGAAGCACTGCGCCCTCGCCGATGCAGAACAGCAGTGCAGGCCCGAATGCGGGTACGGCGATGCTTCGGAAGTTGAAAGGCTGCGGGGATCCTGGCGAAGTCATCAGATTTATCCTATGGCCCCCGCCCAATTCCCCAGTTGATCACGCGGAGTGGGATCGACATCCTCTTCGGGGCCCGCCACCGGCTTCCGACGGCGTCATGATTCGCTCCGCCGTTCAAGATCGAGTTCGAGCATGGGCCGTTCTTTGATGCTTCTGATGAAGTATTCGTTGTCATCCTGCCACGCCTCTGCGGAGACAGTCCGGATGTTGACTTCTCGGCCAAGCCTGCGGCTCGCGGCCTCCGCCGCATCCGCTACGGCGAGCCTGCCCGGCTTTCCCACAATCAGCACGTCGATGTCCGCCGGATCGTTTCCGTCGATGCCCTCATGGCGCGCGGTCCACGAACCGTAGACATAGGCCTGTTCGATGCCCGGCACCCCAGATAGAACTTCGGGAAGGATCACGGGTGGACCGTAGGAGTATTCCAGCATCTGCACGAGGGGGCTAAACAAGGGGTGGTCCGTGTTTGCAGAGATCATTCGATTTCGGCCCAGCTTGCGCTCACGGACAATTCCACCTTGTACCAACCGATTGATTTCGCGCAGGACTGAGGGGAGGTTCGTACTTACCCGATCCGCCAAGGTTGTGATGTTCCATTCAACGTCAGGCCTCAACAGGAGCGCAGCCAACACGTCGCCCTGGAGATTGGACCTCAGCAGGGGCGCAAGCAGCGGCACCGTTGATTTCATATTTGCTATGTTATCTTAGCTTTTTTGAAAGTCAGCAAATAGAAGCAAATTCAGGGGGTCACAAGAAGCCGCAGGAGGACTACCGTTTGCCTTGAGGGGCACTGCAGCTGCGCCCTCATCAAACCAGAGGGAGGTTCCATGGGTGAGGTGTGGATTCGGACTATCCACAACAGTCTGATCCGGGCGGATAAAGTCACGGAAATTACTTCCACCCGCGGGTCGCTTCATGAGGACCAGGGGTACTCGCTGAAGGTCATTGTGGACGGCAAAGCGCACGTGGTGATTGACGACGCCCGCCTGCCTGGTTCGCTGGCCGAGCGGCTGGAGTTCGCGCGGCATCTTGAGGATGCCCTGCTGCTCGCATTGGACGAGGCCAGCGCGGCCGAAGCATCAGTGGTGGTGGCCTTTGAACCGGAGACCGATCGCTGGGCTTTCGCCCCGGCGGCGGAACTGACCGGCGGGCTCAGCCGATAATAGGCCGTTCCTCGGGCAGCCGGTACAGGCGGGGGTGGGCGGACAGCGCCAGCGCCGAAGCCACCGTCACCGTCCCGATGCGGCCAGTGAACATCAGTACCATCAGGACCCACTCGGCCGATGCAGGCAGGTGGTAGGTGATCCCTGTGCTCAGGCCTACCGTGGCGAACGCGGAGATCGATTCGAACAGCACCTTCTCGAGGCTGTAATCGGTGAGCATCAGCAGCAGCATGGTCCCGACGACGACGGCGGCCACGCCCAGGAGCGCCACTGACAGCGCCTGCCGTTGGGACGAAGCACTGATTGAGCGGTGCGCGATGGTCACCTCATCACGCCCGCGGACTTCGTTCCAGATGGCGAAGCCCAGCACCAGGAACGTGGTGATTTTGATGCCGCCGGCTGTTCCGGCGCTGCCGCCGCCGATGAACATGAGGATGTTCGTGGCCATCAGCGTCTCAGGCGACGCCACACCGTAGTCGATGCTGTTGAACCCCGCAGTGCGCGGGAAAACGCCGCCGGCCACAGACCCCATGATTTTGCCGGTCAGGGACAGGTTCCCCAGCGTCTCGGGCCTGTTCCATTCAAAAGCAACAAACAGCGCGATCCCCGCAGCCAGCAGCAGCAGTGTGCCGTAGATGGTCAGCCGCAGGTGGATGGTCCAGCTCTTGGACTTCTCCCCGCGCAGCAGCTGGATGATCACCGGGAAGCCCAGCCCGCCGGCGATGATGGCCAGGCATATGGGGGTGATGATCCAGGGGTCGGATGCCAGGCCGATCAGGTTGTCGCTGAAAAGCGAGAACCCTGCGTTGTTAAAGGCCGAGATGGCGTGGAAGCTCCCATGCCAGAGTGCGGTGGCCGGGTTTGCATCGTAGGCCAGCCAGAACCGGCCGGTCAGGAGGACTGCAGTGACGGCCTCAAAGCCGAGCATGATCTTGGCAACCCGCACCAGCACCGCCCGGACATCCCCGAGGTTCAGTGTGTGTGTCTCGGACTGAGCCACCAGCTGGCCGCGCAGCCCGATGCTCTTGCGGACCAGCAGCGCCAGCAGCGTGGCCAGGGTCATAATGCCGAACCCGCCGGCCTGGATGAGCCCCAGGATGACGGCCTGGCCGAACGGGGTCCAGAACGTGGCCGTGTCCACGGTGATCAGCCCCGTGACACAGACGGCCGAGACCGAGGTGAACAGCGCCGGCATCAGGAGTTCGGAGCCCTGATCCATGCGCGAGATGGGGAGCATCAGCAGCCCGGCGCCCACCAGGATCACCGCGAGGAAAGCAAGGGGAAGGGAACGGACCGGGTGTGACAGGGCCCGCCGGACGAAGTTCTCCTCCTTGCCGGCCCTGCTGTTGCGGGCACTGTTGCCGGCCCTGTTGATGGCCTTGCCGTTGACCGGCTTGCCGTCGATGAAGTTGCGCTGCGCAGCCGGGGACCTTTTCCCGCCCGCCGCCCTGTCCTTCATGATGCTCATCCGGCGTGGATGGCGGGGATTGCGTAGTGGGCTGGAGCCGTCAAGGACGTGTCTTTCGTTGCTGCCGGAGGCGGCCGGCATGCCCGGTTCGGAGAGCAGGATGCCGCCTATAACCAACGGAGCGTAGCACCGGCCTAACGCCCAAAACCCCGTGATTCCGGGGATCTTAATGCTTTCTTAACGCCTTGCATGGCGTCCTTTTTTAACGCCCGACGGCGGCGCCCACCACAGTGCGCGGCTTCACTCCTGGAAGCGGTAGCCCAGCCCTTGTTCGGTCAGGAGGTAGCGCGGGTTGGCGGGGTCTTTCTCCAGCTTCCGCCGCAGCTGCGCCAGGTAGACCCGCAGGTAGTTGGTCTCCCCGGCGTAGGCCGGCCCCCACACCTGGTTGAGCAGGTCGTCGTGCGTGACCAGGGCGCCGCGGTTCCGGGCCAGCAGTTCCAGGATCTTCCATTCCGTGGGCGTAAGCCGGACAGGCTCGCCGGCCCTGGTGACCCGCTGGGCCGCCAGGTCCACGGTGAAGTGCTCGGTTTCCACCACGGGAAGGTCGCCGGATGTCCCACGGCGCAGGGCAGCGCGCAGCCGGGCCAGGAGTTCGTCCATGCCGAACGGTTTGGTCACGTAATCGTCCGCGCCGGCGTCCAGGGCCAGGATTTTGTCTTCGGAACCGTGCCGGGCGGACAGGACCACGATGGGCACATCGCTCCAGCGCCGCAGCCGGCGGATGACCTCCACCCCGTCCAGGTCCGGCAGGCCGAGGTCAAGAATGACCACGTCGGTCCGGTGCGCGGCTGCCTGATCCAGTGCACCCTGCCCGGTGAAGGCCGTCAGGGTTGAGTACCCGCGGGCGTTCAGGTTGATCTGGAGGGCGCGGAGGATGGGGACTTCGTCGTCAACGATCAGTACGGCGGCCATCAAGTCCTCTCATGCCCGGTTCAGGAACGCGGTTCGGTGCGCAGTTCGGGGCGCGGTGCAGGCGCCACGCCCGTGGACAGCGGGAGGCGCACCACCATGGTCAGTCCGCCGCCCGGTGTGGGTTCGGCCAGCAGGACTCCGCCCATTGCTTCGGTGAAACCTTTCGCCACGGCCAGCCCCAGCCCGATGCCCGTGCCGGCGTTGGTATCGTCCGCGCGCTGGAAGGGCCGGAACATCGCCAGGACCTCCCCCGCCGGGATGCCCACGCCGTGATCCACCACGGTGAGTTCGCTGGCCGGCACGTCCCCGATTGTTGCACTGCCGGCACCGCCCACGGATCCGGAGATCACCACGTCCGAGTCCGGCGCATACTTCAGGGCGTTCTCCACCAGGTTTGCGATGACCCGTTCCAGCATGCCCGGGTCCGCATCGACCGCCGGCATGTTGTCCGGCAGGAGCACCCGGAGCCGTTCCGAGTCCATGCCGCGCAGGGCCTCCTCCACGGCGTCGGCCCAGTGGACCGGGCGGACCAGCGGCGAGACGGCGTCGGCGGTAAGCCGGGACATGTCCAGGAGGTTGCTGACCAGGCGGTCCAGGCGGTCGGCCCCGTTTTCGATGGTGGCGAGCAGTTCCTGCTGTTCGTCCGGACTCAGGCTGATGGTGCGGTCGCGCAGGCTGCTCGCGGCCAGTTTGATGCCGGCCAGCGGAGTTCGGAGATCGTGCGAAACAGCCCGCAGGATGGAGGTCCGCATCTTGTTTCCCTCAGCCAGGCGCAGGTTTTCGCGCTGGCTGGCCGAGAGCTCCTCGCGCTGGAGCATGGCCAGCAGGTGGGCACCGAACGCTGCCAGCAGCCGCCGCTCATCCTGGGAGAAATCCCGCCCGGTCAGCGTCAGCTGCCGGTCCGCATCCAAATGCTCGACGGCGGCGCCCGGCTGGGTGCCCGGAGGCGCCGTCGGCCGTTTCACGCCGGAGTATTCGCGCAGCATCCAGCCACCCGCGCCGCCAGCGCCGCGGGAGCCGGGCCGGGCGCGCTCCCCCGCCGGTTCCCGGACCCAAAGGCCCGCCCCGTCCACCTGGAAATGTTCGCGGACCTGGTCCAGGAACGCGGGAATGCTGTTCCCTTCGGCAACGGCCCGGCGGCTCAGTTCACCCAGCACGGCGGCTTCGGCGCCGGCCCGGTGAGCTTCCTTGCTGAGCCTGGCCGATCTGTCCACCACCAGGGAGACAGCCACCGCCACGAGCACGAAGATCAGCAGGGCCAGGACGTGTTCGGGATCGATCACGGTGAACGAACCGATGGGCCGCACGCTGAAGTAGTTAACCGTCAGCCCCGCCAGGACCGCAGCCACCAGCGCAGGCCAGAGCCCGCCGAGCAGTGCCACGGCCACTACGCCGGTCAGCTGGACCAGCATGTCGGTGGACAGCTGATCGTGCGGCAGCCGCTCCAGGAGGAACTGCAGCCCCGGCGGCAGCGCCACGGCGAGGACGAAGGCGGGGAGCTGCCGGTGGCGGCCCAGGCTGGGACGGCGTCTGGGGCGTTCCGCCGGCCCTGATTCCTGCGCAATCAGGTGGACTTCCAGGGTGCCCGCGTTCCGGACAACGTTGGCCACCGTTCCGACCCGCCCAGCCCAGCGCGGCAGACCCCCGGACAGCCGGGACGTCCCCAGGACGAGCACGCCGGCGTTGACGCCGCGCGCGAACTGGAGCAACGCCGTCGGGATCTCCTCCCCGCCGATGGCGTGGAAGATGCCGCCGACGCCGAGTGTCACCGCGCGCAGCCGGTCGAGTTCCTTGGAGGAGGGCACAGCCCGGGCGGCGGTGGTGCGGACGTGGACCACGTGGAGCTCCCCGCCGGCGGCGGACAGCATGCGGGCGGCCCGGCGGATCAGCGCCTCGTCCCCGGCATGCCCGCTGATTCCGACGACGATCCGTTCGCCGGAGGTGGCGCTGCTCTCTGGTGACATGACTCCATTGTTCACTTGTTACGGCGCGGACGGCGGGAATGGGCTTACCCGTAATGTACCCGTCAGTAACGTTGCGTACGTCACAGGAGGTGCTTAGTCTTGACGAGGCTTATGCAAACGGGCCACAAAGCAAGGGCTGCAGCGTCGCAGCCGATGCCGGGGAAGGCTTTACCTCTTGAACTCTAAGCTGAACATTCTTGTCCGTGTGGATCTCGACCACGCCCGTGCCCAGGTTATCGCCAAGGGCCACATCACCGTCCACAGCGTTCAGGCCCTCTATGTTGTGGTCAAACGTGCCAACTCATTGAAGCAGGGTCTGGACCTGGAGTTGGACATCAGCAACGCCTGGGTGGACGACGAAGCACTGGAGCAGTTGCAGGCCTGCTCCCGCACCCATCACCTTCCCGCGAAAATCGACCCGCAGCAGAAGCCGTGCAACGTCAGTGTCCTGGCCCCGCGCGTCCCTGCCGTCACCGGGCCGGCTCTCATCGCCGCCTGAGTTGTGGGTATGCTAGTCACGTAGCGGCAGCATTTTCCGCTTTCGGCCTAAGCAGCGGGCCCCAGCCAGGACACTCAGTGTTCTGTTGCCGAAGGTCTGCTCCAATGCCACAGCCCCTCCCACTGAATGAACTAACCTTCACTGTTGCCCGCATCAAGGGCCTGCTTCTGACCCAGGAGAAGGCCCACGGCGCAGTAGGGCAACTGACCTCGGGAATCCGTGACGTTCTCCCGCCCGGGTCAGGCGCCGGCGTATCGCTCCTGGATGAGCGAGTTCTGGACGGACAGGGCGGCACCGACGACGGCGGGTGGACCAGCGTTGGCACCACCGGTTACGCGGTACTGAACGCTGACACCGTACAGTTTGAACTCCGCCAAGGCCCGTGCCTGACAGCGTGGTCCACACAGCGCACGGTGCTGGTCCGGGATGCCGGCACCGATGACAGATGGCCTCTGTGGTCCCGGATCGTCAGCGGCCTGTCTATCCGGTCAGTGGTCAGTTCGCCGCTGGTGGTCGGAACCAGGTGCCTTGGGACGCTCAAGATCTACTCACCCCAGCCCGCAGCGTTCGACGACTCTGTTGCCCGGACTTTGGAGAAATTCGCGGCAGCCGCATCAACACTGCTGGACAATATCCAGGGCTCCGAGGCTCCGCACCGCCTGACGGAGGCCCTGGGGGATGCCCTGCGCAGCCGGGACGATGCCGCCCGCGCCCAGGGGATCCTGATGCAGCAATACGGCCTCAGCCCGGACCGCGCCCTCGAGGAGTTGCTGCTGCTGTCCCGGGCCAGCGGAAAGCCACTGGTCAGCGTCATTGCGGAAATCGTCACGGGCGCTGGTGAGGCCTCCCTGCGGGACCCTGACCCGGCATAAACTTCGAAGTATGAAGATTGCGGTCGCCGGGGGAACCGGAACAGTGGGGCGGCATGTGGTCCGCATTGCGCGCGAACGTGGCCACGAGGTAGTCAGCCTGTCGCGCTCAGAGGGGGTGGACCTGGTCACGCGAAAGGGTTTGGATGAAGCGCTGCAAAACGTCGAGGCTGTGATCGACGTTTCCGGAATCAGGGAGCTGTCCACCAAGAAAAACGTGGACTACTTCACGAGCAGCACCCAGAACCTGCTGGCCGCCGGGAAGAAGGCAGGCGTCCGGCACCTTGTGGTCCTTTCCACCGTGGGCATCGACAACGCACCGTCCAGCGTCTACGCCGGGAAACGCGCTCAAGAGGAAGCGGTCCGGCACGGCGATGTGCCCTGGACCATTCTGCGGTCCACCCAGTTCTTCGAATTTGTGCCCATGACCCTTGGCTACACGTCGGCCGGGCCGCTGGCAGTGGTCCCCCGCATGCTCACACAGCCGGTGGCGGCAGCGGAAGTGGCAGAGGCCTTGGTGGACGCGGCGGAGGCAGGCCCGCATGGAAGGGTGAAAGACCTGGGCGGCCCGGGCAAGGAGCTGCTGGCGAACCTGGCCCGCGCCTACGTCCGCAAGACGGGACAGCGGAAACTGGTGCTGCAGGTCCCCGCGCCGGGACCCATGGGCAAAGCGATGCGCCAGGGTGACCTGATCCCCGAACCGGGCGCCGCCGTCGCCCGGCAGACGTTTCAGCAGTGGCTGGATGCGTACTCCGCGGAGCAGTGACTAGGTGCCTGCTGACCGCGGCGAAGACCCGGCAATCCCTGCAGGGGGCACGCGCTGTTTAAGCGTTTCCGGGCCGTACCTCTTCAAGACGCCCACTGCGATGGCCCAGGGCAGAATGCCGGACGCCACCTGGGCGAGGTAGTTCCCGGAGGACAGCACCAGATAGGACATCACCCAGTTGTAGAAGCCGTGCAGCACGATGATCCAGAACAGGCTGCCGGTGTTGTTGTAGATCCAGGTCAGCACAATGGTCCAGCCAACTGCGCCGAAAGTGAGCCCCAGGACGATGGCAACCGCCATGGGGACCGTCAGCAAACCGGCCAGGTAGGGCATCAGCAGGTTCGCGGGCAGGTGCCACAGGCCCCAGGCGATGCCGAGGATCCAGCTGGCCTTCTCCGCGGTGTGCCGCCGCTGCAGTTCAGGCAAGGCGTAGCCCCGCCAGCCCACCTCCTCCGCGAGTCCGGTGAAAATCAGCAGGTACACAAGGAAGGGCAGGGCCAACGCCAGCGGCACCAGTGGCGAGTAGCTGAGGTGGAAGCCGCCCAGGAGGAACCCCACGGCCACGCTCGCCACGGCCAGCGCAACGGGAGTGCCGAGAATTACAGCGATCCACCGGCCCGGTATCCGCACCTTCCCCAGCCGTGAGAACAGCTCCCGGATGCCCGTCCGGCCCTGGACCAGCGCAATGACAATGAGGCCGGCGAGGGTGGGTCCAAAGGAGAAGACGGCGAGCAGGAACACCCGCGCGAACCCCGGATCAAGTGTGCCTTGAAAGAGTCCCTGGAAGTGCAGCAGGTTCGCCTCGTTGGTGAGTGACTCACCGCGGCCGGTGGCATACAGGTACGCGGGGATCTGGATGGACCACGTGATGGCGTAGGCGAGGACAAAGTACAACGGCAACTGAAGCCTGCGAATCTTTGTGGACGCCATTTCGGAACCTCCGCAAACGCAACCGGACAACTGGAATTTTACGCCTGCCGAGGCGTGGGGTCAGGTGCCAAGGCGGGTGCGAATGCCGCCAGGAAGAGCTAGTCCGGACCCCCTACTGGATCAGGTAACTCGTGCGGTCCGCGTCCCGCGGGTCAGCCTTCACCGGAAAGATGGAGCGGACCAGAACACGGGCGCCTATTGCGGGCAGCAGGATGAGGGCGGCGGTGACGGACAGCGTTGTCAGTCCCACGTCCTCAAGAATCTCCCGCTTTGGCCTCCGACGAGGCCGTCCCCCGCCATCCGTCAGATTCATCATGATCCGAGACTAGGGACTGCCCGCGCTGCATGCCCGAGTGGTAAGTACTTGTTTCCGAAACCTACCGGTACCCGTCCACAATCGCCGCGGCGATCTCCTTGTACGCCCGCCGGGTCTCGGGCCGAAGCACGTCCAGGGTGACCAGGTCGCCGTCGGCCACGCCGCGGTCGTGCGGGACGGCGATGAGCTGGCGGCAGATCCCGGAGAGGTGCTCCTCGATGGCGTCCTTGTCCACGCGGGAGGAGACCTCGTCCTTGTCCGTGATGACCACCACGGCGTTCCGGGCCAGGTCCTCGTACCCGTGGCTGGCCAGCCAGTGCAGCGTGCTGCGGGCGCGCTTGGCACCCGAAACGGCATAGCCCGCGGCGATCACCAGGTTGTCCGCGGACTGCAGGATCCCGCTCATGGCGTTGTGGGTCACGCCGGTGCCGCAGTCGGTCAGGGCCACGGAGTAGTAGTTGGAGATCAGCTTGCGGATCCGCAGGTACTCGGCGGCGGTGAGCGAGTCCGAGACCTCCGGGTCCTGCTCCCCCGCGATCAGGTGCAGCCGGCCGGCGTGGTGCATGTACCGGGCCAGTGCCGTGAGCGAGTCGATGGATTCGATGTTGTTCAGCAGGTCCGTGATGGTGCGCGGGCTGGACTGCTGGTAGATCCCCTCGCCCAGGGCGCGTTCCACGAGGTCGCCGGAGTCCGGGTTCGCGTCGATGGCGCAGGGCGCGTCGCCGCGGAATTCGGCCAGGGTCAGGCCCACGCCCACCGTGGTGGAGGTCTTGCCGATGCCGCCCTTGAGGCTCAGCACCGCCGTGTTGTAGCTGCCCTGCAGCTGGCGAGAAATGCGGCGGCCAAGTTCATCTTCCTGGCGCTGCTTGGCGCCGGGGCCCATGTTCCAGGCCCCGCCGGTGGCGTTGTAGACGGCACCGCGGACGCCGCCCACCGGCCGCGGCTTCTGCTCGCGCACGAACAGGCCCGGCGAGCTGATGAAGTCAGGCATGGGGGTCTCGGCGATGACGTCCGCCGCGGTGGGCCGGACCCGCCGGAACTGGGGGGCTTCCGGTGTGACGGACGACGACGGCGGCGCGGCTTCCACGCCGCCGCTGACGGCTTGTGACGTGGCCGAGTCCGCCGTGGGAACGCTGGTGATTTGCGGCTGGGCGGTGACCGGCGGCCTGGCCGGCCGGCGGGTGGGGGCGGGTACGGAAGCCGGGCTGGTGGCCTGATCGGCGGCGGCGGCGGCCTCCGCCCAGGAGCTGCGGCGCGGAACTGATCTGCCGGCGTCGGGCGTTTCGGAAAGATCGGGAGTTACGGCTGGCATGGTTCCTGTCCGGGCACCCGGCAGCGGCCCGTCGGCACCACGGAGGTCGCGGCGCCGGCGGGGCGCCTGCGGTGGCCCTGCATTGTCTGCACTGGCGTGTGCGTTCTTATCCGCCGGATCTGGCATAACTGTCCCCCCGGACGTCGGCAAAGGTTCTGCGGCACTTACTGAACAGCAAGTCTAGGCGCTGGCGCAGAACGGCGGGGTCAGACGCGGGTGAGGGCGGCCACAACCACGCCGGCCGTCAGGAGCAGCAGGACGGCCAGGACAGCGTAGGCCTGCCACTTGGGACGGCCCTTGTGGGGGTTGATGTCTACGTACGGCATGTCAGCTGCGGGTACTCATTGTGGCGGGCACCCGGACTGCCCGGCGCTTGAGCCGCAGCACCTGGTACAAGGCGGCAAACGGAATGAGCAAGGTGCCAAGCAGCGCACAGAGCGCCAGGGCGTAGTCGATGAGAGCCACAGTGGCCTCCATTGGTAGCAGTGATCCCCCATGTGATCACCAGCCACGCTAGCCGCGCGTCACACCTGTGACAAGTCACGTCACGCCGCGCCGCAACGGAACAGGGGCATCGCCGGCACGCGCTCAGCCCGCGTTTCCCGTGATGGCGGAGCCGTTGGCGAAAGGCACAACGGCGGGGCCTGATCAAGTCACGCCGGATGTGACGCCATGGCGTCAGCCGCCGTCCGGTTCCCTGTCCTGCTCCCCCGGGGAACTGTTGGGCGGTGGCCCCTTGGCCGGCCTGGGCGGGATGAGGTCCTTCAGGTACGGTGCGTGCGGCGGGGGCGCCATCTCGTCAATGAGTTCGTTCGCCGCGTGCGCGATCAGGTCGCGCTGGACGGGCGGCAGGGACAGCAGGGACTGCATGTAGGCGTCCACTTCGTATTCACCCACATTGCCGCCGATGCTGAAGTAGCGCAGCCAGAGGTCCCCGCACGTGATGCCGGACCTTGTCATGGCATGGCGCAGGAGCCTGCTTTGCTCCTGCTCAAGCCCTGTCCAGAGCTGTTTCCTGCTCTCGCTGGCTTCCGACATCTCAGGTACTCCTGCGGCCCTCGAGGATCTCAGTGCTGACGGTAAGAAGGGATTGCCCGCCGGCTCTGGCCAGCCGCACAAGCTCGTGCAGGGCCTGCTCCGGGGTCACGCCGTGAAGGTGCATCAGGAATCCCTGTGCGCGGTTGATGGTGTCCCGGCTGTCCAGGGCCTCCGAAAGGACTTCGGTGAACCGCTGGGGGGCTTCGGAGGTCTGGATGTTTCCCAGCAGGGTGGCTGCGGGGTAGGCCAGCTTTTCCAGCGGCCGGGCGGAGGACTGATCATAGGCCCCGGCCCGCGTTGCGTAGATTTTCAACGCGCCCAGGCACGAGGACCCGTTCACCAGCGGGGTACTGATGACCGAACGCATGGGCAGGTCCTGAATCGCCCGGGACCACAGGGGCCACCGGTCATCGGCCGCGACATCGGTCACGATGACAGTGCGCTCGGTGGCCCACGCGGCGATGCACGGCCCCTGGTTCAGCCTGTACTGCGCAGCGTCCGCTTCCTCCACCACCGGGTCGGTGGCACCGGTACTGGTTCTTCGGCCGTGCTGGTCCATGAGCGAAACCCCGGCACCGGCACTGTCCGGGAAGGTATCGCGGATGCCTTCCGCGAGCAGCTGTACCGCCCTCTCCACTGTTTCCTGCGTGAGGAGCAGGCCCTTGATACGGGCAAGGGCGAGAGTCAATTCATCGAGGGGAAGTTGCCGTGGCATGGGAGCCGACCTTCCAGAACAGGACATCGTTGTCCTCTAAAGGTGCCTGCTGCTAGACCCGAACTGCACAATCACTCTGCATATTCACTCCCAGCCTAGCCCGCACAATGGACTCTTTGGGAGGTATGCGACGCACGGCGTGAGGGCGACTAGCTCCCTGCCGACTGCGCCGCTATTCCGGCAGCGCCCTGGGCCACTGTGACGATGTCCAGGCCGCTGTTCCTCACCGCCTGCATGTCGGCGTCGAGGACGTCCGTGGCCGTGGTGTAAACGCCGCCGCCGATGTTCTCGCCCACCTCGTGGTAGGACAGGATCAGCCACGCGTTGGTGGCTTTGGCCGTATCGATCCAGCCCTGCACGGTGGCCGTGGTGGTGCCGGATTCGACGAACTTCACCCTGAGGTTGTAGGGATCGTAATTGGTGCGGGTGTTGAAGCCGGAGTTGTCGGTGCCGTCGTCGTCGTATGCGCGCTGGGTGGTGTAGAGCAGCCGGATGGCGGCCAGCGTGGCGTCGTCGTACTCGGCATAAGGCGATGCGAATCCGGTAGCGGCGGTGGGGCCGAACAGCTGCCGGAGCGTGGCCTGGCTTTCGGTCAGCTCGGCGTTGAGCTGGCCCGGGGAGAGTTCCCGGAGGTGCGGGTGCGTCACTGAGTGGGAGGCGATTTCATGGCCGCGGTCCGCGAAGTCCTGGATCTGCGCCTGCGTCATGTAGGCGGGCTGATCGTTGATGGATCCGGAGA
The DNA here is from genome assembly GCF_049895945.1 of Pseudarthrobacter sp. DSP2-3-2b1. Classification (NCBI taxonomy): domain Bacteria; kingdom Bacillati; phylum Actinomycetota; class Actinomycetes; order Micrococcales; family Micrococcaceae; genus Pseudarthrobacter; species Pseudarthrobacter sp. DSP2-3-2b1. Next base: position 17,760 of record NZ_JAFCTI010000006.1, on the reverse strand, counting down.
TGATGTACATGGTGGCCGGGATTCCGTATTTATCCAGGACCGGCAGGGCGTTCTCGTGCTGGCTGGTCCAGCCGTCGTCGAACGTGACGGTGATCATCCCGCGGTCAAATCCGTCCGCCCGGGTGAAGCCGCCGAGTGTCAGGATCAGGACCATACCGGTCAGCAAAGCAAGCAGTTTTTTCATCAGTGTGTCCCTCACTGCAGGCCGCCGGGACCCTGCCACCCCGCCTCCATTTCGGGACGTTCCAATCGTGGCGGCGCCTTCAATTGATGCCCGCCGGGGTGCGCCGATTGGCAGCGCCGGCGGATAGAGGAAAGCTTCCTCCCGGCGGCACGGTTTGTCGATCCCTAATCTGCAGTGAGGCCGGGCGCCGGAGCCCTGCCCGGCGTAGGATGCAACCATCCCGCCCAGCCCGATGGCGGGAAACGTGTCCGGGAGGCCCCGATGAATACTTCAGAAGCATCCACGCGCTGGTTCCCCCGCCTGCCCGGAACGCGGACGACGGCGGCATGGGCCATGGTTGCCGCCGGCACCTTATGGATCGCGCACGGCTATTTCCTGTTTATGATGCCCTACGGACCGGACGCGCTCTGGCGTGAGGATCTCGGCTATATGACCATCCTCAGCCCCGGCCTGTTTCTGCTTTACGGTCTCCCCGGCGTGTTGGCCGTGCTGCTGACGGCGTGGGGTTTGCGTTCCTGCCTCCCGGCCTTGGTTCCGGCCGGTGCGTTGAATCGTGCAGCCCGGATTCTGGGGCTGGCTGCCTTGGTCTTTGGCGTGATCGCCGCCCTGGGACTCATCATCCAGTTCACGCCCCTGACGATCGGCGGAATCAGCTTTGGGTTGCCAGCCCTCGGCCTGGCCCTGTTCCTGGCGGGTCTCGCGCTGGGCAGGGCCAGCGAGGGCTTCGGCGCCGGCCCCGGATTCCTGCGGGCTGTGCTGATAGTGACAGGTTGCCTCGGGATGGCCACCCTGCTTGTGCGGCCCATGATTTATGCGCTGGGGCTGCTGCCGCCCGTCTCCGGGACCGCAGTGCTTGCGCTGATTGGTGTGGCGTGGGTGTCCCTGGGCATCAGCATGCGGCAGGCCACGGCCTCAAGCCCAGCGCGCTGACTGCACGCACCGGCCCGCGGCTTCTTCTCGATCCGCGTGGCCAGAGCGTACCCAGCGGTCAATGGGTACCCGGCAGCGTGGATCAGCGGCTAAGCGCCATCATCACCACGGCTGCCGTGGCCACGCCCAGCACAGCAAGCGCCACATAGGAAACTGACTGCATTCGACGTCGGCGGAGCTCGCCCCTGGACTGCCGCGCGTAGCGCGCTCCCCCATACCTACCCATGCTGCGATGCTATGAAATGCACCCTCAAGATTTGCTCAAGTGACACAAATTATGACGCGGATTTGAGCCCGGAATGACGCGGAAAAACCGACAATGCGGCACGGCAACATTTGACCGTAAGCATGCTTAGCATTAGTGTTTTCTGGGTGAACGGCACTCAGCGAACAACGTAATTCCATAGCGGCAGGAAGAATCTCGGGTCACTGACCACCAACTTCCGCAACCGCGAGCCAGCCGAATTTCACCGCCGTATTCCACGGTCTCACAAGAAAGCAACCAATCGAGGACCCTGTATTGGGCCCAAAAAGAGGGAGCAAAACTATGTCATTTCTCAAAAAAGCCACCGCAGCAGCCGCCGGAACCCTTTTCCTGGTCGGCGCCGTAGCAGCACCGTCGCAGGCCAAGGAAAACACCACCGTCAATGACGGTCTGGTCAACGTCACCGTTGGCGATGTCATCGTCAAGGACGCCGTTGACGCCAACGTTGCAGCGGCCGTTGCCGCCACGCTCTGCGATGTCGCGGACATCGGCTCACTCGCCGTCCTCGGCGAAGCAGTGGACGCGTCAGGCAACGATGTGACTGTTTGCGACACCCTTGCGGGTCCTGTCGAGATCGTGAATAACTGATAGTCCGCAGAACCAAAAGCAGCCCTCGGCCAGACGGCCGGGGGCTGCGTTGTGTCCTTTTGAACATTTGCAGTGCCTGCGGCGGTCCTTGGGGACAGCCGGAGCCGTGTGCCCTTATCCCTCCGGGGCCGGCCGCTGCCGCGGGAGCAGGAGCGCCAGCACCGTCCCCCACAGGACCATGGCCACGCCCCACATCGGACCCTCCATGGCCCCTTCGCGGTCAGGGTACGCGAGCATAGCCGCGCCGATGTAGGCCGCCGACAGGCTTGCGGCAATCCTCATCAGCGGCCTGCCCGCAGGCCAGCAGGCCAAGGCCAGTGCAGTCAGGCACAGGGCAATGCCGGCGGAGCCCTGGACGGGCCAATGCTCGATGTTCCAGGTGGCGTGGCCGGCATTCGGATTCGTCCGGGACATCTCCAGCGCGTGCAGCGCATAGAGCAGCCAGAGCGGAACCCCGGCCGCGGCAACCAGCAGGTACGGCCAGCTCACAGCCCACCCCCGGGGAAAGGGCTCGAAGTGCTTCCAGCCCAGCCACAGGAGAAGTACGACGGCGGCACTTAACAGTGCCGCCACCGGCAGCGGCCTGCCGTCCAGGCCGGCGATCGAACCGAGCACGAGTGCTGCGACGGCGATCGCAAGCAGCACTGTTCCGGGCCACGGCCTGGCCGGGTTGAGGGCAATGCCGGCAAATGAGCCGGCGATGATGAAGGTGAACAGGCTGCCCCAGCTCGCCTCCAGCGAGACCGCCCATTCATACCGCTGGTCAACCCATCCCGGCAACGTCATCAGATCCACGATCCCGAAAAGTCCGACGGCGGCCACCGCCACCATCACCCACGCCAGGACGCGCACCAGGCGAAGCCGTGGCGGCCTGGACTGCACGACGGCGGCTGCCGCAGTTGCCATGGCTGGACCCCCTCGGTGGGCCGGACCCGCGGCACTACGTCATGCCGCGGGCGATGCATCTCTTCTGGCTACCGGTTGACGTACCCGGCTGCACAAGCTGCGTCCGCGGCGGGTGTTCCGTAGACGTACAGGTCGTTGTTCTCGCCGGCACGTCCCTGATGCACCAGCACGTGCAGCGGGTGGGCCCGGTTCAGCGTTTTCGGGATGTCCACGTTGGGGTTGTTTTCGAAGACGGCGTCGGGCAGGACAACGTGCTCTTCCCCTGCCCCTTCAGCCAGAACAACGCACTGGCCGTTGCCAACGACTTTGGCGTGCGTGTGGTCGGCGACGGCAGCGCCGGAGGATGCAAGCAGCAGGAGCCCTGACGCGGAAGAACCTAGGGCGGCGGTGACCAGTGCCTTAGTGAATTTCATGACAAACCTTTCGACGTGGACCGAACCAATGGCGTGCAGCCCGAGGGTCCCCCAGCCGGTCGAACAGGATGTCACAGGCACAATGGTGGCCAGAACGGCCGCCACGGTCAAGAGGACGGACTCCCGAGTCCACAGGATGTTCCTCGACTAGTGCAGCGGCCGGGTCTCCTGAAGGCGCTTGATGAACCAGCGCGACTGCTCGGGCCCGTACGGCAGCACCGGGATGGCCTTGGTGGCGTCGGTGGGGGTTTCGCGGATGGACTGCTGGGCCTGGCGGACGGCGGTGGTCATGGTGTTGGCCATGGTCCTGACGAACTGGTCGCTGCAGAGATGGCCGTGGCCGGGCACCAGGAACTCGTAGCGGTGCCGCAGGGCGGAAATGTGCCGGAGCGAATCGGCCCAGTCCTCCGGGAAGGAATCCTCGAAGGACGGGTGAGCGCCCTGCTCCACGAGGTCGCCCACGAAGAGGGAGGTGGGGCTGCCCACCAGGAGGTCGCCGTCGGTGTGGCCGCGGCCCAGGTAGAAGAGTGTGGCGGTCACGCCGCCCAGGTCCACCAGCACGGGCTGGTCCCGGACGATCGCGTTGGGCACCACCAGTTCCACGTTCTCGCCCTCACCGGTGGACATCTCCGGCTCCAGGGTCCCCACAAACCTGCGCTGCAGGTCCCCGTGCGCCTCGATCTCGCGCGCACAGTTCTCGTGCGCCCAGAACTCTGTAACGCCGTCGGACGCGAAGATGGCGTTGCCGAAGAAGTGGTCGTAGTGGGCGTGGGTGTTGACGACGACGAGGGGCAACTGAGTCTTCTCCCGCACCGCATCGAGGATCTCCTGCCCCTGCCGCGGCCCGCAGCCGGTATCGATCACCATGGCCCGCTCCGAGCCCACAATCAGGCCGGTATTCAACAGTGAACCTTCGGTGACCAGCACATAGTTGTCCGCGCCGACGTCGAGCCATTCTGACATTGTTACTCCGTACCTCCGGAAAGCACTTGCGTTCGTCTTGGCCTTCGATTCTACCCACGGGTCCCTGCGGGAGGGCGGCTCATTGGACCAGGGTGTTCCACGCTTCCAGGAACTTGTCGGCAAGGTAGCGGTGGCCTGCGGTGTCCACGTGGGCGCCGTCGGTGTAGAAGTCCTGGCTGTTGGCAGCCGTGAACCAGCCGGCAGCGTAGGCGTTGATGAACGGCGCGTTGGCGGCTTCGGCTCCCACCCGGACGGCGTTGTTCGCGTCGCGGAGCTGTTCAGCCAGCGGCTGGGGCGCGGAGGGCCCCAGCACCACCACTTGGACGCCCGGCCAGAGCGTGCGGGCCGCTTCGATGGTCTCCGTGGTGGCGGTCTCGAGTGCGGCGGGGTCGTTGGCCACAGCATCGTTCTGGCCGCCCTGGAGAATCAGGAGGTTGGGGACGAAGGCCGGGTCCGTGGCGGCGATTTCCTGCAGCCGGACACTGTATTCAAGGCCACGGTCATCCTGCCCGCCGCCCCACATGAACCCGGTTCCGCCCACGCCGTCGATGTTGGTGGGGAAGCCGAGCTCGCCGGCCACCAGGTACGCCCAGCCCTGGTCTTCCGTGTCTGCGCCCACACCCGCAGTGTACGAATCGCCCACAATCAGGAGGACGGGCTCGGTGGGAAGCTGGATTTTCGGCGGCTGGGCCGCCGCGGTGGCAGCCTGTGTGGGTGCCGGAGCGGCAGCCGGCGCTGAAACGGCAGAGGCAGCGGCCGACGGCGGGGCAACAGTCACAGGGGCAGCCTCCCCAGTGCCGCGCGTGTTCATCAGGGCGAGTGCGGCCACCCCGAAGGCAAGAACGGCCAGCACCAAGAGTGCACCGTATTTGATCCACTCCTGCTTGGTCACCCTGGGGCCCGCACCGTTTCTCGTCACCGGCAAAGTTTACCGGCCCGGCGGCGCTGACCTACTGAGGCGGCTCCGCCTGGAATTCGAACGGCTGTATAGCCATGGGTTGCCGGTCCCGCGGTTCAAAAGACTCCAGCTGCATCGCCGGAGCGGCACACGCATCACAACGGCCGACAAACTGGTGGGGGCAATCCCCAGGATCCAGGCCGTCCCCGCTGGGCACTCTGATTCTCATGGGATCCCTGCCGCTTTCTGTTGTCGCGTCGGGCGGGCGCTGTGGTTATGCAGTAAGGCGATGATGGTGCCGGCGGCGACCGTAGGGCACCAACCCAGAGTCCCGCCGACAATTACATTAAAGGGATTGTCCCGGCCCAAAGCACGAGTAGCCCGTACTCAGCTTTTTCAGCACGACTACTGACCAGTACGACGCAGGGGTTCAACCCACGGCCCGTCCCGTACGCGGTGGTCCCAGGGGATTTATCATTCCGGATACCTGCACGTAACTTCCGTCCCCTTACACTCTGGATATGGGGACAAACAACACAAAACCTTCTGCCCGTCGTGCGGCAAGACCACCAACCACGTGACGCGCTATCAGAAGGACGACGGCGGCGGGCCGCTGATTGCCACGGTCCGGTGTGCTGAGCACTCGGAGGCAGCGGCCTAACGTCCGCTGGCGCGGTGCACCAGAAGGAAAGGGCCATGGGAAAGATCGTTGTGAGCAGCCTTGTCAGCGTGGACGGCTACACCGAGGGTCCGGGCGGCAACGTGATGGCCATGCCCATGGACCAAGCCTCGGAATGCACAACGCCGAACGCATGGCCCAGGCCAGCTCGCTCCTCTTCGGTGCCACAACATTCCGGGGCATGCTCGCGTAATGGCCCCAGCAGCTGGACAATCCGGACGCGAGCGAGGATGAGAGCTACATCGCCCGGCGCTACGCGGACGGCATCCCCATCACCGTCATCTCCGATACCCTCACGCCCGAGGAGACCGGGCCATGGCGTGGGCAGACCACCATTGTGCCCCGCGCCCGGGCTATGGACGCCGTTGCCGACCTTCGCAAGCGCGACGGCGAGACGCTGGTGTTCGGGAGCCGGACCCTCTGGACCGACCTGCTGGCCCACGGGCTCGTCGACGTCCTCTACCTGATGATCGGGCCGAAGATCGTCGCCGGCGATCACCGCACCTTCAAGGGCGTGCCCCCGACCGGCCTCTACTTGCTCGATGCCCGCCGGCTGGAGGACTCGGAGATCGTCCTGCTCACGTACACGGTCGCAGCGACTTCCTGACGACGGCGTCAGCATGATCGACGCGTCGTAGCCCACTCCGGACAGCCGTCGTACTTACGCCTGCCGCATTACCCTGGCTTCTTCCCGCTGCGGGGTCCGGTCTTCCGGTTCCAGCTTTCCGGACGCCCAGCGGCGGAGGGGCCGTTCCACGAATCGGAATGATAGGTAGGCCATCAGTACCGTTAGGGCCGCTGCCAGCGGTACGCGAAGCCAAAGTGACGGCACAAGCGGCATCAGCAGGAGATAGACGGGCAGGTGCCAAAGGTAGGCGGCGTAAGAGAGGTCGCGGCCGGGGTTGGCAAGCCAGGGGTGGCTCAGGATCCTCGAGGCCGGACCGGCCGGCCGGAGGACCAGCGACCCGATGACCACCCCGGCCAGCAGCGCCAACAGCGTGGGGCCAAAGGTCCAGAAGATGCTGAACCACGTCCCCGGCGTACCGGGCTCTCTTAGGGCGAATACCGCAACCACCAGGGCCAGCCCGGCGAGGGGACCGGCCCAGCGCGCACCGGCCTGCAGGGAAGCATGGACCCGGGAACCGGGAGTGACGGAGGCAAACACCAGGGCCAGCGTGCACCCGAGCAGCAGCTGATCCGCCCTGGTGTCCGGCCCGTTGTACAGCCGGGACAGCGGCGCCCCGGCTATGACAAGGAAGAACCGTGACACCAGGAAGCCTGCCGCCAGAACGGCGGTCAGCCAGGTGACGGTTCGGACTTTCCAGAACCGCAGCATGACAAGCAGCAGCACCGGCCACACCAGATAGAACTGCTCCTCCACGGCCAGGGTCCAGGTGGGGCTCAGCGCGTTGCCGCCGGTGGAGGAACCGAAGACGCCGAAGTTGGCCAGGTTCATCACGTAGGACGCAGCTGGAATGGCGTTGGCTTCCTGGCCGCCCCACCCCGACCGGGGAAAGACAAAGCCCACAGTCACCACCACGGCGCAGACAGCCAGCAACGCCGGCCAGAGCCGGGCGAGCCGCTTAGCGTAGAAAACGCCCAGGCGCAGCCGGCCCGTTGCCTGGTATTCCTTCATGATCAGCAGGGTGATCACAAACCCGCTAAGGGTGAAGAACACGTCCACGCCGATGGACCCGCCGGGGACCAGCTCCGTCACGGTATGGAAGAGGAAGACGAACGCCACCGCAACAGTCCGCAGTCCGTCGAGCGCATGCTTCCGCCCTGACATCAGCCCGTTTCGGGGCCCAGCCGGGCGATCCGTTTTTGTTAAAGTTCCACTGCTTGACCAAGAATTCACCCATCCAGCTTACATAACGTTTCTATAACTACCCTGAGTGCAGGCTGGATGGTCCCCTATGGGAAGGCCGCTTAGATGTCGGCCAAGACCGACCCCGGGTTCTCGATCGCGTCCGCTACGAACCGGAGGAACCCGGCAGCTGTGCCACCGTCGCACACGCGGTGGTCAAAGGTCAGCGTCAGTTCGCTGACCTTGCGCACAGCCAGTTCCCCGTCCACCACCCACGGCTTGTCCATGATGCGTCCCACCCCGAGGATTGCCACCTCAGGGTAATTGATAATGGCGGCGGAACCGTCCACACCGAAGACACCGTAGTTGTTCAGCGTGAACGTCCCGCTGCCCAGTTCCTCCGGCGTCGCCTTGCCGTCGCGTACGACGGCGGTGAGCCGGCGGATCTCCCCGTCCAGTTCGCGGGCACTCAGTTTGTCCGCGCTGCGGATGGAGGGAACCATCAGCCCGCGGTCCGTCTGCGCCGCAAAGCCAAGGTTGATCCCGTCGAACGACACGATCTCCGGGGAGCCGTCCGATGAGGTTTCGATACGTGTGTTCAGCTCCGGGAAGCGTTTTAACCCAGCGGTGACAAAACGAGCGATGAACGCCAGTAGCCCGGGGGTCATGTGCGGATCGGACTTCTTCAGCCCTGCCCGGAGCTCCACCAGCGCAGTGGCATCCACGTCCACCCAGACGGTGGCTTCAGGGATCTCCGAACGGCTGCGGGCCATGTTGGCGGCAACGGCCTTACGGACGCCCTTCACCGGGGTCCGGGCGGAAATGCGCAGCCCTGTGCGGGAGTCAGTTCCTTCGGCGCCCTGAGTTGGCTTCGGCGTTTGGGGCGCAGCGGAAACTGGCGTTTCCACGTCGGTGGAGCCTGCCGCTGCCGGCACCGGACTGCTGATGGCAGCTTCCACGTCCTTGCGCATGATCAGGCCACTGTCGCCGGAACCATGGACAGCACCGAGATCAACGCCGTGTTCCCGAGCCATCCGCCGAACGAGCGGTGAGATGACGGCGCCGAGCTTTCCGGGGACCCGGGTGCGGAGCAGCAGCAGGTCATCGGCCGCCTCCTCGGAATCTGAAGGCTGCGGCGGTGCGCTGTCGCTGCCGGACCCCAGAGCCGCAACGCTGCGGGGAGCCCGCGTCCGCCCGGTGGCGCCACTCCCGCCCGGCGTCCCGTAACCGATCAGAACATTCCCTGAACCGGCCTTCTCTTCCTCACGATAAGTATCGGCCGCCGCCTCGGCCGCCGGGACCGGTGCACCCACAGGAGCCACTGAGATGAACGGTTTGCCCACCTCCAGGGTCTGCCCAGGCTCGCCGTGGAGCACGGTGACAGTGCCGGCATAGGGCGAGGGCACTTCAACTACGGACTTGGCTGTTTCCACTTCGGCGATGGGCTGGTCCACCCGGATCTCATCCCCCACGGCCACCAGCCAGTTGAGCAGCTCGGCTTCGGTGAGGCCTTCGCCCAGGTCGGGGAGCATAAATACTTGCAGTGCTGAGGTCATGGTCAGTTCTCCCACTGGAGGTCGTCAACGGCGTCGAGGATACGGTCCACGCCGGGCAGATAGTAGTGCTCAAGCTTCGGTGCCGGGTAGGGGATATCGAACCCTGTCACGCGGCGGATCGGTGCTGCCAGGTAATGGAAGCAGCGCTCCTGGACCCGCGCCACAATCTCGGAGGATACGGAAGCGAAACCATGCGCTTCGGCGATCACCACGGCACGGCCGGTCTTGCGGACGGACGCACAGACCGTCTCGTCGTCGAAGGGGACGATCGAGCGGACGTCGATGACCTCCAGCGAGCGGCCCTCCTCGGCGGCCGCTGCTGCCGCGGCCAGCGCGGTGGGAACGGATGGTCCATAGGCAATAAGGGTCGCGTCGGTCCCGGGGCGGACGACGGCTGCCCTGCCTTCGGAGGATGTGCCAGCTTGCGTATTGGCGGCGTGCTGCGCACGGAGGTCCGTCAGGTCCACCATGTCCTTGGACCAGTAGAGCTTCTTGGGTTCCATGAACATCACCGGATCGTCCGAATCGATGGCCTCCCTTAGCATGCGGTAGGCATCGGCGACGGTCGCGGGGGTGAACACCTTCAGGCCGGCGGTGTGAGCGTAGTAGGACTCGGATGAGTCGCAGTGGTGCTCCACTCCCCCGATCCCGCCGGCGTACGGGACCCGGATCACCATGGGCAGCTTCAGGGCGCCCTTGGTGCGGTTGTGCATCTTGGCGACGTGGCTGACGATCTGCTGGAACGCCGGGTAGGCAAACGCATCGAACTGCATCTCCACCACGGGGCGCATCCCGTTCATGGCCATACCCACTGCCATGCCCACAATGCCCGACTCGGCCAGCGGTGTGTCGAAGCAGCGCTGCTGTCCGAAGGTTTTGGTCAGTCCGTCGGTGATGCGGAAGACGCCCCCAAGGAGGCCCACATCCTCACCGAAGACAAGCACGGACGGGTCGGCCTGCATCGCATCGGCCAGCGCCGTGTTGAGGGCTTTGGCCATGGTGATGGCCTGCGGTCCTGTCGCTTCTTCGGCTGCGGCGGCGGTTGCGGCTGCCCGTGCAGTTGCCGCGCTGACGTTGCCGTTCGCCTCGGACGATGTGGTCACGGTGGGACTCATTTGCTGGGCTCCTCAGATGACGCTTCGCGGGCCAGTTCATCCGCGAGCATGGCGGACTGTTCCTTCAGCTGGGGTGTGGGTACGGAGAACACGTGCCGGAAGAGTTCCAGCGGGTCCACGGGGACGTCCTCGCTCAGGCCCTCGCGAAGCTGGGTGGCAACTGCTTCTGCCTTCGCCGCGATCCTGGCGTTCCCGTCGTCGTCCAGCAGGCCCCGGTCCGTGAGGTAGGTCTTCATGCGGCTGATGGGGTCCTTGGCCAGCCACTCGGCCACCTCGCTATCCGGCCGGTAGCGCGTGGCGTCATCGGCGTTGGTGTGTGCCTGCATCCGGTAGGTGTTCGCTTCCACCAGGAGCGGCCCGGAGCCGTTCCTGGCAAGCTTGACTGCCCGGTCCAGTACTGCGAGGAGGGCCACCACATCGTTGCCGTCCACGCGTTCGCCGGCCATGCCGTAGCCCACAGCCTTGTGGGCGAGCGACGGCGCCACTGACTGCTGCGACAGCGGCACTGAAATGGCGTACTTGTTGTTTTGGACGAAAAAGATCACGGGCAGGTGGAAGACGGCGGCGAAGTTCAGGGCCTCGTGGAAGTCGCCTTCACTGGTGGCGCCGTCGCCGCACATCGCCAGCACCACGGTGTCCTCACCGCGGAGCTTGGCCGCATGGGCCACGCCCACAGCATGGAGGAGCTGGGTGGTGAGAGGGGTGCACTGGATGCCCACCTTATGCTTGGCGGGATCGTAGCCGCTGTGCCAGTCGCCCCGGAAGATGGTCATGACCTCCACGGGATCGACTCCCTTTGCCATGACTGCCACTGCGTCGCGGTAGGTGGGAAAGATCCAGTCGCCCTCAGAAAGGCAGAGCGCTGCTGCCACCTGGCATGCTTCCTGGCCGTGGCTGGACGGGTAGACAGCCATGCGCCCCTGGCGGACGAGGGCCGAGTTCTGGTCGTTGACCCGGCGCCCAACGACGAGTTGCTCGTATGCTGCCAACAGTTCTTCGTCGGCGGGCAGCGGGTATTCGTGGCCGGGTTCGGTGCCCTGCTCGTTTTCGGCCTTGAGCCGTCCGTCCGGGCCCACCATTTCAATCTGGTGGTGGGCGGGAAGCATGTAGTCCTCGGCAGTGATGCCGAACTTCCGCACCGCTTCGGATACGGCGTCTTGAGCCGGAAACCGTTGGGCTTGGTCCGGCGCAGAGTGGTCCGCGGAGATCGTCATTGGTCAGTCCTTCTGTAGCCACTAGTCATTCCCAGTATCGTCCCGAGATGCGTTTCGTATCCACTAATTCACTGAATCGTGGAAGGTACCGACAAATCAGCCTAGTCTGGAAGACGAATCGCAAATGTGATCAGGACAACGAGTGGGAGAGTGGACAAATTGGCAGGACGTGAAGGAGACACCACCGAGGTGCCGCTGGACGATGTCGACCGCAGGATCATTACTGAACTCACACGGGACGGCAGAATGTCCGTGACGCAGGTGGCCGAGAACGTCCACATCTCCCGGGCCCATGCCTATACACGCATCGCCAGGCTGACCTGCGAAGGCGTTCTGACCAAGTTCACGGCCCTAGTAGACCCCATCAAGGCGGGCCTGAAGTCCTCCGCCTACGTGACGCTCAAAGTCAGCCAACACTCCTGGCGCGAACTGCGGGAGGAGCTCAAATCGATCCCGGAGGTGCACCACATCGCTCTGGTGGGAGGAGACTTTGACGTCATCCTTCTGGTGCGTGCCATCGACAACACCGACCTGCGGCGGGTCATTTTCGATCAGCTCCAGTCAATGCCGGGGGTGCTGGATACCCAGACGTTTCTGGTGTTTGAGGATGTTGATACGCGATAGGAGCAAGGATGTCATGCGGCGGACCACACCTGATTGGCCCACGTGCAGCTTATAGACCCCACCGACGACTGTATGTATGTCAATGCTCGCCAACCCAGAGGACGATTCCCTAGCCGCCGGCGATGGCGGCATCCATGTGGCGGGATGGGTTGCCGTCGCAACTTTAGACTTTGGCATCTTTGTAAGGGGCCCAGTCCGAGCCCACCCTGCTCGTGGAATCACTCGGACTACCGACGCTCGTAATCCAACTACGTGTGCGAAGCACAACGTTGAGGGCGGCCGCTGCCCTGGCGCTGATATCACGCCCGTAGAAACCTGCCAGCAGTTGCAATTCAAATGACTGACCAACTGCTTTACCTCCACACCATCCGGAAGAACTGACCGGCCACCAAAGGTTACCTAGCCGCGCAGTGACAAGTCCGCCTCTCGTCTTGCCCCAACACCCAAGGAGCCCAGGGCGGAGTGAAGGCTGCCTCAACCTCTGGTCTTTTCTGAGGGCCTGCCCTACGAGCAGGGGACCTACTTTGCCGGTGCCAGCGGGCAGTCTCCAGGGATGGAACATGCGGAGATTCCCACCAATGGGGTGTCGCGTGCCAGTTGCCCGAGACGCGGAGCTGGCGAACAACGGGACTTCGCGCCAGAAGGCGTGCGGGGTCCGCTATCCCCACGACTGTTAGGTGGGCAGCGCCGCGAGTTCTGTCGAAGTCGGGACGAAGGGGAGAGGCACGAAGAGACGCAATTGTCTACCACCTCGGCCGCAGTCACTCCAAGCATTCCTGGCGGGTACCATTATAACGACACATCAAGGCCAGAGAACGCCCGGCGCCGTACCGCCGAAGGCTCGTTCTACTTAGGGGGACCCAGTTGGACATACGAGACTATCTGCGCGTATTGCGCCAAAACTGGATCCTGATCGTTGGTGTTACATTGGCCGGCCTCCTAATCGGAGGAGGCTCGGCGATGCTGACCAAACCAACCTATACGTCGGCGACACAACTCTTTGTGGCCATACAAAGTTCAGGATCGGTGCAGGAGCTTCAACAAGGCAACTCCTTCAGTCAAGCGCGGGTTCAATCCTATGTGAAGACAGTCAATTCACCGGCCGTCCTCCAGCCTGCAATTGATGCTCTGGGGTTGTCACTGACGGCTGAGGAACTGTCCGGAAAAGTATCGGCCACTACCGAGCTAAACACAGTACTCATAAACATTTCGGTTACGGACACGTCACCCGTCCAGGCTGCCGCTATGGCACAGGCAATAGCGAACAGTCTAGTGGTGACAATCGAGTCGCTGGAACGGCCAACTGCGGGAGGCTCCTCGCCCGTAAGTCTGTCAGTTATCAAACCTGCCAAAGCTCCGACGTTGCCTTCCGCGCCGAATACGAAATTGAATCTTGCCTTGGGATTGGTCATTGGCTTGGCTGTCGGAGTCGGTTCTGCAGTAATGCGTTCTACTCTCGATAGTCGCATCAGGAGCGAAAGCGACCTGCGGCAAGTTACCAACGCGCCACTGCTAGGGGGCATTGCATTCGAAAATGATGCGACGCGAAGCCCGTTGCTCACGCAAGCCGCGCCGCAGAGCCCGAGAGCAGAGTCATTTCGACAATTGAGAACGAACCTGCAGTTCGCCAACGTATCCGGAAAAGCCAATACGGTGCTGATAACATCTTCGGTCCCCGGAGAGGGTAAGAGCACAACGGCAACCAACTTGGCAATTGCTTTGTCGCAGGCAGGACAGACAGTATGTCTGGTTGACGCCGACCTCAGACGCCCTATGGTCAACGAGTATCTGGGCCTCGACCGGACAGCTGGGCTAACCACAGCCCTCGTCGGCGCGGCAGAGCTCACCGAGCTCCTTCAGCCTTGGGGAACGGATAACCTTTTTGTGCTCACGTCTGGTCAGATCCCACCAAATCCTAGTGAACTCTTGGGCTCCCAAGCGATGCAAGACGTTCTGACGCACCTAGAACAGATTTTTGACACTGTCGTTGTGGATGCTCCCCCGCTACTGCCAGTAACGGACGCGGCCGTTCTTTCCCAGAATGTGGGCGGCGTGGTCTTGATCGTTAGCGCGCAGAGGGTTAAGCGTCATGACTTGGAGAAGTCGCTGCGCACCCTAGAGATGGTTAACGCAAACATATTGGGAGTTGTTCTCAACAGGTTGCCCTCAAGGGGACCCGACGCATACGCCTACGGCTACTACCGTCACGAATCGGTTGAAGAGTTGGCCGCCGCTCAGAGGGTTTCAAGTTCTACCACTTTTGATCAACACATCGACCAAGAGAAAGTGTCGAACTACTCTTTTGACACAAATTTCACTGCCAGCGGACCAAGGGCCCCTAGGACCTTTCCCGATACACGCCAGAGTAAGTAACTCGCCAAGTCACACACCACGACCAAGTGACGCGCTGCATGTGAGACCGGCCTCGGCGCGATTCCAACAATTTCTTAAAGAACGGTTCAGTGCGACTTGAAGCTTGCTGAGAAACTCTTTGCCAACCGTCCGACCCTGATCATGCTTGGGCGAATAGCAAGCAGCTCCCTGAGCCTGATAAACGCACCTCTGATAGCTCGTGCTCTAGGGCCTGATGGTCGAGGTGAAACCGCAGCAGCAATCGCCGCTTTCTTTCTCATCCCAATACTCTTGAGTATCGGCGTCCCGCTGGAAGTGCGACGGCTAGCTGCCAGGGTGGCCTTCGGGCCTGTTGTTCGATGCGCGAGATTAATCGCTCTTTGCGCTTTTCCATTCGCACTGCTGCTCGGACTGGCTCTCGACAAATTGTTCTTTGATTCCCTCGAAGGCACTGAGCACGCCATACTGGTCGCGGGCGTGGCGATGGCCCCGCTCATGATTTCGTGGATGTGTGACGAAAGCGTACTGATAGCCAACGAACGCTTCAGGGCGGTAGCACTGCTGCAGTTGACCCAACCATTGGTTAACACAGTTCTAATCGTCATCGGAACACTCGGGGGACAACTCACCGTGACCTGGGTGATGCTGGCTAACCTTGGCGGACTCGTAGCCACCGCAATGGTCGGCTGGGTCTCGGTTCGAGTTGCAATCTTCGGACCCTTCTATCCGCTCCGTGGACTGATCCGCGGCAGTATCCCCTTCGCCGGAAGTTCCATAGCCGAGGCCGTCTCAAATCGCATCGATCAAATCATCGTTCTTCCACTCATTGGAAGCTTTAACTCCGGGCTCTACGCCGTTGCCGTCACAATCTGCACGATACCTATCGGACTAGCTCATGCTCTTGGCGCAGGCGAATTCCGGGGAATTGCATCCATTGCACCGGAGCACCGAAAATCGGCCCAACAAAGGGCCCTAAGGTCATCAGTTGCCGTTGGAGCTATTTTTTGTCTCGCGCTCGCTGCGGCTTCGCCCCTCATAGTCTCGGTACTTTTTGGTGACAAATTCGATGGGGCCGTCACTAGTATTTGGATTCTTCTGTGTGGAAGCGTATTCATGATCGGGAACTATGTAGGGTCAATGGCCCTTGTGGCTGGCGGCTTAGGCCTTCGAATGACGTCCTCCCAAGTAGTGGGCGCGGTGATAGGTCTAATCTCCCTGTTTATTCTGGGTCCACTATGGGGTGCAAATGGAGCGTCGGCAGCGGCCGTTATAGGCTACCTGACGACTCACGCGCTCCTTGCGTTTGCTGTCGGGGGAAATCCAAGAGATTTCCTCCCGAAGCCGTCAGACTTCACCCGGGCTCTCCGAGTTCTCTTTCGAACACCTGCTACAGGCAACAAGAGAGTAAAATCCGAGACCACCGGAGAAGAGGCCAGACATGAAACGCCGTGACATTGAACTGGCCGGAAGTATAATCACTACAACGAAACCCTTTTCCCTTCGGACACTATTACTAATTTTTGCCCTGCCGTTTATCATGTATGGATTGTTCGGGGACGTCCGCATGGCGCTCGTTACCGCCGTCGGTACAATTTGGCTGTACTTCGCTGTACTCGTAAAAGAAGAGGCATCTATTGGCCTCAGCGCGGCCAGGATATACCTTCCGGTCTTCTTCCTCTACAGCGGTCTGTCTTTCTTAGGCCCGCCGATGGTGCATACAAACCAGATGATTCTGATGTGCACGCTGTCGGGCCTAGCCTTTGCTCTCGGGTGGGTGATTGCACTGCCACCCGGTCGTCGAACTGTAGCTTTGCCCAAAGCCTCGGGCTCCGAGCCGGTCCGGCAAATATTCAAACGCCAACTCGTACTTACCGTGAGTGTGATAACTCTTCTCACCTACGGGTATGCATACTCTCAGGCGGGAGTCCTCCCCGCATTCAGCGGGAACCCCAATCTCACCCGGGTTACCTTCCTCGTGAATGGATACGTCTCCACAGTTGTTGTTGTGGGATTGCATATCATGATCGCCTGTGGCTTCATCGAGATGTTAATTCTTAAGGGTTATCGCGCAAAGTTTATTCCAGGTGCAATTTGCCTGCTGGCAATAGTCCTCGCCCTAGGGATGAGCAATCGCGGCGTGGCCGTGAATCCTCTAGTCTTTGCACTACTCTTCGTATTATGGCGAAAAAACTATAAACTTCGCAAACTGGTGCCTATCGGTCTATTTTCCGTAGCGGCTTTGAGCGTCGCTGGTTATGTCAGGAATCTATCTTCTTGGGGTGAGTCATATAATACTGACCTGCAACTCCAAGGATTTTCAGGTGCTGGTGTTTGGTTT
This sequence comes from Pseudarthrobacter sp. DSP2-3-2b1, assembly GCF_049895945.1. NCBI lineage: Bacteria > Bacillati > Actinomycetota > Actinomycetes > Micrococcales > Micrococcaceae > Pseudarthrobacter > Pseudarthrobacter sp. DSP2-3-2b1. The sequence continues at coordinate 928 of NZ_JAFCTI010000006.1, read as the reverse complement.
GCTCCTATACTCAATTATGTCTACGGGACTGCTCAGACGTTCGACACAACAATGAGCGTCTTTCCAGGCTCGTTGCCTTTGCAAATGGGACAACAGTTTTTTTCGCCAATACTCATGGAGCCTAGCGTTGACCTCTACCTCAAAGATGTTTTCGGATATGATTTCCAAGGTTTTGGCTTGGCACTAGGATCCGTCAACGCATTTTACCTCGACTGGGGGCCGCTTGGAACATTTATTGGGCCCTTGATTATCGCATTTTGTCTCGCGTTTGTATATCGCAGAGCCCTCAGCACTGATGACCCTAGATGGATTATCTTGTATTGCTACCTATTGATGCAGCTTATATTTAGCGTATACGGGCATCCATTTGCGTACCTATTCTATGTCATTGAGCCTTTTGTTTTTTTCTTTCTCATTAGAAATCACATGGGGACGAGGCAGATTGAACCACAACCGGCATTTCATTCCCCTCAATCGTCCGACAGGTCCGTCTGACCGTCTGATTCATCGGGCCCTTCGCGTTTAGCTCATCGGGGCCGAGCGCATTCACCCCTTTCATCCTGTCGGCCGCCGCGATGCACTGGGTGGCTTCGGCCTTGATGGCTCTCTTCACTTTGGAGTTGTGGGCCGGTTGGTCTGGCGCCTTGATGGCTTGTATCTCTTAAGTACCCCTGTTGACGTGGGGTGGTCGTCGTTTACGGTGGCCTTGGGAGGGGCCGGGGTGGTTCCGGTTTTCGGCTGGGCGTCATGGCCCGTGAAAGAGATCGTCGCCCCGGCCTGTCTTCCAAGCAGACCCGATTGAGGGAATTGGTGGCCGGAAGAGAACGGTGCGAAGCACCGGGGTTTCGTCCGGGCGGGCACCGAATGACTCACAAGCGCGGGAACTGTATCCGACGCTTCCTCAGCAGTCGCGGGCGTGTGAGGGAGG